>NZ_JAAGMH010000029.1:0-31879 GCF_010548505.1 Streptomyces sp. SID14515 | reverse complement strand
GCCGCGGGCTCATCCTTCACCGCCGGAGCTTTTAACCCCGTCCCATGCGGGACAGAGTGTTATCCGGTATTAGACCCCGTTTCCAGGGCTTGTCCCAGAGTGAAGGGCAGATTGCCCACGTGTTACTCACCCGTTCGCCACTAATCCACCACCGAAGCGGTTTCATCGTTCGACTTGCATGTGTTAAGCACGCCGCCAGCGTTCGTCCTGAGCCAGGATCAAACTCTCCGTGAATGTTTACCCGTAATCGGGTGCACACATCACGAGAGCGGAACAACCGGTCGGAATAAGACCCGTTGTTCACAGCGTCCTCGCTGTGTCATTGCCTACCCGGTCACCGAAGTGAACCCGGTAGGACTTTCAAAGGAACCACCAACCTGCCGAAGCAGGCCGGGGTATCAACATATCTGGCGTTGACTTTTGGCACGCTGTTGAGTTCTCAAGGAACGGACGCTTCCTTCGGTCCCGTTTCACCGGGGCCCTCCGGGCGCTTCCCTTCGTTCTTGCGTTTCCGACTCTATCAGACTCTTTCGTGTCCGATTCCCGGTCGAAGCGGGGTGCTTTCGAGGTTCTTCGCTTTCGCGTTTTCCCTTTCCGGCGGTTCCAACTTTACCAGACTCTTTTTCGTTCCGTTTCCGGTCCGAATTCGATTTCCGGCAGCCTGTGGAGTGGCCTTGCCTTTCGGCGGATCCGACTTTATCAGAGATTCTGAGTCGGAATTCCCGCCCCGTCGGGTGGTTCTCCGGGCGCACGAGTGCGCGCGGTGCTTCCCGTTCAGGCGGAGACGTAAACGTACTGGAGCGGGGCTCCCCGATGCAAATCGAGGGCCCCGCTCCAGGTCAGACGGTTGCGAGGGGTCAGACCTCGACGACGACCGGAAGGATCATCGGGCGCCGACGGTAGGTGTCGGACACCCACTTACCGACGGTGCGGCGGACCATCTGCTGGAGCTGGTGGGGCTCCATCACGCCGTCCTGTGCCGACTTGTCCAGGGCTTCCTGGATCTTCGGCGTGACCGCGACGAAAGCACTGTCGTCGATGCCGGAACCCCGGGCCTGGATGTGGGGGCCGCCCACGATCTTGCCGGAGGAGCTGTCGACCACGATGAAGACCGAGATGATGCCCTCGTCGCCGAGGATGCGGCGGTCCTTGAGGGAGGTCTCGGTGACGTCGCCGACGGAGAGGCCGTCGACGTAGACGTAACCGGCCTGGACCTTGCCGACGATCTTGGCCTTGCCGTCGATGAGGTCGACGACCACGCCGTCCTCGGCGATGACGATGTGGTCCTTGGGTACGCCGGTGAGCGCGCCCAGTTCGGCGTTGGCCCGCAGGTGGCGCCATTCGCCGTGGACCGGCATCAGGTTCTTCGGCTTGCAGATGTTGTAGAAGTACAGCAGCTCGCCGGCCGAGGCGTGGCCCGAGACGTGGACCTTGGCGTTGCCCTTGTGGACGACGTTGGCGCCCCAGCGGGTCAGGCCGTTGATCACGCGGTAGACCGCGTTCTCGTTGCCGGGGATGAGGGACGACGCCAGGATCACCGTGTCGCCGGGAACGATCCGGATCTGGTGGTCGCGGTTGGCCATCCGGGAGAGGGCCGCCATCGGCTCGCCCTGCGAACCCGTGCAGACCAGCACGACCTCGTCGTCCGGGAGGTCGTCGAGGGTCTTGACGTCGACGACCAGGCCGGCGGGAACCTTCAGGTAGCCCAGGTCGCGGGCGATGCCCATGTTGCGGACCATCGAGCGGCCGACGAAGGCGACCCTTCGGCCGTACTCGTGGGCGGCGTCCAGAATCTGCTGGATGCGATGCACATGGCTCGCGAAGCTCGCCACGATGATGCGCTTCTGAGCGTTCGCGAAGACCGTGCGCAGGACGTTGGAGATGTCCCGCTCCGGCGGTACGAAGCCGGGAACCTCGGCGTTCGTGGAGTCGGACAGGAGGAGGTCGATGCCCTCCTCGCTGAGGCGCGCGAACGCGTGCAGGTCGGTGAGACGGCCGTCCAGCGGAAGCTGGTCCATCTTGAAGTCACCGGTGGCCACGGCCATGCCCGCGGGGGTGCGGATGGCGACGGCGAGCGCGTCCGGGATCGAGTGGTTGACCGCGATGAACTCGCAGTCGAAGACGCCGATGCGCTCGCGCTGTCCCTCGGTGACCTCGAGGGTGTACGGACGGATCCGGTGTTCCTGGAGCTTCGCCTCGATGAGCGCGAGGGTCAGCTTGGAGCCGATGAGGGGGATGTCCGGCTTCAGGCGCAGCAGATACGGGACACCACCGATGTGGTCCTCGTGGCCGTGCGTGAGGACGATGCCCTCGATGTCGTCCAGGCGGTCCCGGATCGTGGTGAAGTCCGGGAGGATCAGGTCGATGCCCGGCTGCTCCTCCTCGGGAAAGAGGACGCCGCAGTCGACGATGAGCAGGCGGCCGCCGTACTCGAAGACCGTCATGTTGCGGCCGATCTCGCCCAGGCCGCCGAGCGGGGTGACCCGCAGGGCGCCCTTCGGGAGCTTCGGCGGGGTACCGAGTTCAGGATGCGGATGACTCAAAAGACTCTCCTTACCACGCACGCCACGTACCGCTGAGGCACGTGGCGCGCATGTCATTCGTGCACTTGCTGTTGTCTTGGGGTGGTGCTCGATGCGAGTCGCCTCGCGTGTTCAGTTGTGAAGTCTGTGATCAGAGCTGTACCCCGCCGGCGGCGAGATCGATCTTGAGCTGGGCCGTCTCCTGGGCGCTGAGCTCCACCAGGGGCAGGCGCAGCGGTCCGGCCGGGAGGCCCTGGAGGGTCAGGGCGGCCTTCGTGGTGATGACGCCCTGGGTGCGGAACATGCCTGTGAAGACCGGGAGCAGCTTCTGGTGGATCTCGGTGGCCTTCTGGACGTCGCCGCTCAGGTGCGCCTCGATCAGGGCCCGCAGGTCCGGGGTGACCATGTGGCCGACCACGGAGACGAAGCCGACCGCGCCGACCGAGAGGAGCGGCAGGTTGAGCATGTCGTCGCCGGAATACCAGGCCAGTCCCGATTCGGCGATGGCCCAGCTGGCGCGGCCCAGGTCGCCCTTGGCGTCCTTGTTCGCGACGATCCGCGGGTGATCGGCCAGCCGGACGAGGGTCTCGGTGTCGATCGGGACGCCGCTGCGGCCGGGGATGTCGTACAGCATCACGGGCAGGCCGGTGGAGTCGGCGATGGCCGTGAAGTGCCGGAGCAGGCCCTCCTGCGGCGGCTTGTTGTAGTACGGCGTGACGGCGAGCAGGCCGTGGGCGCCGGTGCGCTCGGCCGTCCGGGCGAGCTCGACGCTGTGGCGGGTGTCGTTGGTGCCGATGCCGGCGACGACATGCGCTCGGTCGCCGACCGCTTCGAGTACCGCTCGTACGAGCTGGTCCTTCTCCGTGTCACTGGTGGTCGGGGACTCACCGGTGGTGCCGTTGACGATCAGGCCGTCATTGCCTGCGTCCACCAGGTGGGCGGCGAGCCGCTGGGCGCCGTCGAGGTCGAGAGCGCCGTCCGCCGTGAAGGGCGTGACCATAGCGGTGAGGACCCGCCCGAAGGGGGTCTGCGGAGTGGAGATCGGAGCCATGGGTAACACGCTACTCGCTGCTCAGCGCGCGGGGTCCCCTCGGGGGGACGGGGAAGAGGAGCCCGGCACTGCCTGCTCGGGGGTTCAAGCAGTGCCGGGTCCGTTTGATCAGCCTAGATGAACTTCTCGAAACGCCGCAATACGGACACCGCCTACGGGGCTACCCGTCCATTTTTGTTGAAGGCCGCATGAGTGAGCGGCATGAGCTGCTCCCAGTGGGCTTCCATCTGCTCGCCGACCATCTCGATCTCGCGCTGCGGGAAGGACGGGACCTTCGCCAGCTCGTGCTGGGTGCGCAGGCCGAGGAAGTGCATCAGGGAGCGTGCGTTGCAGGTGGCGTACATCGAGGAGAACAGGCCGACCGGCAGGACCGCGCGGGCGACCTCGCGGGCCACGCCCTCCGCCAGCATCTCCTGGTAGGCCGCGTAGGAGGCCCGGTAGGACTCCTCCATGGCGCGGGTGGTGACGTCGTACTGCTCCTCGGTGCCCTCGACGAACACGTACTTGCCGGGGCGGCCCTGCTGGACCAGCTTGCGGGAGGTTCCGGGGATGTAGAAGACCGGCTCCAGCTCCCTGTAGCGGCCCGATTCCTCGTTGTACGACCAGCCGACGCGGTGCCGCATGAACTCGCGGAAGACGAAGATCGGGGCGCTGATGAAGAAGGTCATCGAGTTGTGCTCGAACGGGCTGCCGTGCCGGTCGCGCATGAGGTAGTTGATGAGCCCCTTGGAGCGCTCGGGGTCCTTGGTGACCTCTTCGAGCGACTGCTCGCCGGCGGTGGAGACCCGGGCGGCGAACAGCACGTCCGCGTCGCGCGCGTCGCTCTTCACCAGCTCGACGGTGACATCGCTGCGGAAGTGGGGCTTTGCGGGTTCGGGGGTGTCGGTCACCGACAGGGGTCCTTCCAGGGGCTTCGCTCGGGCGGCGACCACTTTACGGGCCTGCGGACCGTGCATGTACGTGGCGGTCTCGGGCAGCCGTTCGTGGAGTTCCCCCAACAAGTACGGCGATTCGGGCACCGATCCGGTCTCTCGTACGTCTGACTCATTAGCAGCACCCGCCACTCAGATCAAGGAGAGCTTCCTCATGTTCCGCCGGCGTGAAGCCGTCCCGTTCTCGTTCGTCGCCGAGTCCGACCGATTCCGCAGTAATGTCACTCCGCCTCCCTCCGCCCGCGCCACCGTTCCCGAGCTGCTGGGGCGGTCCCTCGTCGGGCTGACCGTGGTCGCCGGTCTCGTGGGCTCACTGCTGCTGGGGCTTCCGGCGCTCGACTCCGGGCAGTCCGCGGGGCACGACAAGCAGTCCACCGCGTCCCAGGGCCGCTGACTCGTACGTCGTCGGCCGCGTAGGCCGCTGACTCGTACGGACCCCCTGGGGTGGTCGGGTCGGTGGCACCCTCGGTAGCCTCACCGGGCACAGCAATCGAGCGTGCTTGTGAGTGAGGATGAGTCGTGCCCCTGCCCTTTCTGACGGCCGACCGCGCATTCGATGCGAGCGCGGAGGACGTTGCGCTGCCGTTCGACGACCACGACAGCTGGCGGCGGCCCTACCGCCCCGGCCCGTGGCGGGTCGCGGCGGCGGCCACCCTGTTGTTGCTGGCCTCGTTCGTTCTGCTCGCGGCCATGATCATCGGTGTGGCCGGAGCGCCTTCGGGCGCCACCGTGTGTCTGACTCTGGCCGGCGCCGTCATCGCCGCAGCCCTGCGGCTGCTGCGGGTCGGCGCGTGGGTCAGCCGTCACGGCGTGCGGCGTGTCGGCTTCTTCCGGACCACCACGGTGGCCTGGAGCGGCACGTCGGCGGTGCGTACGGTCCAGCAGCCCGTGAAGTGGATGGGCCTTCCCCGTACGGTCCAGGGCCAGGCGCTCGTGGTGGTCCGGCAGAGCGGTGAGACGCTGCCGCCGCTGGCCACCGACCACAACGCGGACTTCCTCGGGCGTGAGGAAGCGTTCGAGCGGGCCACGGATGCGGTGGAGGCCTGGGCGGACGAGTATCGGCAGGGGTGAGTTTCTGCCTGCCGTCGCCGCCTGTACGTGAGTGAGCCCGGGGCCCTTGAATGGGTCCCGGGCTCATCTGCGTACGGGCGTGCGGCGGGAAAGGTGTCCTCAATCGCCGGACGGGCTTGGTTGGTGTCCTCAAGCGCCGGACGGGCTTGGTTGGTGTCCTCAAGCGCCGGACGGGCTGGTGGGTGCGGCCGGGCTGGAAGGTGCGGGGATATCCGGCGCGTCGGAGGGGGCGGGGATGTCCGACGCGCTAGAGGGTGCGGGGGCGTCCGGCGCGCTGGAAGGGGCGGGGGTGTCCGGCGCGCTGGAAGGGGCGGGAGGAGCCGAAGGGGAGCTCGGGGCGGAGCGGTGCAGGGCGATCGCTCGCTGCATCGCCTTGCGGGCTCTCGGGGTGTCTCTGGCGTCCTGGTAGGCGACCGCCAGCCTGAACCAGGTGCGCCAGTCGTCCGGGGCGTCCTCGGTCTCCTCACGGCGCTTGGTGAAGACCGCGTCCGCGGAGTCCCGGTCGATGCGGCCGGACGGTGTGCGGAGCAGGTCGTCGACCGGGAGGCCGCCCTCCGCGTCCAGCTCGGCGGCCAGCGCGTTGGCGCGACGGACGAACTGGGTGTTCTTCCAGAGGAACCAGATGCCGATCACCGGCAGGACCAGCACGGCGACGCCGAACGTGACCGTGACGAGCGTGCCGTGCCGGATGAGCATCAGGCCACGGCTGCCGACCAGGACGAAGTAGAAGACCAGGACGGCGGCCGTGACGAGGTAGGTGATCTTTGCGCGCATGAGGGGCTCAGTCAGTTCAGGTCGAGGAAGTGTTCCAGGCCGAACGTGAGGCCGGGAGTGGTCACCACGCGGCGGACGCCGAGCAGGATGCCCGGCATGAAGCTGCTGTGGTGGAGGGAGTCGTGGCGGATGGTGAGGGTCTCGCCCTCGCCGCCGAGGAGCACTTCCTGGTGGGCCAGCAGGCCGCGGAGCCGGATCGCGTGGACCGGGACGCCGTCGACGTCCGCGCCGCGCGCGCCGTCCAGGGCGGTTGCGGTGGCGTCCGGCTGGGGGGCGCTGCCCGCCTTGGCGCGGGCCGCCGCGATGAGCTGGGCGGTGCGGGTGGCCGTGCCGGAGGGGGCGTCGACCTTGTTGGGGTGGTGGAGCTCGACGACCTCGACGGACTCGAAGTAGCGGGCGGCCTGCTCCGCGAACTTCATGGTCAGGACGGCACCGATGGAGAAGTTCGGGGCGATCAGGACGCCCGTCCCCGGGGAGTTCTCCAGCCAGGTGGTCAGCTGCGCGAGCCGTTCGTCGGTCCAGCCCGTGGTGCCGACGACGGCGTGGATGCCGTGCCGGACACAGAAGTCGAGGTTGCCCATCACCGACGCGGGGGTGGTGAGCTCGACGACGGCCTGGGCGCCCGCGTCGGCGAGGGTCTCCAGCTTGTCCCCCCGGCCCAGGGCCGCCACCAGCTCCAGGTCGTCGGCGGCCTCGATCGCCCGTACGGCCTCGGAGCCGATGCGGCCCTTCGCACCGAGAACGGCTACGCGCAGCTTGCTCATCTTGATTCCTTAAGGGATTAAGGGATTAAGGGATTAGGAGACCGCTTCTTCCAGGCGGTCCGCCTGCTTGTCCTTGAGCGGGCCGATGACCGAGAGCGAGGGGCGCTGGGTGAGGAGCTCGCCCGCCACCTCCCGTACGTCGTCGGGGGTGACCTCCGCGATGCTGGCCAGCATGTCGTCGACCGACATCTGCTCGCCCCAGCACAGCTCGCTCTTGCCGATACGGTTCATCAGCGCGCCGGTGTCCTCCAGGCCGAGGACGGTGGAGCCGGAGAGCTGCCCGATGGCGCGGGCGACCTCGTCGTCGTCCAGGCCGTGGGTGGCGACCCGGTCCAGTTCGTCGCGGCAGATCTTCAGGACGTCGTGGACCTGGCTGGGCCGGCAGCCCGCGTAGACGCCGAAGAGGCCGCAGTCGGCGAAGCCCGAGGTGTACGAGTACACGCTGTAGGCCAGGCCGCGCTTCTCCCGGACCTCCTGGAAGAGGCGGGAGCTCATGCCGCCGCCGAGGGCGGTGTTGAGGACGCCGAGCGCCCAGCGGCGGTCGTCGGTGCGGGCGAGGCCGGGCATGCCGAGGACCACGTGGGCCTGCTCGGTCTTGCGGTTCAGCAGCTCGACCTTGCCGGCGGTGCGCAGGGTGCGGGAGCCCTCGCGGGGCGCCATCGGGACGGCGTCCGTACGGGAGAGGGCGCCGGCCTTCTCGAAGGCCTTGCGGACCTGGCGTACGACCGTGGCGTGGTCGACGTTGCCGGCGGCGGCGACGACCAGGTGCGTGGGGTCGTAGTGCTTCTTGTAGAAGCGGGCGATCTGGCCGCGGTTCAGCGCGTTGATCGTGTCGACGGTGCCGAGGACCGGGCGGCCGAGGGGGGTGTCGCCGAGCATCGTGTGCGCGAACAGGTCGTGCACACAGTCGCCCGGGTCGTCCTCGGTCATCGCGATCTCTTCGAGGATGACGCCGCGCTCGGCGTCGACGTCCTCGGGGGCGATCAGCGAGCCGGTCAGCATGTCGCAGACGACGTCGATCGCGAGCGGCAGGTCGGTGTCCAGGACCCGCGCGTAGTAGCAGGTGTACTCCTTCGCCGTGAAGGCGTTCATCTCGCCGCCGACCGCGTCGATCGCGGAGGAGATGTCGAGGGCGGTGCGCTGGGCGGTGCCCTTGAAGAGGAGGTGTTCGAGGTAGTGGGTCGCGCCGTTCAGGGTGGGCGTCTCGTCGCGGGAACCGACGTTGGCCCAGATGCCGAAGGTGGCGGACCGGACGGAGGGCAGGGTCTCGGTGACGATCCGCAGACCGCCCGGGAGGACGGTCCGGCGGACGGTGCCGATGCCGTCCTTGCCCTTCAGAAGCGTTTGGGTACGGGCGACGGCCCGCCCCTCCGAGGAGGGGCGGGCCGTCGTCGCGGAACTACGGGACGTCACTTGTCGGTGTCGTCCTTCTTCTCGTCCTCTTCACCCTCGACGACCGGGATCAGGGAGAGCTTGCCGCGGGAGTCGATCTCGGCGATCTCGACCTGGACCTTGGCGCCGACGCCGAGCACGTCCTCGACGTTCTCCACGCGCTTGCCACCGGCGAGCTTGCGGATCTGCGAGATGTGCAGCAGGCCGTCCTTGCCCGGCATGAGCGAGACGAACGCACCGAAGGTGGTGGTCTTGACGACCGTACCCAGGTAGCGCTCGCCGACCTCCGGCATGGTCGGGTTGGCGATCGCGTTGATCGTGGCGCGGGCGGCCTCGGCCTGCGAACCCTGCTGGGCACCGATGTAGATGGTGCCGTCGTCCTCGATCGTGATGTCGGCGCCGGTGTCCTCCTGGATCTGGTTGATCATCTTGCCCTTGGGGCCGATGACCTCACCGATCTTGTCCACCGGGATCTTGACGGTGATGATCCGGGGGGCGTTCGGGGACATCTCGTCCGGGACGTCGATGGCCTCGTTCATGACGTCCAGGATGTGCAGACGCGCGTCACGGGCCTGCTTCAGCGCGGCGGCCAGGACCGAGGCGGGGATGCCGTCGAGCTTGGTGTCGAGCTGGAGCGCGGTCACGAACTGCTTGGTGCCGGCGACCTTGAAGTCCATGTCGCCGAAGGCGTCCTCCGCACCGAGGATGTCGGTGAGGGCGACGTAGTGGGTCTTGCCGTCGATCTCCTGCGAGATCAGGCCCATGGCGATACCGGCGACGGCGGCCTTGAGGGGCACACCGGCGTTCAGCAGCGACATGGTGGAGGCGCAGACCGAGCCCATGGACGTCGAGCCGTTGGAGCCCAGCGCCTCGGAGACCTGGCGGATCGCGTAGGGGAACTCCTCGCGCGACGGGAGGACCGGCACGATGGCGCGCTCGGCGAGCGCTCCGTGGCCGATCTCGCGGCGCTTGGGCGAGCCCACGCGGCCGGTCTCGCCGACGGAGTACGGCGGGAAGTTGTAGTTGTGCATGTAGCGCTTGCGGGTCACCGGGGAGAGGGTGTCCAGCTGCTGCTCCATGCGGAGCATGTTGAGGGTGGTGACGCCCAGGATCTGGGTCTCGCCACGCTCGAACAGCGCCGAGCCGTGCACGCGCGGGATGGCCTCGACCTCGGCGGCGAGCGTACGGATGTCCGTGACGCCGCGGCCGTCGATGCGGACCTTGTCCTTGATGACGCGCTCGCGGACCAGCTTCTTGGTCAGCGCGCGGTACGCGGCGGAGATCTCCTTCTCGCGGCCCTCGAAGGCCGGGAGCAGCTTCTCGGCGGCGATCTCCTTGACGCGGTCCAGCTCGGCCTCGCGGTCCTGCTTGCCGGCGATGGTGAGCGCCTGCGTCAGCTCGGAGGTGACGGCCTTGGCGAGCGCCTCGAAGACGTCGTCCTGGTAGTCGAGGAAGACCGGGAACTCGCCGACCGGCTTGGCGGCCTTGGAGGCGAGGTCGGACTGGGCCTTGCAGAGCGCCTTGATGAAGGGCTTCGCGGCGTCCAGACCGGCGGCGACGATCTCCTCGGTGGGGGCCTCGGCGCCGTCCTTGACGAGCTGGATGGTCTTCTCGGTGGCCTCGGCCTCGACCATCATGATCGCGACGTCGCCGTCCTCCAGGACGCGACCGGCGACGACCATGTCGAAGACGGCGTCCTCGAGCTCGGTGTGCGTCGGGAACGCGACCCACTGGCCCTTGATCAGGGCGACGCGGGTGGCGCCGATCGGGCCGGAGAAGGGCAGGCCCGCCAGGATGGTGGAGCAGGAGGCGGCGTTGATCGCGACCACGTCGTACAGGTGGTCGGGGTTGAGCGCCATGATCGTCTCGACGATCTGGATCTCGTTGCGCAGGCCCTTCTTGAAGGAGGGGCGCAGCGGGCGGTCGATCAGGCGGCAGGTGAGGATCGCGTCCTCGGAGGGCCGGCCCTCACGACGGAAGAAGGAGCCGGGGATCTTGCCGGCCGCGTACTGCCGCTCCTCGACGTCCACCGTGAGGGGGAAGAAGTCGAGGTTGTCCTTGGGCCGCTTGGAAGCGGTGGTGGCCGACAGCACCATGGTGTCGTCGTCCAGATACGCGACGGCGGAGCCGGCGGCCTGCTTGGCCAGGCGGCCCGTCTCGAAGCGGATGGTGCGGGTGCCGAAGGTTCCGTTGTCGATAACGGCCTCGGCGTAGTGGGTCTCGTTCTCCACTAGTGATTTCTCCATACTCGTCGTCTTTCGTCCTCACGCCCGTGTGGCGGGGGACGGTGCGGGAGAGGCGCACCGTGGATGCGGGCCGGTCTTCGATCGAAGCTCCCGGGCATGTTCCCGGGGGCCACTACCGAGGACCGGCGGCGGCGTCGTCGCGCCTCTCCCTCGTCTTGCGTGCGTGTTCGTCACGCTGGTCGTGCGGGTGTCGCTACGCCCAGGTTACTGAGCTTGACACCGGTCGTGCACGTACGGCAAAGGGAGCGGTCCCCTCAAACGCGGGAACCGCTCCCTTTCCACAGCGTCCTTACTTGGCGCCGCCGGCCGCGCCACGGCGGATGCCGAGGCGGTCGACGAGCGCACGGAAGCGCTGGATGTCCTTCTTGGCCAGGTACTGCAGGAGGCGGCGACGCTGGCCGACCAGGATCAGCAGACCACGACGGGAGTGGTGGTCGTGCTTGTGCGTCTTGAGGTGCTCCGTCAGGTCCGAGATCCGGCGGGAGAGCATGGCGACCTGGACCTCGGGGGATCCGGTGTCACCCTCCTTCTGGGCGAACTCGGACATGATCTGCTTCTTCGTAGCGGCGTCGAGCGGCACGCGTACTCCTCTTGATGTTCGAAGCGCCCACGAGTGCCCCTGGTCTTGATCTCAGGGGAGCTTCCGTGACTCGGAGGCGAAGGTCCGATGAGCGCAGCCCCCAGGATGATCCGAGGACGCGTACACAAACGGCCACTGGACAGAGTACCAGCCGTTCGGGTCACGCCTCGCCGCTGGTCAGGTGGTGAGGCGGCGGGGTCAGCCGGTGAGGGCGCGGGCCCGGACGAAGACGTCGAGGACCGCCAGGCAGAGCGGGACCAGCGAGAGCAGCACCACGCTCTCGGTCAGGTCGAGGAGGCGGCCCCAGAACGGCGAGAGCCCCTTGCGCGGGATGACCAGGCCGATCGCGGTGAGCAGGGCGGCTCCGGCGGCGACGGCGGCGGAGAGCCAGATCGTACGGATGTCCAGGGCACCGCGGTCGCCGTAGCGGACCAGCTCGTACAGGAGGTCGGTCGGCGGGTTCAGGGAGAGGCCGAGGACGAGGAGCCCGATGGCGCCGATGCCGGCCACCAGGACGCAGGCGACCTGGGAGGTGTAGCGGAAGAGGCGGGCGCGCAGCAGCATGGCGAGGCCCGCGGCCAGGGCGAGGAACTGGCCCCAGATGTTGTCGGAGAAGCCGAGGACGGCGGCCGAGCCGACGACCACGGCCGCGCAGCCGCCGACGAGGCCGAGGAGCATCTCGTGGCCGCGGCGGGCCTGGGCGGCGATGCGGTCGGCGTCGACGGGCTCCGGGTCGCCTTCGGGGGTGTTCGGGTCGGTGTCGTCGTAGCCGGCCGGAGCGGTGCGCGGCGAGGCGTAGCCGATGGGCAGGCGGGCGAAGCGGGCGGAGAGGCCGGGCAGGAAGGCGACGAGTCCGAGGGCGACGGGGGCGCAGACGGCGGCGGTCTCGGTGGCGGAGGCCTCGGTGAGGATCGCGACGAAGGTGGCCAGGGTGCCGACGGTGGCCAGGAAGGTGGTCGCGACGAAGGGTGCGTCGCCGCTGGGGGTCAGGGCGACCAGGACCACCGAGGCGATCAGCACGGCGACGCAGCCGAGCAGGAACTGCAGGCGGCCGGGCCCCTGGCCGGCGTCCGGGCCGATGATTCCGGAGCCGGCGATGAGGACGAGCGGGAGAGCGCCGAGGCCGAGGGCGACGGCGGTGGAGCGGTCGCCGTAGACCCGGGCGCGTACGCCGGCGAAGGCGGTGAGGAGCAGTCCGGCGGATCCCGCGATGATGCCGGGCAGGCTGTGCATGTCGTGGCGCACCGGGTCGGCGAACCAGATCACGAAGGCCATCAGGACGAGCAGCAGGACGCCGCCGACCAGGCCCGCGCCGCGCAGGAGTTCGTCGCTCCACAGGTGGCGGTCGCGGGTGACGGCGGAGGCGACGGCGTCGGAGACGTCGTCGAAGACCGCGGGCGGCAGCGACTGGGCGAAGGGGCGCAGGCTGAGGATCTCGCCGTCGAGGACCTGCTGGGCGCCGAGGGTGCGGGCGCCGTCCAGAACCGTTCCGTCGCGGCGGACGAGGTGGAAGCCGGTGGGTGTTCCGGCGGCCTGGGTCTGGCCCGTGAGACGCAGGATCTCGGGGTAGACGTCGGCGACGGCGATGTCCTCGGGCAGGGCGACGTCGATCCGGCTGTCGGGTGCCACGACGGTGACGCGGCAGAAGCCCGTCGCTGCGGTCGTACTCACGTGTCTGGATCCCCCTGATTCGCGGTTGCGCACGGTGCGCGCGCCACCCTACCGGGAGGGGGCCGGGCGGCCTGCAAGTAGGATCGCCGTCGCGCGGACGGAAGTTGTGCGCGCACGCAGCCACGGGGGCGTCGGTGCGGATCAAGACCGGCCTTCCGCCCGTCCGTATCGAGGGATTGATGTTCCGGTGAGCCAGATCGTCGTGAAACGACCTCCGCGGTCCCTGCCGCCGGAAGTACCGGCGGACGAATTGACGTTGGAGACCCCTCCGGAGCTGCCGCGCGGGCAGCAGGAGGGCATGCTGATGCAGATCCTGCCGGTGCTCGGCATGGGCTCGTCGGTGGTCTTCTTCTTCTCTCCGCAGGCCCCTCCGTTCATGCGGATCATGGGTGTTCTGATGCTCGTCTCGACGGTCGGCATGGTGGTCGCCCAGCTTGTCCGGTATCGCCGTGGTACGCAGGGGCAAATGGCAGATGTCCGCCGTGACTACCTCAAGTACCTGGCGCAGACGCGGCGCACGGTCCGGCGGACGGCGCGCAAGCAGCGCGATGTGCAGCTGTATCTGCACCCGTCCCCCGAGCAGTTGTGGTCGGTGGTGGCGGAGGGCTCCCGGCTGTGGGAGCGGCGCGTGGGCGACAAGGACTTCGCGCAGGTGCGGATCGGCCTCGGCGCGCAGCAGTTGTCGACGCCGCTGATCGCCCCGGACACCGCGCCGGTGGACGAGCTGGAGCCGATGTGCGCCGGTGCGATGCAGAAGTTCCTGGCGGTGCACGGGTCGCTGGACGGGCTGCCGATGGCGGTCTCGATGCGAGCCTTCTACCACGTGACGGTCTCCGGTCATCCGGAGGCGGCGCAGTCCACGGCGCGTTCGATGGTGGCGCAGCTGGTGACGCTGCACTCCCCCGAGGACCTGGTGGTCGCGGTGGTGGCGGCGCCGGGTGCGGTGGAGCGCTGGGACTGGACGAAGTGGCTGCCGCACGCGCAGGTGCCGGGCCAGATCGACGGAGCCGGTACGAAGCGGCTGTTCGGCGACGACCTCGGTGAGCTGGAGCAGTTGCTGGCCGGCCGTCTTGAGGGGCGGCCGCGGTTCGGACGGGAGAGCCAGCCGGTGCTGGACCAGCCGCACGTCGTGGTGGTCCTGGACGGCGGGATGGTGCCGCCGGACTCGTTGTTCGCGGCGGCCGAGGGGCTGCAGGGCGTGACCATCGTCGAGGTGGTCTCCGGGGATCTGGACGAGCAGCGCGGCGGTCTGTCGGTGGTGGTGCGGCCGGGGCTGCTGCGGCTGGAGTCGGGTGCGGGCCTGGCGTACGAAGGGGTGCCGGACACGCTGTCGCTGCCGGCCGCCGAGGCGCTGGCCCGGCAGTTGGCGCCGCTGCGGACGGGCGGGGGCGACGACGACGAACCGCTGCTGGCGAACCTGGACTTCACGGATCTGCTGAATCTGGGTGACGCCGGTTCGGTCGATGTGGCGCGTACCTGGCGGCCCCGGTCGGTGTCGGAGCGGCTGCGGGTGCCGATCGGCATCGGCGAGGGCGGTGCGCCGGTGATGCTGGACCTGAAGGAGGCCGCGCAGGAGGGCATGGGGCCGCACGGGCTGTGTGTCGGCGCGACGGGTTCCGGCAAGTCGGAGCTGCTGCGGACGCTGGTGCTGGGGCTCGCGGTGACGCACTCGTCGGAGACGCTGAACTTCGTGCTCGCGGACTTCAAGGGTGGCGCGACCTTCGCCGGAATGTCCCAGATGCCGCACGTGGCGGCGGTCATCACGAACCTGGCGGACGACCTGACGCTGGTGGACCGCATGGGCGACGCGATCCGCGGTGAGCTCCAGCGGCGGCAGGAGCTGCTGCGGTCGGCGGGCAACTACGCCAACATCCACGACTACGAGAAGGCACGGGCCGCGGGCGCGGCGCTGGAGCCGCTCGCCTCACTGGTGCTGGTGATCGACGAGTTCTCCGAACTCCTCACCGCCAAACCGGACTTCATCGACATGTTCATCCAGATCGGCCGGATCGGTCGTTCGCTGGGTGTGCATCTGCTGCTGGCCTCGCAGCGTCTGGAGGAGGGCAAGCTGCGCGGTCTGGACACCTATCTGTCGTACCGGATCGGTCTGCGGACCTTCTCGGCGTCGGAGTCGCGTACGGCGCTGGGCGTGCCGGACGCGTACCACCTGCCGTCGGTGCCGGGTTCCGGCTATCTCAAGTTCGGTACGGACGAGATGACCCGCTTCAAGGCGGCGTACGTGTCGGGGACGTACCGCACGGGCGGCGCGGATCTGTCGGTGGGGCAGTTGTCGGTCGACCGGCGGCCCGCGGTGTTCTCGGCCGCGCCGGTCCCGGTGGTGTACCGGGCACCGGATCCCGAGCTGCTGGCCGCGGAGGCGGCGCGGGCGCAGGCGGAGGACGACGCGCTGGCGGACACGGTGCTCGATGTGATCGTGCGGCGGCTGGAGGGCCAGGGGGTGCCGGCGCATCAGGTGTGGCTGCCGCCGCTGGACCGGGCGCCGACCCTGGACCAGCTGCTGCCGGGGCTCGCGCCGACGGCGGACCGCGGGTTCACCTCGACCGAGTACACGCGTCCGGGCGGGCTGGTCGTGCCGCTGGGTCTGATCGACAAGCCGTTCGAGCAGCGGCGTGAGGTGCTGTACCGGGACTTCTCCGGTGCGGCCGGTCATCTGCTGGTCGTGGGTGGCCCGCAGTCCGGCAAGTCGACGCTGGCGCGTGCGCTGATCTCGTCGTTCGCGCTCACGCACACCCCGGACGAGGTGCAGTTCTACGGGCTGGACTTCGGTGGCGGCGGCATGGTGTCGCTGGAGGGGCTGCCGCATGTCGGCGGGATGGCCTCGCGGCTGGATCCCGAGCGGGTGCGCCGTACGGTCGCCGAGGTCGCGGGGATCCTGAACCGGCGCGAGGAGTTCTTCCGCGCCAACTCCATCGACTCCATGAACACCTATCGGCGCAGGCGTGCCCGTGGTGAGCTGCCCGGCGAGGCGTGGGGCGACGTGTTCCTGGTCATCGACGGCTGGAGCGCGTTCCGGACCGAGTACGAGATGCTGGAGGAGGTCGTCACCGATCTCGCCTCGCGCGGCCTCGGGTACGGCATCCACCTGGTCGCCACGGCGGCCCGGTACATGGAGATGCGCGCGGCGCTCAAGGACCAGATCCTGGGCCGGCTCGAACTGCGCCTCGGTGACACCATGGACTCCGAGTTCGACCGCAAGGTCGCGGCGAACGTTCCCGCGGGGGTGCCGGGCCGCGGTCAGGTGCCGGAGAAGCTGCACTTCATGGGTGCGCTGCCGCGTATCGACTCGGTGAGCGACGTGGCGGACCTGTCGGAGGGCACGGAGGCGTTCGTCTCCACGATGCAGGCCAACTGGTCGGGCCCGTCGGCTCCCGCCGTACGGCTGCTGCCGCGCAGGCTGGAGGCGGACCGCTTGCCGAAGGGGTTCGAGTTCCCGGAGCGGGGCATCGCGATCGGCATCGACGAGACGGCGCTGGAGCCGGTGTTCGTCGACTTCGAGACGGATCCGTTCTTCCTGATCTTCGGCGACAGCGAGTCGGGGAAGACGAACCTGCTGCGGCTGATCGCCAAGCAGATCGCGGAGCGCTACTCCCCCGACGAGGCGAAGCTGGTCGTCGGCGACTACCGCCGGGCGCTGCTGGGCGCGCTGCCGGAGCAGCATCTGCTGGAGTACGCGCCGATGGCGAGCTCGATGCAGATGCACATGGAAGCGCTGGCCGGGGTGTTCTCGCGGCGGCAGCCGCCGACGGACGTGACGCCGCAGCAGCTGCGCGACCGCAGCTGGTGGACCGGTCCGCAGATCTTCATCATCGTGGACGACTACGACCTGGTGGCGACGAACGCGGGCAACCCGCTGGCGGCGCTCGCGGAGTATCTGCCGTTCGCCCGGGACACCGGGGTGCGGTTCATCATCGCGCGCAGCTCGGCAGGTGCGTCGCGGGCGATGTACGAAGGGTTCATGCAGCGCATCAAGGAGCTGGGCGCGCAGGGTGTGGTGCTCTCGGGCGATCCGGCCGAAGGCGATCTGATCGGTACGGTGCGCGGTCACGCGATGCCGCCGGGGCGCGGGTACTTCGTCTCGCGGCGGCGCGGGGCGCCGATGGTGCAGATCGGGCGGCTTCCGGAACAGCACTGAGACAGAACCGAGACCCGGGGCCGTACACCGGAGCGATGTACTGGTGCCCGAGGGATGATCCATCGGTGCGCACGAAGAACCGCACCGGCCATGACCGGCGGATACGGGGATTGTGATGGGTTTCGACGAGGAGTGGGCGCAGCTGCGGGCCGAGGCCACGCAGCGACAGGCGACGAGCACGCGGCTCAACGGGGTTCCCGACGATTCCGGTCCCGGTTTCGGGAACAATGTCCTGGCTTCGACGCCGCAGGAGAAGGCGGCGGCGTCCCGGACGATCCAGGACGAGCTGCTGGGCAGCACCGCCAAGGCCGCGAACCACGCGGACGAGTCGTCGAAGGCGGCGGCCAGGGAGTTCACCGACTGGGCCACGGGGCCGGCCATCAAGAAGCTGGACGAGACCTGGGACAAGCAGGTGAAGACCTTGACGAACCGGCTCCAGACGGAGAGGGACGGGCTGAGCGGGACGGCGAAGAACTTCGCCGGGCTCGAACTGGACGTCAAGTACCAGTTCAACTCGCTCCCCCTGTCCCCTTACGGCGCGGGGACTTCGGTCGGCGACGGACAGAAGTAGGTACCAGGGCCACGAGGCCGACGCTCCTTCGCCTCCTCCCCCGTACACGCAAGACGAAAGGTCCCACCCTTCCATGGAACGAACTCGGCTTCGGCTCGGCGGAGCGCTGAGTGTGCTGTTCGCGGCGGCTGTGCTGACCGGTTGCGGGCAGGACGGCGACGATGGCGCGTCCGGTGCGGCGGCGGACGGGACCGTGAGTGTGTCCGCGCTGCGGGCGGCGGTCGACGAGGTCGGGCCGGACGGAGCGGACAAGTGTCCTCTGCCGTACGACGTCGCCGAGGCGGCGAAGAAGGCCGGACTGTCCGGAAAGGCGGGTGCGGGGCCCGCGCCGGGCGACGACTCGGACGGTCCCGCGGTCACCGGCGAGTCCAAGTGGGCCGTGGACGGGCCCGCCGGCTTCGAGACCCATCCCGGAGCGCTGATCAGTTGTCTGTTCCATGTCGGCGGCGAGACCGTCGAGGTCCACACGGTCGCCACGGAGTCGCGGACGGCCGAGAACGTGCTGATGCCGGTGATCGTGAACGCCGGCGGGCTCTCGCTCGATGACGGCACGTCGTACCTGGAGCGGACGGCGTCCGCCGCACCGGGTGAGGCGGTGGCCACCGAGAACGGCGGCTGCGTGACCGTACGGGTGAAGCCGGCCGACGACGGTGACGCCGCGCTGGTGGTGACGGCGGGCGAGGGCGACGGCGCCGGGCCCGGCCGCGAGAAGCTCGCCGCCCTGGCGTCGGCTCTGCACGCTCAGCTCGGCTGAACGACCGCCGCCACCGGACGGCCCGGTTCCCGCCGCCCGTCCGTTTCGACGAACACCGCATCATAGGGGGAGAGATGCTCACCTACAGCGAGGTCATGACGACCGACCTGGGCAAGCTGACGACGGCCGCGGACAAGTGGGACCACGTGGCCGCGGAGATCAAGAAGGTCGAGACCCGCTACAAGGACACCGTGCAGCGCATCACGATCGGCCCGGGCTGGCTGGGCCGGAGCGCGAGCGACGCGGGGCTCAACTTCGCCGCCACGCGCTACGAGTACGCCGCCGCGCAGACCCAGGCCAAGGCCATCGCCTCGCTGCTTCGGGACGCGCACAACGACTTCGTACGGCTGAAGCGGAATCTGGAGAACCAGCGCGCCGCGGCGGTCAAGGCGGGCATGAACGTCTCCGAGGGCGGAGTCGTCTCGTTCGACTACCAACGCCTCACGGAGGGCGAGCGGTCCGCCGCCCGGCACGACCCGGACTACATGGAGAGCATCCGCAAGTCCGTGGCGTCCTGGTCGAAGGCGCTCGACGACTGCGTCAAGGCGGTGGACGACGCGGACCAGGGCGTGAAGATCGCGCTGGAGGCCGTCACCAAGGACGGCCACGGCGACAAGAACGACAACACGCTCGGCATCGGCTTCAACGCACACGCGAAGGGCGACGTCGAGGCGTACGAGGCGGCGAACACCGCGGACATCGCCACCCGCCTCAACAACGGCGACGACGTCTCCGCGGCCGAGATCGCGGAGTTCCAGCGCTCGGTGCGGGACAACAGCCACGACAAGCGCTTCTCCGAGACGCTGCTCAACAGCCTGGGCCCGGACGGGCTGATCAAGACCAACAACAAGCTCAACGATCGCGCGTACGACTCGGACACGAAGAACAAGAGCCAGTACCTGGAGATCCAGAAGGGGCTGGCCAACACCGTCGCCACCGCCACTCAGGTGCCGGGCAGCGTCAAGGACGCGCCGCCCGGATCGAAGGCGTTCAAGGACTGGGTGGCGTCGGACCAGGGCAAGTTCTACCGGGAGTTCACCGGTGAGCTGCACCGCGAGGGCACGACCAATGGGGCGAAGAACACCAACCCGCTGTACGGGTACCAGTCGTTCGTCAGCCTGATGCAGCACGCCGACACCAAGTTCGACGATCAGTTCCTCTACGAGATGGGGGACAAGATGATCGAGGTGGAGGGGGACAAGCCGGGAATCTTCACCAAGTGGGGCCCCGGCCACGACGGGATCACGACGGACGCCATCGACGGCCTGCTCGGGGTGATGAGCAGGAACCCCGACGCGGCCACCGCGTTCTTCGACCCGGACGGCAACGGCAGCGGGGAGAACCACGTCGGCAACAAGCACCTCGCCTATCTGGTCGGCGACGGCGACAACTCCCGCGACTGGCCCCGCCACACGGTGACGGGCATCGCCAACGCCACGTACGACGACCCGACCAGCAGGATGGGTCTGGGGCTGGCCCTGGAAGCCGCGGCGACCGGGCGCGAGCCTTTGGCGCCGGGGCAGGACCCCTGGCCCGAGGCCAAGCACACCGAGGAGCAGGCCCGGGTCATGAACGGGATCCTCGGCCAGCTCGCCCCCGGCGAGAACGGCGGCACCGAGGCCGAAGTGCCCGCGAACCTCCGGCGCCCCGTCGCGAACGCTCTGGCGGAATACGCGTCGGACACCCACGAGATCCTCGGCCTCGTGAACGAGGACTACAGCAATGCCGCGGCCGAGGGGTATTTCGGCGAGGGCGGGAACGGTCACCTGGCGACCAATTCCAAGGAACTCACCCAGGTGATGCGGGGGCTGTCCGAGGATCCGGACGCCTACGCCGCGCTGCACAAGGCGGAGGCGCGGCACATCAACAACGAGCTCGACCGGATCCCCGAGGGCGCGACCGGTTTCGCCCAGAGCGGCAACTGGGACCGGGCGGGGGCGGTGCTCGGCACGTACACCGCGATCCGCGAGGACGTCATCAACGACGAGCGGATGGCCGGGTACAGCGAGGCCGACTGGAAGTCCAAGGTGGCTTACCACATCATCGGCGGCATCGTGACCCCCATGGCCATCCCCACAGCGGGTGGTTCCATCGTGGTCGGGGACGCCCTCCAGCGCGGTGTGGACACCTGGGCCTGGCAGTGGGGCAACGACATGAAGGCCGGGCACGACGCCAAGGCCAACGCCGCCGTCGCCGATCTGTACCTCCAGGATTCCAGCCAGATCACCAACACCGTCCAGGGCTGGGCCAATGGACGCAACGACCTCGACCTCACGAACGCGACCGACAAGGACACCGTGACCACCCTCAAGACGACGATGCTGGGCGGCTCCGACCGAGGTGAGAAGCAGGCCCACAAGTACCTTTCCGATATGTCCAACTGACCCGCGACCACGTCCGGCTCCGCCTGCCCCGAGGAAACGTCCATGCCCGACTCCGCCCAGCGCCCGAGCAGTTCCCGCCGCACTCGGCGAGGCATCCTGAGCGCGATGAGCGTCCTGGCCGCCGGG
Source organism: Streptomyces sp. SID14515 (assembly GCF_010548505.1). Classification (NCBI taxonomy): domain Bacteria; kingdom Bacillati; phylum Actinomycetota; class Actinomycetes; order Kitasatosporales; family Streptomycetaceae; genus Streptomyces; species Streptomyces sp. SID14515. The sequence continues at coordinate 10,888 of NZ_JAAGMH010000029.1, read as the reverse complement.
GCGCTCGCCGCGGGAACGTGGCTGGTGGTCGCGGACTCCGACGACGGGCCGGCGGACTGCGGGCGTCTGGTGGAGCAGCAGCGGATGCGGACCGCTCTCGGCGCCCAGGCGCCGAAGGGCCCGGGGTGCAAGGAGCTCGGGTCGGCGATCGTCGCTGTCACCGGCGGCGATGCCCCGGGGCCGCGCACGGCGGAGCAGGCCGGTGCGATGAAGAACGTGGTGCTCGCGGTGGAGAGCGCGGCAGGGCGGGACGGCGGAGCTGTTCCCGCGCCGCTGCGCCGTCCGCTCGGGCAGGCGCTGCGGGGGTACGCCGGTGACCTCTACGAGATTCTTCACGGCCTGAACCCCGCTTACGTCAACACTGCGGCAGTCCCCTCGTCCGGCCCCTGGGAGGACGGGACGGGCGCGCATTTCGCCGTGCCCGCCGACACCGCGCTCCGGGCCGTCCGCGCCGTCTCCGACGAACCGGCGGAGTACGCCGCGCTCCGCTCCGCGCTGGACGACGAGGGCGTACGACGGTTCGCCGCCCTGGCCGAGGACGCACGGGGAAGCGCGACAACGGCCGTGGCCGCGACCGACGCCCGCGTCACGGGAGCCCTCGCCGGAGTGGCCGACCAGGTGGCGAAGGGGGCGAGCGGAGGCGCGGACCGCTGGTACGGGGAGGTCTTCGCGGCTCTGACGGAAGGGGACCGACAGGTCCCGTCGGCGGCGTCGGACATCGGCGGTCACCTCACGGGGTCCTGGAAGTCGTCCTTGCGGGCAGCGGCGGAGCCGGACCGTGCGGATCTGCTGCTTCAGCGCAGTGAGCGGCTGTTCGTCCTGTGGGCGGATGCCCGGAAGCTGCCCGCCACGGAGCGTGACGCGACGCTTCTCAACTGCCGTAAGAACGCGCAGGGCGCCTTCGAGGACGCCGTCGCCGCGCTGAGCGGAGACTGATGCGTATCCCAGGCCGGCAGCGATCTGGCCGGCAAGTACCTGACCGACACGACCGACTGATCCGCAGCCCGCACTCGCCCGGTAGGGAACTCGCATGTCCGGAGCGTCCATGAGTCCTTCGCTCAGTCGTAGACGCGTCCACACCGTGCTCGCCGGTCTCACCGCCCTTGTGCTGGTGACGGGTGTATGGCGTCTCATCGAAAGTGGTGACACCACCTCGGACTGCGGGTCCCTGGCCCGAAACCCAGCCATGGTCTCCGCACTCGGACCGGGCCACTCCGGGGACATGACATGCCCGGAGTTGGGCGACGCGGTGAAGGCGGCCACTACGGGGGACGGCTCTGGGCCTCGGCCCGAAGAGCGAGCCGAGGCTATGAAGAAGGTCTTCAACGCGGTCAGCGACAGCGTTGAGGACGGCCGTGATCTTCCCGCTGACATTCGTCGGCCCCTCGCCGAAGCCCTGGCGGGCTATACGGATGACCTCCAAGAAGTCCTGGATGGTACGAACTCGCGCTACCACCATGCCGGAGGTCCCTCCGGGGCCGTGTGGAAGGGATCGGACGGGTTCCACGTCTCCGTGTACAAGACGTCGCTGGTCCCCGTACTGCGAGCACTGTCGGAAAGCCCCGAGGCGTACGCCGTGCTGCGCAATGCCCAGACCGACTGGGGGGCACGCACGCTCGCAGCGGCCCCGGCGGATTCGTCCGATGCCGCTCTGACGACGCTTCTCACGGTAAACGCCGCCGCGCTGGGCACTTATGACGGCATCGCGGCGGACGTCGTCCGGGCGAAGAAGGGAACGTCGGGCGAGGAGTGGGCGGACACCGTCTACGGGGCCCTGCGCGAGCCGTCGCGCTTCCTGCCCCGTGCCCTGCCGTCCACCGCGGTGTCCGACGAGATCACCAGGAGCTGGCGCGAAACTCTCACCACGGCTCCGGGCGGCGAACGGATCGATCATCTGAAGGAGCAGGGCACCCACACGTGCAAGGCGTGGAGCGACACTCATGAGTTCACGGCGGAGAAGCGTGCCGCTTATGTCTCCGACTGCCGTGAGCGGGCGGAGGACTCCTACCAGGACGTGGTTCGGAGTCTCTCCTGACCACCGCTGTCGGGCCGATGGCCGACAGGCAACGAGCGGACAGGACAGGGAGCTGGTGAAGGGATGGGGTTCTTGAACCGCGCAGGGCGGCAGTCGCTTCCCAGGATCTTCGTCGCCGGGTGTGCGGTACTGGCCGTGGCGGCAGGGGGCCTCTGGTTGTTCCTCGGCCGGGGGCTCGGCGGTGGCACGTCCGGCTGCGAGGAGCTGGGCCGTGACGCACGCGTGCGGACGGCTCTGGGCGAGGCTCACCGGCCGGACATGACGTGCGAGGAGTTGGGCCGGGCCATGAAGCGGGCGGCTGTGCCCGGCTCTTCCGCGGGCGGGCACACCCGGGAAGCCGCCGCCGCGATGAAGAACATCCTGCTGGCCGTGGACGACGACATCCGGCGCAGGGAGCGGTTGGGCGTCGACGCGGCCCTGCGGCGGCCGCTGGCGGAGTCGCTCGCCGCCTACGCGGACGTCAACGTGATGCTCACCGATCCGACGGACTCCGTCTATGTCCGGGAGAGCCTCTTCTCCCGTGGGCCGTGGGAAGCGGAGGACGGCTTTCACATGGCGGTGAACGACGACACGCTCGTACGGGTGATCAGGGCGGTGTCCGTGGACCCGGCGGCGTACGCGGTGGTCCGTGCGGCGCAGACCTCCTGGGAGGCAGGGCGGCTGGCCGCGTTCCCGGCCGGTTCCGAGGCGCTGCGGTGGAGCGTCGGCGCCCGGGCGCTGGGGAAGCTGGACGGTGTGGCCGACCATGTGCGAGAAGGGCTCTCCCAGGAGGAGGCCCGGGAGTGGAACGCCGCCGTGGTACGGAAGTTGAGCGCCGGAACGGCCACGCGGGCGGAGGCGGCGCCTGCCGCCGAGCGGATCGAGCGGGCCTGGCAGCGCGCGCTCGCCCGGGCGCCGGAGGCGGAGCGGGCCACGGTCGTGGAGCGCCAGTGCGCGGTGATGCTCGACGCGGCGGGTTTCACCGCGGCCACGGACCAGTGCCTCAGCAACGCGTCCGGAACCGCCTCACGGGCGCTGCGAGTGCTGCGCGCGGTGTGACTCCCGTACGGGCTCCGGTCGGCCGTTGGCCGGTCCCCGCCCCCGTGTGCCGGGGACGGGGATAATCTGCGACGGGGCGATGAGCACGTTCCCGCAGCGCGCGAGAGAGAGGCAACTGATGGGCACCCAGCAGGAGAAGGACGAGCTGTACGCACTCGACATCTCGGGGGTGGAGTGGCTGAGCGCCCCGGGGACGGAAGAAGCGGAGGAGCGGGTGGAGATCGCTCATCTGCCGGGTGGCGCCGTGGCGATGCGGTCCTCGCTGGATCCGGACACCGTACTGCGCTACACGGAGGCCGAGTGGACCGCCTTCGTACTGGGGGCGCGGGACGGGGAGTTCGACCTGAAGTAGCCGGTACGGCATGCGAGAGGGGCACGCTCACGGTGGAGCGTGCCCCTCTCTGCCGTCCGCGCGCGTGGGTGCGGAGGGTGGTTCAGAACGCCTCGGTGAACAGGCGCGAGGACTTGACGTCCGTGGAGCGGTAGCTGTCCTTGCCGTTCTCGATGATCTGGGCGACGGACTTCAGGCGCAGGTGCATGTCGTCGGCGCGCTTCTTGTACTTGCCCTGGAGGATGACGTACTCGGCGTGCGCCTCACCGTCCCAGGTGCCGGTGACGACCTTGAGGGCGGCGTCCATCTCGTCCAGGTCCTTGGCGATGTTGGCCGAGACCTGGCGGATGCGGTTCGCCATCTCCTGGACGCTGTCGTACCTGACCTTGGTGTTGTTCGGATCCCCGGCCATCAGTGATCTCCCGTGTGTGGAGTGGTATAGGTGTGCTGGGACAGCTCAGACGCCGTTGAGCGCGGAGCTGTTCTTGGCCTTGTTGAACGCCGCGTAGACCTCTTCGTCATTGGCGTTGCTGAGGTTCTTGGTCTGGCCCACGGCGTCCAGGAGCACCCTGAGGAGGCGCCGGATGACGTCGTGGTCCTCGTTGAGCTGGATCTGCGCGGACGCGAATCCCGAGGCTCCGACACCCGTCCAGCCCGCGCTGGCGGTGGCGAGGATGTCGGCGAGTTCCCGGGACTGCCGGGACACGGCGGTGGCCGTCTCGATGATCTTGTTCTTCGCCTGGACGACCGGGTCGTCGGCCAGTCCGAAGTTGGCCGAGGGGTTGGGCGTGCTCATCCGAGGTCCTCTCTCTCGCTTTCCGGGCCTGTCCGCGTGACGCGGACAGGTTCTCTGTCCCCCGTGTGATCCGGATCAGGAGTGGGGTTCAGGCAGGTCCCTGAGGTGCGTGGCGGTGTTCCCACGCCCTGGACATCGGACTCGGCCACTTCTCGTTCCCCCATCACACACGTGAAGTCTGCTACCACCCTAGCCACTTCGTCATCTCACCCCAACTGCGGTTTATCGGGAGAGAGCTACCTCACCCGCCGCCCCTCCCAACGCAAAGCGCTCCGTCGCCGGACATCACGGACGACGGTCGCGGTGCCCGCCACGACGGAGACGAGGACGGCCGCGAGGGCGAGTGCGTAGGTGGCGTAGCGCTCGCTGCGCTCCTGCGACGTCTCGGACATGGCCAGGTGGGCGGGCTCGGGGGCGGGGGGCTTCGGCATCGGCGGATCGGGCTTCGGTGCGGGCTGCGGGACGTCGTCCTTGTCGCCCGCGAGGGCGCGGACCGGGTCGACGACGCCCCATCCGACGAACGCGTCATGGCCGGTGATGGAGCGTTCGGCGGTCTGCTCGATCCGCGCGATGATCTCGGCGGGCTTCCAGGTCGGGTACTTGGCGACGAGGAGGGCGGCCACTCCGGCGACGTACGGGGCGGAGAAGCTGGTGCCGTTGTCGCTGCACTGTCCGAAGCCCGGCACGGTCGAGATGATGTCGACGCCCGGTGCGGCGACCCCGACGAACTCGCCGGCCTGCGAGAAGGCGGCCCGCTCGTTGTTGCGGTCGGATGAGGCGACGGCGAGGACTCCGTCGAAGGCCGCCGGATAGGTGTTCTTCTGCTTGCCGTCCACGCCGTCGTTGCCCGCGGACGCGACGACCACGATCTCCGCCCGGATCGCCCGTGCCACGGCCCTGCCGAGCGCCGAGTCGGCGGTCAGCGGTTTGGTGGTGTCCTGCGAGATGTTGATGACGTCGGCCTTCTTGGCGATCGCGTGGTCGATCGCGGTGGCCATGGTGGTGTCCTTGCCGCTGTTCTTCTCGTCGTTCTGCCGGATCGGGATGATGGTGGCCTCGGGGGCCAGGCCCACGAATCCGGTGCCTTTGGCGGGGCGTGCGGCGATGATGCCGGCGACCTTCGTGCCGTGGCCGATCGTGTCGCCGGTGCCGTCCGGCTTGCCGCCCTTGAGGAGGTTGCGTCCGGCGCTCGTGTCGACGGCCGGCTTGAGCTGCGGATTGACGTTGTCCACGCCGGTGTCGATGACCGCGACCCGGACGCCCTTGCCCTTGGTGTCCTGCCACAGCTCGTCGAGCAGGACGCGCTGGAGCGACCAGGGCCGTCCCTCGAACTGTTTCTTCATCGGAAAGGAGCACTCGCCGCTGCCGTCGATCCCGAGGTCCACGGCGCCGGGGCCTTCGACGGCGTAGGCGGCGTGCGGCACGGCCAGGACCGCCAGTACGGCGGCCGTCACCATCGGCAGCCGTGCGGTCTTCCGGTCCAACATCTGTTCCTCTCCCCCGAGTTGTACGGTATCGCGCGTCCGGCTCGTCGGCCGGTCAGGAGCCCTGCGGCTGGCGGGCGCTGTTGGTGTCGAGCCGCGGCCCCTTGGACAGCCAGTCCGACCACTCGATCGGGACCAGCGACGGTGTCACCTTCTCGTAGCCGAGGCGGATCTGGGCCTGACTGGGCTCGGGCCGGCCGTCCTGGGTCTTCTGGCCTCCGGTGCCGATGTCGGAGCGCTCGGCGTCGCTGTCGCCGTTGGCCTGCACGGCGTACCGCAGTCCGGTGTCGGTGACCAGGAACAGCGAGCCGTCCGGCCGCGTCTGGCCGGTCCGCATCTGCGTGTAGAGGAGACCGCTGCCGGGAGTGACGTAGGTGCTGGTGCCGCCGGCGTTGATGTCGGCCGGATAGGCGCTGCCGGCCCAGGTGGTCAGCGTGGTGCGCCCGCGCTCGTCGACCTTGGTGAGCACATTGCAGACGGTGTCCCGACTGCCGTCGCCACCGGTCGAGTTGACCTGGGTCGCCTTCCGCTCCGGCCAGTTCCGGCCCTGTCCGGCGAACGGCCGGCTGTCCGGGACGAAGTCCTGGAGGCCGACCGCGCGGGCCTCGCTGTTGAGGTTCAGCTCGGCGGTCTGCGGCGAGTTGATGAGCAGCCAGGCGGTGAACTCGGAGATCGGCTGGACCTTGCGCTCCAGGACCACGTAGTGCTGGGTGCCTTCTCCGGTACGGGTCTTGAGCACCATGCCGATCTTGTTCTCCTCGGCGGAGAGCTGCCCCTGGACACCGGCCGGCGCACCGATGACACCGGGAATCCGCGGGAAGGCGACGGGGCTGCCCTTGTGGAGCGTCGCGAGCCAGTCGTCGGTGACGGGCTGCGGCGCGCGGCTGCCGACCAGCGTGTTGGTGAGGAAGCCGTTGTCGGCGGCGGTCTCGTTCACCAGGTACTTGGTGCCGGTCGCGTCGACGAGATAGCGGGCCTTGCCCTTCTGGCCCTGGACGTACAGCACCTGACCGCCGCTGAGCTGCTTGGCGCCTTCGGTGAGCTTGTTGTCGCGGCCCGCGAAGACGAAGGCCGCCTTCTGCACGGTGTTGCCCTTGCCGCCCGGCTGTACGCAGACGGCCCAGCGCTTGGCGGTGCCGGCGTCGGTCGACTCCGGCAGCCGGTCCGGCGCGTACGGAATGCCGAGGATCGGGCCGCGCGGCGGCTTGCCCGCGTCCAGGATGTTGTCGGCGACCTGGATGACGCCGAACTCCTGCGGAGTGAGCAGCAGCCGGGCCGAGGCGAGGTTGAGCACGGGGTGGAGGAGGTTCTTGCGGTCCTTGCCCTTGCCGGTGGGGAGCACCACGTAACGGGTGGTGGACTTCTTGCCGACGATCACCTTGGACCCGGCCTTGTCCCAGCCCTTGGGCGCGGTCGGCTTGAACATGCCCCAGGCGCCGAATCCGGCCAGTACCAGCGCACCGACGATCAGGCTGGGAACGACGGCGCGCAGCGGCCGGGGAGCGCCCTCCTCGGTACCGGTGGCCGACGGTTGGAGGAATGCGGCGACCGTGCGCTTCTTCGCAAAGGTGTACGCGTTGAGCTCATCCCGCCGTGATGCCATGAGTCTGTCTGTCTCCCGTGTCTCCCCGCGCGGCCCGGGAGCGGGCGATGCCCTCGCTCCCGTGCCGGACCCCGGATGCCGGACCCTGCTGCCGGACCGGCCCCCTACTATGCCTGCTGACGCCGGGCCCCGGTGGGCCGGGTAGGGTGATCCAGCCCCCAAGCCCCCCGGCGGGGCAGGGGCGATCGGGTTGACTTGGGGCCTTACGAACGGGGGGATGCCGGAATGATGGCTTCCGCAACGCGGACACGTCAGGCCGGGCGCGGGGCCTCCTCGGGGGCCCGGGGAGCAGGGGGGCCACCGGCGCGACGCCGGGGTTCCGGCTCCGCCGCCCGGGGCCCGTCGGGCACTGCGGCCCGGACCGGCGGAGCGGCCGCCCCACGACTGAACGGACGTGCCGGACAGTTCGGTTCGTTCCGTTTGCAACAACTCGTACTCATCGAAATCGCCGCCGGTCTGCTGCTCACCGCCTGGGTGATCGATCCGCTGATGCTCGCCCCGGCCGGGATGATCGCGGCGGTGCTGGTGCTGCTGGCCGTGGTCCGCAGGCACCGCCGGTCGCTGCCGGAGTGGCTGAGCACGGTCATCGCGCTGCGGGCCCGTACCCGCCGGGCGGCCGCGTCGACGCTGCCGCCGGACGTCGAGCCGGGGCTCGCGCCGGCCGTCGAGTGCGATCCGGCGCTGCACACGCTCTCCTTCAGCGACGGCGACCGGCGGCCGGTCGGGATCATCGGCGACGGCACGTTCGTCACGACGGTCGTGCAGGTGGAGTCGGACGCCACCGCTCTGCGGCCCGACCGCTCGGCCCATCCGCTGCCGCTGACGCTGATCCGGGACGTGCTGGAGGTCGACGGCATCCGGCTGGAGTCCGCGCAGGTCGTCCAGCACACCCAGCCCGCTCCCGCACCGCACCTCCCGCAGCAGTCCGTCGCGGCGCGCAACTACGCGCCGTTGCAGGCCCAGACCGGTTCCCCGGCGCTGCGGATCACCTGGATCGCCCTGAAGGTCGACCCGGAGCTGTGCCCGGAGGCCGTGGCGGCGCGCGGCGGCGGCATCGTCGGCGCGCAGAAGTGCGCGGTACGGGTGGCGGACCAGCTGGCGAGCCGGCTCACCGGCGCGGGGTTCCGGGCGACGGTGCTCACCGAGCAGGAGCTGACGTCCGCCATCGCCACGTCGGCCTGCGTCAGCCCGATGGCGATGACCCACGCCAGCCGCGCCGATACGCCCGGCCGGCGGACGCAGGAGACGGCGCGCACCTGGCGCTGCGACGACCGGCGGCACACCACCTACTGGGTGGCGCGCTGGCCTCAGTTGGGAGGCGGCGGTGCGTCGATGCCGCAGCTCGTGGCGCTGCTCACCTCTCTCCCGGCGCTGGCCACCACCTTCAGCCTGACGCTCGCGCCGGGCAACCGCTCCGAGGTGTCGGTCACCGGCCACGTCCGGATCACCGGCCGCAGCGACGAGGAACTCGTCGCCGCACGCCATGAGTTGGAGCGGACCGCACGCGGCGTGAAGACGGCTCTGGTGCGGCTGGACCGCGAACAGCTGCCCGGCGTCCTCGCCACCCTGCCGCTGGGCGGAACCCGCTGATGCCGGCGGCGAAGGTGTCGGAGAAGACGGAGAAGCACGCGGTCATGGTCACCGGGACGTACGGGAGCAGGTACTGATGTCCACTCCGACGAGGCCCGCACAGGCGGGCAGCCGCGCCCGGCGCGGTTTCGGGCTGATCGGCCCCCGCCGCGGCCGCCACACGGTCTCCCTCGACGAACTGGCCACGCTGGGACTGCCGGTCGGCGACGACGGCACGGTGATCGGGGTCGATGCCGAGGGACGCCCCGCGGTCCTCGGCATCAACCGGCCCACCCCCTACGAGGTGACCCTGATCGGCGGCATCTGGACCGCCCAGGTCCTGGCGTTGCGCGCCGCCGCGACCGGGGCCCGGATCGCGGTGGAGACGGGCCGGGCCCAGGCCTGGACCTCGCTCGCGCAGGCGGCGGGCGGCGGGCAGCCGTGCATGTCGCTGCACGACGTCGGCCGGGTGCCGCCGCAGGGCGCTTCCGCCGGTTCGCCAGTGGTCGTCGTCCGCGACTGCGGGATGCGGCCGCCGCGCGGCCGGGTGGTGTCGGGACCCTGGCAGTCCGTGGTGACGCTGCTCCCCTATCTCAGCCCGGTGGCGCCGCGGCTGATGAAGAAGTCGGCGCTGGTCGGCATCCAGCGGGTCTCCCCGGACGAGGCGGCGCAGATCGGCCGCGTCATGAACCTCTCGCCCGCCGAGTCGCAGGCGCTGTCCACCTTGGCCGACGGCGTCACCCTGTGGTGCTCGGACCGGGACCGCCAGTTCGTGATGACCCAGGCCACGGACGCCGAATCCGGGCTGCTGGGCGCCGCCCGCCGGATGGACTGAGCGGGCGCGGCCCTCCGCTCCGGCCCGGAGACGCTCGTCACCTCCCGATCGACCTGTGCGGGTCCTGTGGGGAACTTTGCACACCCGTGCCGCTCTTGGACCGTTCTCGTACCGCTCCCTGTTCACTCCTGGTCCGCCGGTGACGTAACGGACAGGTTGAGCGATGCCGAACGGCCTGCCTGAGTTCACCGGATGGCGATTAGGGTGGGTGGGGCGCGGCAGAAGAAACCTGCGAGCAGGTGATGCGCGTCGCAAGGGGGAGAGCCGGGCGGACCGGTACATCGGGAACGGTCGCCCCCACCCACCACGGCACAAGGGTGCTCGACCACATCAGGAGGCAAAGTGAACGGCGATCGGAACGAGATCCGCGACGGATGGGACCTGCCCGTCGACGAGTCGTCCGACGCGGATCCCGCCGAGATGACGGGTGAGTTCACCATCGACTACACCCCTCCCGCCTGGTACACGCAGAACGCGGCGGGGGACTCGTCGGGGGGAGCGGGCTCGCACCTGGCGCCGCCTCCGCCGCCGGTCGGGGCGCCCGTGGCCGCGCCCGACCTGTCGGCGTCGCCCGGCGGCTTCGACCCCAACTGGGCGCCCGCACCGCCGGCGCCGGCCGAGCCCGTGGCCCCTGCGGCTCCAAAGGCCCCGGTCTCCCCCGCCGTACCGGAGACGCCGCAGGCGCAGACTCCGGACGCGCAGGCCCCGGCCGCCCCGTCTTCTCCGGCCGCCGACGCGACCGGGGACGCCGGTCCGTTCGGCGGCGGCGATGTGGAGAGCGGCGCGACGATGCGGTTCTCGCCCGCCGCGCTCAAGCGGGAGATCGCGGAGCGCGAGGCGGAGGCCGCAGCCGCGTCCGGTTCGGGGGCCGACGCTTCCGGGGCCGACGCGGACGGCTCGTCCGATGCCGGGACGAAGGACGGGAACGACGAGAAGGCCGGGAACGACGGGAAGGCCGACGCCTCCGTCTCCGATCCGTCCTCGGAGGACGCGTCCCCGTCCGGTACGCCCTCCGAGCCTGCCGCCGCCCTTCCCGCGCCCGGCGACCCGGACTCCGCAGCCGTCTCCCGTACTGACGGGGCGGACGGTACGGACGCGGAGTCCGAGGACGGCGAAGCGGCCGGGGCGAGCACCGCCGAGGCCCCGGGCCCCGTTGCCGTGACCGCCGCCGACGCCGTTGCGGACGCGGGCCCGCAG
>NZ_JAAGMH010000024.1:0-32292 GCF_010548505.1 Streptomyces sp. SID14515 | reverse complement strand
GGAGCGGCGGGCGCGGCGGCGGCCGCCGGCGGCCACGCCCCGGATGCCCCGCGCGCCGACGGGGGCGCCGATCCGGAGCCGGCCACTCCGCAGGGCGAGAAGGGCCCGTTGAAGGGCAGCGGCGCCTCGGGCCCGCCGTCCGCCGGAGCGGCCGCGCCGAAGACGACCCGGGCCGACATCATCAACCGGGCCAAGCGGTGGGTGTCGGCGAAGGTCCCGTACAGCATGGAGAAGTACTGGTCGGACGGCTACCGCCAGGACTGCTCCGGCTATGTGTCGATGGCCTGGAACCTCGGCACCAACGAGTGGACGGGCAGCCTCGCCACCTACGGAACCAAGATCGCCCGCGCCGACCTCCAGCCCGGCGACATCCTCCTCTTCCACAACCCGGCCGACCCCGCCAAGGGCTCGCACGTCACGATCTTCGGCGGCTGGACCGACTACACGCGCACCCACTACATCGCCTACGAGCAGGCGCGCCCGCAGACGCGGAAGCAGTCGACACCCATGGCGTACTGGAACAACTCATCGCGTTACGTGGCGTACCGGTACAAAGGAGTCACCGGCGGCTCGCCCGGCTCCGGCTCCTCCACCGCTTTCCCCGGAGCCAAGCAGTTCGGCCCCGGCGCCAACAACAAGTACGTCACCCAGCTCGGCCAGATGCTGGTGCAGCGGGGCGGCAAGCGCTTCTACGCGGTCGGCCCCGGGCCCGTGTGGGGAACGGCGGACCAGCGGGCGACCCAGGCGTTCCAGCAGGCGCAGGGCTGGAAGGGCAAGGAGGCGGACGGCATCCCCGGCCCGGACACCTGGCGCCTGCTGACCACCGGCGCCGGACGGAACATTCCGGCCGCCGGCGCGGGCGGCAGCCCGAATACGGCCGTCGCGTTCCCCGGACGCGGCTATTTCAAGCCGGGTCAGTCCAACAGCCATGTCGACCGGCTCGGCAAACAGTTGGTGAAGAAGGGATACGGCAAGCACTACGTGTCGGGCCCCGGCCCGCTCTGGACCGAGGCCGACCGCCGCAACGTCGAGGCGTTCCAGCGGGCCCAGGGCTGGCGCGGCGGTGCGGCCGATGGTTACCCGGGGCCGGAGACCTGGCGCCGGCTCTTCGCGTGACGGACGTGACGGAAAGGAATCGGGAACCGGTGACCCCCAACAACGACCAGACCCCCCGGACGACCCCCACCCCCCACCCCCTGGACGACCACCTCCCCCCGTCGCTCTTCGCCCCACCGGGCAAGGGGAGCCCGCCCCCGCTGTTCGGCCCGATCGCGGAGAAGGCGGCACGACCGGAGGACGAGCGAGCGGTTGCGCCGGGCGGTGATCTTCCGGCGGCACCGGGCGGTGGGCTTTCGGCCGCGTCGGGCGGTGAGCGAATGTCCGCGTCGGGCGGTGAGCGAGTGCCTGCGTTGGGCGGTGAGCGAGTGCCTGCGTTGGGCGGTGAGCGCCCGTCCGCGTCAGGCGGTGGGCGAGTGCCTGCGTTGGGCGGTGAGCGAGTGCTCGCGCCGGGCGGTGAGGCCCCGCCCGCGCCCGCGACCGCGGCTGCGCCGGCTCCGGACGCCGGGCTTCCGCCTTCGCTGATCGGCCGCGCGGACCGGGGTTCCCCGCCGCCGCTCTTCGGCGCCATCGGCGACAAGGCCACGGGGCGGGGCGATGAGCGCCCGTCCGCGTCGGGTGCCGAGCTTCCGCCCGCGCTGCGCGGCGAGCCCGCGCCGGACGGTGGGCTTCCGCCCGCGCCGGATGGTGGGCTTCCGCCCGCGCCGCGCGTCGAGCCCGAGCCTGACGCCGAATTTCCGCCCGCACGGCACGGCGAGCTCGCGCCGGATGCCGGCAAGACCCCGCCCGGTTCACCCCGGACCGTCACCCCGGAGCCCCCGAACGTGAGTCTGCACCTCGGCCCCGCCCAGGACCGGCCGACCGGGGCCTCCACCCCGGACGCCCCCACCCCCGACCACCGCCCGGACCGGCCGACCGCCGCGCCCGGTGCTCCCGCCTCCGGTGCTCCCGCGTCCGGTGCTCCTGCTTCCGCGCGCCGCGGCTCCGGTGCTCCGGCCCCCGACGCTCCAGCGTCCGCGCACCCCGCGTCCGGCGCTTCCGCTTCCGCGCGTCCCGCGTCGGGCACTTCCGCGCGCCGCGGCTCCGGCGCTCCGGCCCCCAACGCTCCAGCGTCCGCGCGTCCCGCGTCCGGCGCTTCCGCGACCGGTGCTCCGGCCCCCGCGCGTCCCGCGTCCGGTGCTCCGGCTTCCGGTGCTTCCGCTTCCGCGCGTCCCGCGTCGGGCACTTCCGCGCGCCGCGGCTCCGGTGCTCCCGCGTCCGGTGCTCCGGCACCCGCCGCTCCCGTGCCCGCGCGTCCCGCGTCCGGCGCTTCCGCCTCCGGTGCTCCGGCTTCCACACGCCCCACCCCTGGCGCCCCCACCCCCGGCTCCTCCACCCCCAGCGCCCCCGCCCGCCCCGCCCCGCTGGACGGGAACCTCCATCTCAAGCCCGTCCGGCGTTTGAGGACGGAACCCTCGGCGGAGTGGACCCCGCATCCCTCCTACGGGGCCGAGCCGGGGGCCGGAAAGGGGGCCGTCAAGAAGGCCTCGGCCGAACGGGAGGCCCAGGGCACCCCCGCCAGGGGCCCCGTGGACGACCCCGGGCCGGACACCGAGCTGGACCTCGTCCTTGACCTGGCCCCCGGCGACCGGGCCGCCTCAGCCACCTTCTCCGTGCCGGTCCCCGTACCCGCGTCCGGGACCGCGTCCGGGGCCAGGACCGGGACCGGGTCCACGACCACCACGACCGCGGCGCCCCCTCCGTACCCCGGCCGCCGCCACTCCGTCATCGCCAACGAGACCACCGCCTCCATCCCCGTACACCTCCTCTTCCGTGACGACCAGGAGCCGGCCGAAGCCGCGGCGCTGCCCGCGGCCGTCGTCGGTCGCCCCGCCGGAGGCGACCGCGCGCCCGCCACCCGGCGGCCCCCGGTGCCGCGTTCGCCGCAGACCCGGGTGCAGCCGTCGACCCGGCCCGCCCCGGTCGCCGACCCCCGGCTCGCCGAACGGCCCGGGCCCGCCCTGCCCGGCTACGCCGCCCTCCTCGTCGGCGCGGCCGGAATCGCCGGCGGACTGGCCGTCCTGTGGTGGCGCGGCGCACTGCCCGCCGCCTGGCAGAACGCCGTCGGCCTCATCCCCCGGCCCGACCTCGGCATCGGCGTCGGAGCCTGGGCCCTGCTCGCCCTCCTCGCCACCGTGGTGCTCCTCGCGCTCGGCGGCCTCGGCCGGGGCCGGGTCGGGTACGCGTGGGTGCTGACGCTGTTCGGCGACTACCGGGGCAGCGTCCGCCGCACCGGCCTCGTCTGGGTCTCGCCCCTGCTGCTGCGTCGCCGCGTCGACGTACGCCTGCGGCACTGGCGCAGCGAACCGCTGCCCGCCGTCGACGCGAACGGCACCGCGCTGCGCGTGGTCGTCCTCGTGGTGTGGCGGATCAAGGACACGGTCCGGGCCGTCCTCGGCATCGAGGACCACGAGGCGTATCTGAGCGCCCAGGTCGAGGCCGCGATGGCCCGGGTCCTCTCACAGCTGCCCGCCGACGCGTTCCACGAGGACGCCCCGAGCCTGCGCGACGCGGAGGCGGTCGGCGACGCGCTGACCCGGATGCTGAAGGCGGACTGCGAACCCGTGGGCGTGGAGGTGTACTCCGCGCAGCCGACCGGCATCGAGTACGCCCCCGAAGTCGCGGCGGCGATGCAGCGGCGGCGGATCGCCGCGATCGACTCCAAGCACCGCGACAGCGTGCTCACCTCCGTGGTGGACGCGGTCGACGACACCGTCAACCGGCTCACCACCCGCGGCATCGTCGAGCTCGACGACTACGAACGCAAGGCGCTCGTCAAGGACTTGACCGTTGCCTTCTACACCGGTCGCAGCGGGGGAGGAGACGGGGCCTGAGCACCCGGGGGAGGTTCGGCGCGGGTTCGGCGGGCCGCCGGAATATGACGCTCATTGGTCTGGACATGTTCACGCCGCGTCAATAATCTAAGACTTGGTCTAGACCGCAGCACCGCATGCACAGGCACCACACAGGTGTCGCACAGACACCATGCATACGCACACGCACCAAGCGCGCAGCAGTCGAGCAATGCTCATGGAACCTCCCCCACGTTCTAGAGGAGCGACAGCCCATGCGGAAAAAGGCAAGCGCGGCCGTGATCGGTCTGGCGATAGCGGGCGTTTCGGTGCTCGCGACCACCAGCGCGAGCAGTCACGGCTACACGGACTCCCCGATCAGCCGTCAGAAGCTCTGTGCCAACGGCACGGTGACCGGCTGCGGCAACATCCAGTGGGAGCCGCAGAGCGTCGAGGGGCCCAAGGGCTTCCCGGCGGCAGGACCGGCGGACGGCAAGATCTGCTCCGGCGGCAACGGACAGTTCGCCCAGCTGGACGACCCGCGCGGCGGCAACTGGCCCGCCACCCAGGTCACCGGCGGACAGGGCTACAACTTCCGCTGGCAGTTCACCGCCCGCCACTCCACCAGCGACTTCCGCTACTACATCACCAAGGACGGCTGGGACTCCACCAAGCCGCTCACCCGGGCCGCGCTCGAATCGCAGCCCTTCATGACCGTGCCCTACGGGAACCAGCAGCCGCCGGCCACGCTGACCCACCAGGGCACGATCCCCACCCAGAAGAGCGGCAAGCACATCATCCTCGCCGTGTGGAACGTCGCGGACACCACCAACGCGTTCTACGCCTGCTCCGACGTTAAGTTCTGACGCTTCATCAGTTATCGTGCGGCGCCATGAGGAGTACCGGCACCGTCGCGGAGCTCGTACGACGTCAATGGGGTGACCACCGGCCCGCCCTGAAGCACGGCCCCACCGTGCTCACTCATCACCAGGTGGTCGAGGGCGCCGCCGCACGGGCGGCGCTCCTCGCGGATCTGCTGCCGCGCGGCAGCGAACCGCACCTCGGCGTACTGCTCGACAACACCCCTGAGTTCCCGCTGTGGCTCAGCGCGGCGGCCCTGGCCGGGGCCGCCGTCGCGGGAATCAACCCGACCCGGCGCGGCCCCGAGCTGGCCCGCGACATCCTGCACACCGAGGCCCCGGTCCTGATCACCGAGCGCGCCCATCTGCCGCTCCTCGCGGACCTGGAGCTGCCGGGCGTACGGGTCCTGATCACCGACACCGAGGCGTACGCCGCCCTGCTCGCCCCGTACGCGGGCGCACGCCCCGGCGACGCCGTCGTCGCCCCGGTCGGCCCCGACCGCCGCATGCTCCTCTACTTCACCTCCGGCTCCACCGGCGCGCCCAAGGCCGCGATCTGCACCCAGGGCCGGCTCGCCGGGGCGGGAGCCTCCCTCGCCGGGCATTTCGACGTACGGCCCTCCGACACCCACTACATCTGCATGCCGATGTTCCACGGCAACGCGGTCCTCGCCGACTGGGCCCCGGCGCTGGCCGCCGGAGCCGCCATAGCGCTGCGCCCCCGCTTCTCCGCCTCCGCCTTCCTCGACGACGTACGCGGCTACGGGGCGACGTACTTCACCTACGTGGGGCGCGCCGTGCAATACCTGCTGGCCACCCCCGAGCGACCCGACGACCGGGACCACCCGCTGCGCCTGGGCTTCGGCACCGAGGCGGGCGCGGTGGACGCGGCCCGGTTCCGGGAGCGGTTCGGCGTGCGGCTGGTGGAGGGGTACGGCTCCTCCGAGGGCGGCGCGGCCGTCCAGCACGCCCCCGGCACCCCGGCGGGCGCGATCGGGCGGGCCGCCCCGGGCGACGACCTCGCCGTCGTCGACCCGGACACCGGCGAGGAGCGGGCCCCGGCCCGCTTCGGCCCGGGCGGGCGGCTGCTCAACGGCGACGAGGCGATCGGCGAGCTGGTCAACCGGGGCCCGACGCCCTTCGAGGGCTACTGGCGCAATCCGCAGGCGGACGCGGAACGGGCCCGGCGCGGCTGGTACTGGACCGGCGACCTCTTCTACCGCGACGCGGAAGGCTTCCTCTACTTCGCGGGCCGCACCGACGACCGGCTCCGCGTCGACAGCGAGAACCTGGCCGCGGCGACGATCGAAAACATCCTGGCCCGCTGGGAGGAGGCGACCGCCGCCGCCGTCTACGCCGTCCCGGACCCGGTCACCGGTGATCAGGTGATGGCCGCCCTGACGCTCCGGGCGGGCGCGGCCTTCGACCCGGCCGCCTTCGCCGCGTTCCTGCGCGCACAGCCGGACCTGGGGACGAAGATGGCCCCGCGCTTCGTCCGGATCCTCGACCGGATGCCGGTCACCGCGACGAACAAGATCCACCGGGTGGCGTTGCGCCGGGCGGGCTTCCGCTGCCCGGACCCGGTCTGGTGGGACCGCGACGGCGACTGGGCCTACGTACCCCTGGACGACGAGGGGCTCGCGGCCCTGCTGGAACGGTACGAGGAGCACGGCCGGGCGGTGTGAGCGGTGCGGCCGGTGGCAGCGGGAAAAGCGAAGTGGCGGCCTTCGTGAAGAAGACCGCCACTCCGTGTCGTGCGCCGTCAGGGACTCGAACCCCGGACCCGCTGATTAAGAGTCAGCTGCTCTAACCAACTGAGCTAACGGCGCCTGCTGACTCGAAAATAATACCTGGTCCGGAAGGGTGCTGATGACACCCGGCCCGGGAGGCCCCGCTAGCCCGCTCCGCCGCCTCCGGGCCCGCCCACCGCGTCCGGGATCAGCGGCCCGATCCAGGCGGCGAACGGCTCCCGCAGCTCCTGGCCCGCCGACCGGACGAGCTCGTTCGGATCCTCGGCGGCCTCCAGACCGAAGCGCTCGCGCAGCCAGGCCCGGAACGCGGGGTTCTCCGGGCAGGGGGCGTACCCGTCCCCGTCGCCCCCGTCCTGCTCCTCGTCCTCGCGCTCGTCGTAGTAGTCCAGGCTGTCCCAGTCGCACATCGGGGACCACCCGGAGGCGAGGACGCGCAGCAGCTCGGGCAGATCGCGGGCCACGACATGGACGCCTCCCTCGTCCCCGAGGAGCAGCACCGGCAGCGTGGCGAGGTCGGCGCGGTCGTCCAGCAGCCAGATCGCGTAGGTCGAGCCGGAGCCGGTGGCCTGGGCGAAGGGCCGGATCCGGTCGGAGAGCTGTGGGTAGCCGCCGTCGTCCTCGCCGAAGGCGATCAGCTCGAAGCCGGGTGCGAAGTAGTCCTCGACGCCGTCCTCGAACTCCTTGAGGAGGTTCAGCGCGGGTATCGGTGCGTACATGGCGGTGACGTTACCGCCGACGGTCACGGGCGCCCAGCGGCTACAGCGCGAGCGACAGCAGCACCGGAGCCGCCCGGCGGCTCAGCGTCTCGGCCGCCGACTTCAGCCGGTGCGCGTCCTCGATCGGCAGCGACAGGGCGAGGCAGCCCGCGGCGGAGCCGGCCGTCAGCGGCACGGCCGCGCAGACGGTGCCCACCGCGTACTCCTGGAGGTCCAGCACCGGGACCGTGGCGGACTGGGCGTCCAGCTGGGAGAAGAGGATCTTCTCGTTGGTGATCGTCCGCGACGTGAGCCGGGCCGTCCGGTGCCGGGAGATGTGGTCGCGCCGGCCGTCGTGGTCCAGCTGGGCCAGCAGGCACTTGCCGACCGCGCTGGCGTGCGCGGAGGAGCGGAAGTCCACCCACTCGTTGACCGCCGGGGTGAGCGGGCCGTCCGCGACCTGGGTCACGCTGACCTCGCCGTCGACATAGTGGCTGAGGTAGACCGCCGCGCCGACGGAGTCGCGCAGCTCGTCCAGGCTGAGCCGGAGGCGGTCCTCCAGGGCCTGGCGGCGGGAGGCCCCGGAGCCGAGCAGCAGCAGCGAGGCGCCGATGACGTACGCGCCGTCGCTGACCTGCTCCACATAGCCCTCACGGCGCAGGGTGAGAAGCAGGGAGGCGAGGTGGCCGGTGGGCAGCCCCGTCTCGCGGGAGATCTGGGCATCGGTCACGCCGTCGCCGTGCTTGGAGACCGTTTCGAGCACGCGCAGGGCGTACTGCACCGAGTGGAACGGTGCGGTCGGCTCGGGCTTCAACGCCACGGTGTCCCCCTACCAGGTTGTGACCGCAAGCTTTCGCCCCACGATAGCCGCCGGAACGCCCGCACGGGGCGGCAGTTGACGAGTCAGTAGGCGCGCCCCATGGCTGTCATCTGGGGCGCACCCGCCTGGCATATGCCACCGTCATGGGCGGTGGTTCAACTGCGAGGTCACAGCACCGCGTTGAGGAACTCGCGCGTACGTTCGTGCGACGGATCGGAGAAGATTTTTTCCGGGGATCCGGACTCCACGACCCGTCCCGCGTCGAACATCAGCACCTTCTCCGAGACGTCCCGGGCGAAACTCATCTCGTGGGTCACGCAGAGCATGGTGATGTCGGTGTTCCGGGCGATGTCCTCCAGCAGCTCCAGCACGCCCGCCACCAGCTCCGGGTCGAGCGCCGATGTCACCTCGTCCAGCAGCAGGATCTCCGGTTCCATGGCCAGGGCGCGGGCGATGGCGACCCGCTGCTGCTGGCCGCCGGAGAGCTGGGAGGGGTGGGCGTCGACCTTCGCGGAGAGCCCGACCAGGTCCAGCAGTTCCCGGGCCCGGGTCTCCGCCTCCTCGCGGCTCTTGCCGAGCACGCTGACCGGGGCCTCGGTGATGTTCTCGATCACCTTCATGTTCGGGAAGAGGTTGAACTGCTGGAACACCATCCCGATCTTCTTCCGGGACTCGCGCAGCTGCTTCTCGCCCGCGGGCTTCAGCGAACCGTCCGGGGTGCGGACGTGGGTCAGCGGTGAGCCGTCGACCCAGATCACCCCGTCGCTGACCTTCTCCAGCGTCATCAGCAGCCGCAGGATCGTGGTCTTGCCCGAGCCGCTGGGCCCGATCAGGGTGACGTGCTCGCCGCGGTCCACGGTGAAGTCCAGCTCGTCCAGGACCACATGGTCGCCGTAGCGCTTGACCACCTTGTCGAAGCGCACCAGCGGCTCGCCCGTGCGCGCGGCTGCCGGGACGGCGTCCTCGGGAGCTCCGGCCGGCCCCGGCGACTCCGTCTTCTTCAGGGGGAGGGGTTCAGTGGCCAAGGCGCTTCTCCAGCTTTCTCATCAACAGCGACGTGGGGTAGCTCGCGACCAGGAAGATCAGGCCCGCGAGGGTGAACACCTCGGTGTACGCGAAGTGTTCGGCCCCGTAGTACCGGGCCTCGAAGACCATCTCCTGCACTGTGATCACGGCGAGGAACGGCGTCTCCTTGAACATCGAGATCGCGTAGTTCCCGAGTGCGGGCAGCACATTGCGCACCGCCTGCGGCAGGATCACGGCCTGCCAGGTGCGCCGGGGCGACAGCGACAGCGCGCGGCACGCCTCCCACTGCCCCTTCGGTACCCCGTCGATCCCGGCCCGGTAGACCTCGGAGGTGTACGCGGCGTAGTGGACGCCCAGCACGGTGATGCCGATGTACAGCGGCTCCACCGTGTTGAACAGGGCTGCTGCGCCGACCAGTTGGACCAGCAGCGGGGTGGAGCGGACGAACTCCATGACGAGGCGCACCGGCACCGTCACGAATCTGCTGGGCGCGCGTCCGGCCACCGCGACGGCCAGCCCCAGCACGGCCGCCACCAGGGTGCCGAGCACGGTGGCGAGCAGGGTGATCCGGAACCCCTCCAGCAGGAGCGGCAGGGACTCGCCGACGGCGTCCCAGTCGAAGCCGTCGTTCATCGGGTACCTCCCACGGCGGCGGTGGACGCGCTGCGGCTCTTGAACAGGCTCTTCGCGCCGGTGTCCAGGCCGAGCCGCCGCTTGGCGCTCCGCTCCAGCAGATTCATCAGCATCGTCAGCGCGTACGCCAGGACGAAGTAGGCGGCCAGCAGGGTCAGATAGGCGGTGAGGGTCTCACCGGTACGGTCGCGCAGCTGCTGGATCACCGTCATCAGATCGGCGGCGGAGATCAGCCACAGCAGCGGGGTCGCCTTCAGCAGCTGGATCAGCAGATTGGTGAAGCTCGGGATCATCTGCACCCAGGCCTGCGGCAGGATCACCTTCCACAGCCGCCTGGACGGGCTCAGGTTGAGCGCGATGGCCGCCTCGTACTGCCCGCGCGGTACGGAGTTGACGGCGCCCCGCACCACTTCGGCGCCGTACGCACCGAAGTTGAGGCCGAACGCGACCACCCCGCAGATGACCGGGGTCAGTTCGTAGCCGGTGACCAGCGGCATCGCGTAGTAGAGCCAGAACAGCTGGATGTAGAGCGAGGTGCCCCGGAAGAACTCCACGACCACCCGGGAGAACCCGCGCGCCAGGAGCAGCCGGCTGCCCGCCATCAGCCCGAGCGCGAAGGCCAGCACCCCGGCCAGCAGCGCGCCCAGGACCGTGGCCTGGAGCGTCACCCACAGACCCGAGCGGACCCGGGGGAACTCCTCGACGAGGAGGGAGAAGAAGTCACTCATGCGTGCGCGTCCGCCCCGTCAGCCCTTGCACAGATCCGCGGTCTTGAGATCGGTGGGCGGGATCTCCGTCTCCCCGAACCCGTACGGCTCCAGCAGCTGCACATAGCGCGAGCGGTCGGAGACGATCTTCTTCAGCTCGCGGTTGAAGGAGTCCCGCAGGTCCTCGTTGCCCTTGCGGAACACCGCGCCGCCCGGCGAGAACTGCTCCTTGCCGTCCAGCTGCGGCACGAACGCCTCGGTGACCTCGGTGTCCGGGTTGGTCTTCGCCAGCCAGCGCAGCGAGATGCCGGTGAGCAGGAAGGCGTCGATCCGGCCGCCCTTGACGGCGTCGGCCCCGTCCTGCGGCTTCTGCAGCGTCTTGATCTTGCCTTCGGCGATGCCCGCGCCCTTGGCGTAACTGCCCTCCACCGCACCGGACATCACACCGACGGTGATCCCCGCCTCCTTCGCGGAGGCCAGGTCGGTGACCTTCTTCGGGTTGCCCTTCTTCACCATCAGCGCGGTCGGCGAGATGAACTCCGGCTCGGAGAAGATCGCGTTGCCGCAGCGCTCCGGGGTGATGGCCATGCCCGCGCTGACCACGTCGTACTTCCCGGCCTGGAGCCCGGGGATCAGCCCGTCCCACTCGGAGAGCGTCGGCTTCAGCTCGTCCACCCCGAGCGCCTTGAAGATCTCCCGGTGCAGCGTCGGGGCCTCGCCCTTGAGCTCCTTGCCCTCCAGGTAGCCGTACGGGGCCTCGTTGGCGTACGCCACCCGTACGAAGCCCTGCTTACGGAGCTTGTCCAGGGCGCCCTCGCCGGTCGCGGAGCCGGAGTCGGTCTTGCTGCACGCGGTGAGGAGGCCGGGCACGACGAGGAGGCCGCCCACGGCCGCCGATCCGTTGAGGAAACCCCGGCGGGACAGGTTCGGGAATTCAGCCATGGTTCGCAATCTCCTGGAGGTCGAACAGTCCGGACAGGGTGAGCGCCTGCCCGATCCCGTACGTCTATGCAGGAAGCCGGGGCATGTAACCCAACAGTGGCCGGAAGGTGACCTTCCCGTGCCCGAAGAGGGGCGGAGGGCGACCAGGGGTGTGCGGGGCGTGTTCCCCCGCCACCCAGGATTCATGACAGTGCGTCAGTGCCCGGCGGTGTCCTGGGCGAGATCCGGCGACGGAACGTAACCGAGGTCCTTGTCGACCACGTTCGGCAACGGCTCGCCGCGCGACCACCGTTCGTACATCGCCACGAACCGCTCGCTCAGCCGGTCGCGCCAGCCCGCGGTGTCCCCGCCCAGGTGCGGGGTGAGCAGGAGCCCCGGGGTGTCCCACAACGGGCTTCCGGTATCCGGCGGTTCCTCCTGGAAGGTGCTGAGCGCCGCCCCCGCGAGCCAGCGGCGGTTCAGCGCGTCCACGAGATCGGCCTCGACCACCGTCGCCGCCCGCCCCGCGCAGATGAACCGCGCCGACGGCTGGAGCAGCCCGAAGAACCGGGTGTCGAACATCCCGCGCGTCGACTCCGTCAGCGGGACCGCCGCGATCACCCAGTCCGCCCGCGCCGCCAGCCGGTCCAGATCCGCCACCCCGTGGATCGTGCGCCGGGCGGTCCGGCCCACCAGCGCCACCGTGACCCCCAGGCCGTGCAGCAGCCGGGTGATCTCACGGCCGATCGGGCCCGCGCCCACGACCACCGCCCGCGATCCGGCGACCCGCTGCCCCTCCCGGTCGTGCCGGCGCTGCTGCCGCTGGAACTCCAGCGTGCCCGGGAGATCCGTGGCGAGGGCCAGCACCAGACCGGCCACGCACTCCGCGACCGGCCGTTCGAAGACGCCCCGCGCGTTGGTCAGAACGGTGTCGGATGCGACCAGCTCCGGGCAGAGCAGCCGGTCCACGCCCGCGCTCGCCGTGTGCACCCAGCGCGGCCGCGGCCCGGGCCCGGGCCATGCCTCCCGTACGGCGTCCGACGCGACGTCCCACACCAGCAGCACATCGGCGGCCGGGAGCAGCTCGGCGAGCGAGGAGTCGTCCGCGTACCGCACGTCCACCCGGCCGGTCAGCCGGCCGAGCCGCGGGGACGGTTCGGCGCCGAGGACGAGCAGGACGGGATCCGGCATGGGCGGTCGGCCCTCCGCGGTGGATGTGGATGTGGATACGGATGTGAACGATCGCCACGCTCGCAGCAGGTCACCCCCGCGTCAACGAGGCCCGGCCGCGCGCCCCGGCGCTCGCGCGGGGGAATACTGGGAACAAGTCGGGGCAAGAGTGACCGGTCGCGCGGTCACGGCCGCCGGAGCGTCCGGAGGGCCGCCGCGCCCCCGTGCCGGGGTCGTACGCCGCGTGGCGAGCCGTCGACGTACAGGAAGGGTGGACATGACGACCGTAGGACTTCTCTACCCGGGCCACGCCGCCGAGGACGACTTCCCACGGATCGAGATCCTGCTCGACACCGACATCCGGCTGCCCCTGTTCTCCACCGAGACCGGCGAGGACGCCTACCGTCCCGACGCGCTGCGCGAGCAGGGTGCGGCCGACCGGATCGCCGAAGGCGTGGAGGAACTGCGCCTCGCCGGGGCCGAGGCGCTGCTCTGGGCCTCCGACGGCGGCAGCTTCGGGCTCGGCTGGGAAGGCGCCCACGAGCAGATCGCCGCACTCGCCCGGGCGGCGGGCCTGCCCGCCTCCAGCACCGCCATCGGCTTCGGCCACGCGGTACGGGAGCTCGGCGCCGGCCGGGTCGCCGTCGCCGCGCCCTACCCCGAGGACGTCACCGGGCTCTTCGCGGAGTTCCTGGCGTCGGCGGGCGTCGAGGTGGTGGCCGCCGCGTCCGGCGGGGCCGTCTCCTCGGCCGAGGCCGGATCCTGGGCCCCGGAGCAGGTGAAGCGGCTGGCGCGGGAGGCGGACCACCCGGACGCCGAGGTGGTGCTGATCCCGGACACCTCCCTGCACACCGCCGCGTACGTCCCCGAGCTGGAGGAGCTGCTCGGCAAGCCCGTCCTCACGGCGAACCAGGTCACGGTCTGGGAGGGGCTGCGCCTCGCCGACCGCCGGACCTGGGCCCCGACGCTCGGCACCCTGTTCGCCACCCGGGAGCCGGTGCTGAGGTCGCTGGAGCCGAAGGGCATCGAGGTACGGGAGTAGCGCCGCCGCGCCCGCCCGGACCCTCCGGGAATAAAACGGAGTCGCCCTCCTGTTGTCTCTCTCCGATACGCAGACGTACGACAGCAGCACCGGGAGAGGCCGACACGTGGACGAGATCCGAGGCGACGAGACCCGCGACGACGCGAGGGGCGGCGCGGGCGACAGTGACGGGATCCGGGGCGTCGCAGCCGGAACGGCCGCCGTTCCGCTGTCCGTCCTCGACCTGGTCACCGTGGGGCAGGGCCGCACCGCGACCCAGGCCCTGCGCACCAGCGTGGACATCGCGAAGCTCACCGAGAGCCGCGGCTTCCACCGCTTCTGGGTCGCCGAGCACCACTCCATGCCCGGGGTCGCCTCGTCCTCCCCGGCCGTGATCCTGGCGCACATCGCCGCCCACACCGAGCGCATCCGGCTCGGCTCCGGCGGCGTGATGCTGCCCAACCACGCGCCGCTCGTGATCGCCGAGCAGTTCGGCACCCTGGAGGCGATGGCCCCGGGCCGGGTCGACCTCGGCCTCGGCCGGGCCCCCGGTACGGACGGCGCGACGGCGGCGGCCCTGCGCCGCAGCGACCGGCTCAACGAGGGCGCTGATGATTTCCCGCAGCAGCTCATGGAGCTGATCCGCTTCCTGGACGACGACTTCCCGGACGGGCACCCGTACGGCCGGATCCACGCCGTGCCCGGCCCGGTCCAGGCGACCGCCGCCGGTGGCGTGCAGTCCGCGCACCGGCCGCCGGTCTGGCTGCTGGGCTCCTCCGGCTTCAGCGCGCGGCTGGCCGGCACGCTCGGGCTGCCGTTCGCCTTCGCGCACCACTTCTCGGCGCAGAACACCGTTCCCGCGCTCGACCTGTACCGCGAGTCCTTCCGGCCCTCCGCCGTGCTGGACGCCCCGTACGCCCTGATCGGGGTCTCGGCGCTGGCCGCCGACGACGAGCGCGAGGCCCGTCGCCAGGTGCTGACGGGAGCGCTGTCCATGGTCCGGCTGCGCACCGGCCGCCCGGGGCTGATCCCGAGCCCGGAGGAGGCGGCGGCGTACGACTTCTCCCCGATGGAGCGGGAGTTCGTCGACGGCTGGCTCTCCAACGTCGTCCACGGCACCGCCGACGAGGTCCGTAGCGGCCTCGACGACCTGGCCAAGCGGACCGGCGCCGACGAGCTGATGATCACCGCCAACGCCCACGGCGGCGACGCCCGGCTGCGCAGCTACGACCTGATCGCGGACGCGTACGGCCTGCCCGCCGCCTAGCTGCTCCCACGGGTCCCGGGCGTCCGGGGGCGTCAGCCCTCCAGCGGCCGGGACCCGATCAGCCCGGCGATCTGCTCCGGCGCCACGGCCCGTGAGTACAGCCAGCCCTGCCCGGTGTCGCAGCCGATCCGCCGCAGCCGCTCCGCCTGCCCGGCCGTCTCCACGCACTCCGCGGTGACGGTCAGGCCCAGGCGGTGCGCCAGCTGCACCATGGCCTCCACGATCGTCTCGTCGGCCGGGCTCGGATGCGTACCGTCCTCGTACCGGAAGCCCTTCACGAACGCCCCGTCCAGCTTCAGCACCGAGACCGGCAGCCGGCTGAGGTAGGCGAGGTTGCTGTAACCCGTCCCGAAGTCGTCGATGGCGATCCGTACGCCCATGTCGCTCAGCGCCTGGAGTGCCCGCAGCGGCCGGCCGCCCGAGCCCATCACCGCCGACTCGGTCAGCTCCAGCTGGAGCAGCCCGGGATCGAGCTCCGTCTCCGCCAGGATCTGGGCCACATCGGCGACCAGGTCGGAGTCCCAGACCTGCCGTACGGCGACGTTGACGCTGATGAACAGCGGCGGCTCGTCCGGGTGGTCCAGCTGCCAGCGCCGCGCCTGCCGGCACGCGGTGCGCAGCACCCAGCGGCCGAGCTGGACGATCGAGCCGTCCTCCTCGGCGATCTGGACGAACCGATTCGGCGGCAGCACGCCGAACTGCGGATGGTTCCAGCGCACCAGCGCCTCGACCCCGCGCAGCACCCCGTCCGCCATCCCGACCAGCGGCTGGTACTCCAGCGTGAACTCGCCGCGCTCCACGGCGGGCCGGAGCGTGGAGGAGAGGGACTGCCGGGTCATGCGGTGGGCGTTGCGCTCCGGGTCGAACACGGTCCAGCGGGCCTTGCCGTCCGCCTTCGCCCAGTACAGCGTGGTGTCGGCGGCCTGCATCAGACCGGTGGGCGAGGTGCCGGCCGCGGCCCGCTCGACCACGCCGATCGACGCGGAGACCGAGAGCCGCTGCCCGGCCAGGTCGAACGGCTGCTGGAGTGCGGCGAGGACTGAGCGGGCCAGGTCGGTGAGCTCCTGCGTACCGGCCGAGTCCTCGACCAGGATCGCGAACTCGTCGCCGCCCAGGCGCGCCACCAGCCGGCTGCCGCCGGGATTGCGGGAGGCGTCGTTCTCGGCGCAGTCGGTGAGCCGGGCGGCGACGGCGGCCAGCAGCCGGTCGCCGGTCCGGTGGCCCAGGGTGTCGTTGATCGCCTTGAAGCCGTCCAGGTCCAGATAGCAGAGCCCGATCCGGCCGTGCTGCCGGGGCGGCATCGAGTCGTCCTGGTACGGCGGGGTCTCCAGGGCGGATGCGAGGCGCTCGAAGAACAGCGTCCGGTTGGGCAGCCGGGTCACCGGGTCGTGCATCTGGAGGTGGCGCAGCCGCTCCTGGAGCTCGCGCCGGTCGCTGACGTCCGCGACCGTCAGCAGCACCCGGGCGGACTCCGCCGCCGACGCCCCGGTCATCGGTACGACGGTGATCTCGGCCCACAGCGAGCGCCCGTCGGGGTGCTTGAGGCGTCGGGTGCAGCGGAACCGGGAACGGCGGCCCAGGAGGACCTCGCGGTAGGCGTGCCAGGTGCGGTCGTCGGAGGAGAGGTCGAGCAGTTCGCACGCCGGCCGCCCGGCGAGGACCGCCGCCGGAGCCCCCAGCAGCCCGCCGAGCGCCTCGTTGGCCCGCACGACCTGGCCCCGGCCGTCGACGACGCCCATGGGGAGCGTGGCGGCGTTGAAGGCGGCCCGGTAGTCGCGCAGCTCGGCTGCGGTGGGGCCGCCACCGGCCGGGGACGGGTCCGGCTCCGGGGGGTACTCCGGCTGCCGGGAGCGGTCCGCCGGGGGCGGGTCCACCGCCGTCGCATGACGCTCCGTGACCGGCGCGGAGGGCACGCCGGAGGCCGTGCCTGCCGGGGCGCTCGGCCCTTCGGAGGTTCCGCTCACCGCTCGCTCCCGCTGTGAAGGTCGTCGTGAACTGGTGGGGTCGGACTGGCCACCGGGTGGCGGTCCCGTGAAGGGACCCGTTCCACGCGGGAAAGCGTGGTGAAGCATAGAGGGTGCCGCGTCGGCCGTTCCAGCTCGCCGCCCGGTCCGGGCCATCGCGCGGGTCCGTGAATGGCTGGTAGCAGGCGTTCCGCTTTGCCCGGTCCTGATTATTTCTGTGCGGATCTGTCGTATCGGATGGCTGGGCTGACCGATGGTGACGTTCCGTGAAGGTGTGGGCGGTGATTTTGACCGCTGACCCGTGTGGGGCAGCACAACAGGGCGTGGCGTGGTGAAGCGGCACAGGGTGGACGGGAAGGACCGCGTTTCCCCACCCGGAGGTCGATGTGCCGTCCCGTCGCGGACCAGGGGGAGCGGAACGGCCGCCCCTGCGCAGTCTGGCCGCCGCCGCCACCTCGCTGCTGGCGCTCGCCGCCATGTCCCTCGTCGCGGGCCCCGCCGTGGCCGCCACGGGGGACGCCGCTCCCTGCGCCCTGCCCCGGACGGCGGCGCACCACTCGCTCGGCCTGAACACCTGGAACGGGGCCTACCCGCGCCCCGACCGAGGACTCGACGCGGTCATGATCTTCCTGTCCTTCCCGGACTCCGAGCCCGCGCTCACCCCCGAGACGCTCACCGCCGACCACTTTCCCGCCACCACCCGCTTCTTCGAGCGCGCCAGCTACGGCCGGTTCACCCTGCGCGCCCATCCGCAGCGGACCTGGACGCAGATGCCGCGCGACTCCACCTGGTACGGCATAGAGCGGGACTGGGACGCGGAGCGGCGCACCGCCTACCTGCGGGACGCCATCGACGCCGCCGACGCGGAGGTGGACTTCTCCCGGTACGACGTCGTCTACCTGGTGGCCGACCCGGACGCCCCCGGCGTCGACTCCGACGCCACCAAGGTCGTCAACTTCGACCGGCCGCTGCGCGCCGACGGCAGCGACATCCGGCGCGTCGTCACGGTCTTCGAGCAGCACCCGCCCGACCGCAACGTCCTCGCCCACGAGACCGGGCACGTCTTCGACCTCGCCGACCTCTACCACCGGCCCACCGACGGCAAGGGCGACTGGGACACCCACGTGGGCGACTGGGACGTCATGGGCAGCCAGTTCGGCCTCGCCCCGGACCTGTTCGGCTGGCACAAGTGGAAGCTCGGCTGGCTCGGCGGACGCCAGGTCGTCTGCGTCCAGGGCTCGGCCGACCTCACCCTGGAACCGGTCGCCGCCGCCCCGGTGCCCGGCGGGTCGATCGGCACCCGGCTCGCCGTCGTCCGTACCGGCAGCGACAGCGCCCTGGCCATCGAGGCCCGCAGCGCCACCGGGAACGACCGGGGCACCTGTGCCGAGGGCATCCTGATCTACCGGATCCGCAGCGGGACGGCCTCCGGCGGCGGACCCGTCGAGGTGGTCGACACCCACCCGAACACCGGGGCCTGCTGGGACCGCTCCGTCTACCCGCCGCTGGCCGACGCCCCGCTCGGGGTCGGCGAGACCTTCACCGTGCCGGGCGCCGACACCCGCGTCGAGGTCGCCGACCGCACCCCGTCCGGCTCCTGGACCGTCCGGATCACCACCGGCGTCTGACCCGCACCGCCCCGGTGCCGGAACACGAAGAAGCCCCCCGCTTCCGCGAGGGGCTTCTTCCGTCTGTGCGCCGTCAGGGACTCGAACCCCGGACCCGCTGATTAAGAGTCAGCTGCTCTAACCAACTGAGCTAACGGCGCCTGCTGACGTCGTAGACATTAGCACCCTGATCCGCCCGAGGAAAAATCGAATGCGCGGTACCCCGGGAGGGCGCGGACCGGCTCACCCGCACACACGCCCAGAGCAGGACGTCGGGGCCCGGCAGCCATGGACCACGGGTGTCGGGCGCGACCACCCAGCGCGGCCCGCCGTCGGACGACGTGCAGGTCAGCGGCGGTACGGTCACGGCGTCACCGGTGCCGTGACAGAGCAGGGGCGGCACCTCCCCGCGCCGCTCGCCGGAGCCCGCCGAACCACCGGATCCCCACTCCTCCCAGGCGAGCAGCGAGGGCAGCCGCTGGGCGGTTCCGGGGGCGGCGAACAGCAGCATCCGGCCCCGGTGCGTGGCGACCGGACCGGAGCCGGGCCCCTCGGTCCAGAGCTGCTCCAGCATCCGCCGCCCGAACAGCGCCGGCACGTTCACCACGTCGAAGGCGGAACCGCAGGGGAGCACCCCGGGCGCCGTGGGGCGCTCCTCCCACTGGGCGAGCGTGCTGCGTGGGTAGGGAGCGGCCCCCGCCAGCCAGGCGGCGCCGGCCGCCGTGACCTGTGCGGCCTGGGGGCCGGGCTGGTCACGCAGCAGGGCGAAGATGTCGACGCCGTGGTGCGGGGCGGCACCGGCCTGCAGGGTCGTTTCGTCTTTCAGCCATGCGCTCATGGAGCAAGGTCTACCGGGAGTGACGGAAAGGATTCCGAGAGTTGCCGGAATCCGGGACACGGTGGGAGGGGGAGGGGTATCTTGCCCGCCGGAATATGCCACCGGACCTGACCTCCGGCCTGCCGGAAGAGCACCTGCCCCTGCCGCCCCACGCGTCACATCGGCCCCACAGGGCGCCGCAGGTCAGGCTCCGGGCGTCAGGCTCCGGGCGTCAGGCTCTGGGCGCGTCCAGCAGGGTGCGGCCGAACTCGATCATCTTCTTCGCGTAGTCCTCGGTCCACTCCGCGCGCTCCGCGACATCCGCCGCCGTCAGCCGGTCGAACCGGCGCGGGTCGGCGAGCTGGGCCGCCGCCAGCGCCTGGAACTCCACCGACCGGTCCGTCGCCGCCCGGAAGGCCTGCGTCAGTTCGGTCGCACGGGCCAGCAGCTCGCGGGGGTCCTCCATCGACTCCAGGTCGAAGAAGTGCTCCGGATCCGCCGTGGCCTGAGACGGCTCGAAGAGCAGCGGCGCGGGGCGCAGCCGCTGCCGTTCGTTCCGCTCGGACTGTGTCATGTGGTGTTCCTCCCTCGGGCGACCTGATGACCGGAAGACCCGGACGGCCACCCTCCATTGTCCAACCCCGCGCAAGGGGGCCGGGGCGTGCGTCGGGGGCGCGGGGAGCGACTCCCGCTCAGGGCCGCCACCGCACCCGCCGTTCCGCGAGGTGGGCCAGCACCGCGTGGTTCGCCTCCCAGCCGTCGGGGAACTTCACCGTGACGCCCAGCTGGACCGGCTCCGTCGACGGATGCTCGTCCAGCAGGTCCGCCACCCCCTCCCGGCACACCACGACACAGGCGTGCCGGTGCCGTGAGGCCAGCACGCACAGCCGGCCCGTCTCCAGGTGGAAGGCCGTGGCGTCGGGGCGGCCCGACAGCGGGTGCAGCACCACCGTGACGTCGAACTCGCGGCCCTGGAGCCGGTTCGCCGTGTCCACCGCGACCCCGGTGACGCCCAGCTCCGCGAGGGCCGCCCGCACCGCCGCCGCCTGGTCCCGGTGGGCCGTGCCGACCGCCACCCGGTCCGCCGTCACCGGCACCGGCTCCTCGGCCCGCTCGCTCGTGGCGACGCCGCCCCGGTCCAGCAGCCGCCGGACCACCAGCGCCACCGCCCGTACCGCCTCGGGGTCGGTGCGCGGGGTGTGCCGGGCCGGCAGCTCCAGCAGCCCCCACCCGGACTCCGCCGCCACGTCCAGCACCCGGTCGGGCCCCGAACCGTCCGACGCCACCCCGAAGGAGAGCTTCCGGTCCCCGTGGTCCGTACCGCTGCGGAACGGCGTGTACGGGTAGAACGCGTCCGACACCAGCGGGGCCGCCGACGCCGGAAGCCGCCAGGAGACCGGCAGCCGGTGCTGCGGCAGCTCCGGGTTGTGCGCGAGCAGCGTGGACACCGCGCTCGCCGACGGGTCGTAGCTCAGCCCGGCCCACTGGTCCGCGCCCACGATCGAGAACGGGTCCAACTGGCCCGGATCACCGACGAACAGCGCCCGCTCGAACAGCCCGGCCACGGCCAGCAGCGCGTCGGACCGCATCTGGTACGCCTCGTCGACGATGGCGTGCCCCCACGGCTCCACGTTCTTCACGTGCGCCCACTTGGCGGCCGTCGAGATCACGATGTCCAGCCCGGCCAGATCGGCCGCCTTCGCCGACTTGCGTACGTTGTCCAGGCCGTCGAGCACCTTGTCGTACGGGTCGGAGTCGCTGCTGTGCAGCCGGCCCACCGGCAGCTCCGGGTCCTTCTCCGCGAGCCGCACCACCAGGTCGTCGACCTGGGCGTTGGTCTGCGCGATCACCATCAGCGGATGTCCGGCGGCGGCCAGCTCCAGGGCCGCCCGGACCACCAGCGTCGACTTGCCCGCGCCGGGCGGCGAGTCCACGACGATGCCCCGGGAGGCGCCGCGCAGGGTGTCGTCGAGGATCGCGCCGGTCGCGCGCGCCGCCTCCGCGCCCGGGTCGAAGACGGCACGCACAGCGGATCCTCCCGGGTGGCCGGCCGTCACAGCGGTCCCTCCGTGGCGGTGGCGACGGCGGTCGGGGTCACAGCAGGTCCTCCGGGGTCACGGGGTCGGGGTGTTCCGCGCGCGTCGCGGCGTCCGCGCCCGGCGGGCCGCCGTGGGTCCACGGCGTCTCCTCCGGGTCCGGCAGCTTCGGGCCGCCGCGCTGGTCGTGCTCGAACAGGGTCCAGGCGATCCGCTCCCCGGGCTCCGGCACCGAACCGGGCGCGGGCTCCTTGCCCCGGCCCATCCGGTCCAGGATTCGCAGCACCAGCAGGATCTCGCCGTCGTCGGCGACCCCGTCGGCCGGGGGCTCGTCCGCGTCGACCGGGGAGGCGTCCGCGTACCGCACGAACTCCGCCGTCTGCGGCTTGCCGTCCAGCGAGCGGTAGACCTTCGTCCGCTCGCCCAGATGCGGACGCTCGTCCGTGCGGACGGTGACCAGCGGGCGCGGGGAGGGCCGCTTGGACTCGGTGTACGCCATCTCCACCGCGGTCACCGTGGCGAGGAACGCCTCGCCCGCCAGCCGCCGCCCCGCCAGCACCAGCGGATCGTCCAGCGCCTCCTGCGCCTCCAGCTGGGCCTGGGCGGTCTCCCGGGAGGCCAGCTTCTGGGCCGCCGTCACCGCGTCGTCGCGGCGCGGCTGCGGGGGCTCGCCCGAGCGCACCCGGTCGCGGTGCGCGGTGAACGACCACCGGTCCCGGGTCCAGCGGTCCTCGGCCCGGGAACCCTCCGGCAGCTCCCGCAGCAGATCCAGGCTCCGCCACACCGCGTCCCAGGTCGGCAGCATCACCTTCGCCAGCAGGGAACGGATCGCCCGCTCGGCGTCGCTCAGCTCACCGAGGCGGGCGTCCGCCGCGAGGCCGTCCTCGGCGGACGCGAACGCCGTACGCGCCCGGTCGTACCGCTCGATCGCCGGGGCGAGGAGACGGTTGTCGAAGTCCGGATCGGTGGCCGGACCGGCCGGCGGGCACAGCAGCTGGCCCTCGCCGTCCCGGGCCAGCTCCGCCCGGAGCGCCGCCTCGGCCCCCGAGGAGCCGGCCGGCGGATCGATCCAGGCCAGCAGCGCGCCCAGGTGCTGGTCCTCCAGGCTGCTCTGCCCGGTCGCCCAGTGCCGGTTCAGCAGATCCGTGGCGGCCGGCAGCAGTGAGGAACCGGGCACCCGGGCCCGCTCCCCGTAATGCGTCAGCCAGCGGCCGAGCAGCGGCACCCGGGCCGGGGCCGGATACGGGGTGTCCGGATCGTCCTCGGCGGTGCGGCGGAACCGCATGGACCGGCCCAGCAGCCGGACGAACTCGACGCCCGCCCGGCTCGGCACGATCAGCTGCGCGGCGTCCGTGCACAGCTCGACCTCGACCTTGGTCTTCTTGCCGGTCGCCGGGTCCGTCTCGTTGCGCTCGGCGGGCTCGACGACGTCCGCGTACGCCTCGATGTGCGGCAGGACCGCCTCCGCCAGCTCGGCCAGGAACGCGAACCGCAGGTCCCGGTCGCGCGGCTGGGCGACGGCCAGCAGCCGGGGCGCCTCCCGGTCCGTGCCGACCAGCGCCCCGAGCGGGGCACCGGCCTCACCTGCGGTGGTCAGCGGCACCAGCACCAGCGGCCGGTCGGTGAGATGACGGTGCCGTACGGTCGCCAGCGGCTGGGCGCGGCCGGTGTCGACGGCCTCCAGCCGGGCCAGGGTGGTGATCAGCGACATGCGGCCGCACCCTCCGGATTTCCGGCGCCCGCGACCGAGACGGCTTCCCGGGCCCCGGCCCGCAGGACGGCGGCGCTCTCCAGGGCCTCGGCGCGCAGGGCGGCGGCCCGGCGCAGCGCGGCGACCGTCGGATCGGCGGGATCGCCCTCCTTGCCCGCGGCGGCGGCCAGCACCCCGGCCACCGTGGTCAGTCCGCCCAGCTCACCGCGGACACTGCGGCCCAGCGCCTCCACCGCCCCCTCGGCCCGGGACTTCGACCGGCAGTGGAAGGCCAGCTCGCAGGCGGCCAGGCACTCCGGGGCGTACGCCGGGGGCACCGCCGCCACGGCGGCGTCCAGTTCCTCGGGCGGGCACGCCGGGTCGAACGTCGTGCCCTCCGGCAGCGCCGCCGCGATGTCCTCGACGCGCGTCAGCCGGGTCAGCTGCCGACGGGTCACGGCGCGCTGCTTGCGTACGTCCACGACGGAGGCGGTCGGCAGGTTCGAGAAGTCCTTGGGGCAGACCAGCAGCACCCGGTGCCCGACATCGGCACCCTCCGTGACCGCCGCGACCCGCTCCAGCGCCAGCACGTACACCGCGGCCTGCCGGGCGGCGGCGCCGACCTTCGACGCGTCGGCCGACGCGTCGATCATCGGGAACGACTTGATCTCGACGACCGTCCACCGGCCGTCGGGGTGCACCACGACCGCGTCGGGCTCCAGATAGGCGGGGGAGCCCGCCACCTCCAGGGCCAGCATCGGGTGGTCCAGCAGCGCCCAGCCGCCCGCCGCCGTGGCCTCCCGCAGGGCCAGGGCGGTGCGCGCGGCCCGGCCCTCGGGACCGGCGGCGCTCAGATCGGGCGTGGCGACGTCACCGGCCGGGGCCGGTGCACCGCCGCCGAGCCGTTCGTACAGCAGGCGCAGCAGCTCGGCCCCGCCGTCGGCCTTGACCTTCGCCTCGAACGCGTTGCCCCGCATGAAGGCGAACTGGGACTGCCCGAAGGGGGCGGGGGAGCCGAGCGCGGTGGCCAGCACGCCCTTGTCCACCCCGGCGCCGTCGAGCAGGGCCCGCCGCTTGCAACCGGGATTGGCGGCCAGGGCGGCGAGGGCTCTGGCATCGAGCGGATGCGGCGCGACGGACGGGCCGCGCAGCTCAGCGAGCCGCTGCCGGAGCGTCGTCGCTCGCGGCCGCGTCGGCGGCGTCTCTGTCTGCCGGGCCGCCGACTGCCGTGCCGGGGGGATCTGCGGAGGTGGTCCGCTGGCCGGGGATTCGCTCACCCGGGGAAGTCTTGCACCCGGTACTGACATTCGGGGGCACGGTCGCCGGAACGTCCTCGGTTACGTCCACGGAAACGGTGCTCCGGCCGCTCCCGAACCGGCCGTCGAACAGAGCCGCGACCGGGCCGCCGACCCGGGCTCCGGCCCATGCCTTGAACCGGTCGGCCAGCCGGACGACGGGCCGGACCAGCAGGGCTCCGACCCCCATCACCGCGGCGCCCGCGACGGCGTCCAGGAAGTAGTGGTTGGCGGTGCCCATCACGACGATCGTGGTGATCAGCGGATAGGCGATGCCCGCCGCCCGGACGAGCGGATGACGGCCGTGCCGCCACAGCAGGATCCCGCACCACAGGGACCATCCGACGTGCAGACTGGGCATCGCCGCGTACTGGTTGGTCATCCCGCTCAGCCCGCGCGGGGCGCTCGCCCCGGCGCCCCACCAGCCGTACGCGCTGTACTGCGCCATCGTGTCGACGAAGCCGTGGCTCGCGTCCAGCAGCCGGGGCGGACAGGTCGGCATCAGCGTGAAGCCGACAAGACCCAGCAGCGTGGAGTTCATCAGCCAGACCCGGGCCGCCCGGTACGCCGCCGATCTGCGCCGGAACAGCCATATGAGGACGGCCGGGGTGACCAGGTAGTGCAGGGACGCGTACGCGAAGTCGGCGGGTATCCCGAGCGACGGGGTGCTGGTGAAGAGACGATTCAGCGGGTGCTCGGCGTTCAGATACAGCGCCTGCTCCAGCCGCAGGATCGCCAGGCCGTGGTCGACCGCGGTCGACACATCGCCGCGGACCAGGAGCCGGCCCACCGAGTACAGCGCGTACACCACCGCGATCAGTGGCAGCTCCGTCCACCAGCGGGGCCGATGACCGGTCACGGGCGGCGCGGTGGCGTGCGGCATCCGGTAGCTCTCCCCATGTTCATGCGGCCGACGGCGAGCGTTCAACCGTACGGCGGCACCGTGCCGCCGATTCCCCCGGGGGGTCCCCTTCCGGACATCCCGTACGCAGCGCTCCCCGCCGTGGTCGAAGCGGTCGGCGGGCAGCTGCTCAGGGAGGGACGCCCGGACGGCCCCGGAGGTTGCCCTTCCGCCCGGTACGGGATGATGGAAGGCCCATCACCAGCGTTCCAGCGTTTCAGGGAGAGCCGTCATGGCACCGCGCATCCTGCTCGCCCGGCACGGCCAGACCCAGTGGTCGGTCCGGGGCAACCACACCGGCAGGACGGACATCCCGCTCCTGGACACCGGGCGCGAGGGCGCCAAGCTGCTCGGCGAGCGGCTGCACCGGGGGGCCTGGGCGGGGCTGCCCGGCGTCGAGGTCCGCACCAGCCCGCTCGTCCGGGCCGCCGAGACCTGCGAACTGGCCGGATTCGGGAAGCGGGCCGAGCCGTGGGACGCGCTGATGGAATGGGACTACGGGGCGTACGAGGGGCTGACCCCGGCCCAGATCAAGGCGGACCGGCCGGACTGGCTGATCTGGCGGGACGGGGTGCCGGACGGGGAGTCCGTGGCCGACGTCACCGCCCGCGCGGACGAGATCGTCGACTGGGCACGGTCGGCGGACCGGGACGTCCTGGTCTTCGCCCACGGCCACATCCTGCGGGCGCTGGGGGCGCGGTGGCTGGGCGAGGACCTGTCCTTCGGCGCCCGCGTCCGCCTGGAGCCGACGTCGCTGTCGGTCCTGGGCTGGGCGTATGGCCTGCCGGCCGTGGAGCGGTGGAACGACACGGGTCACTTGGAGCGATAGCGGCCCCCTCGCGTCGGTCCGGCCACTTTCAAGCCCGTCCGGCGTTTGAGGACGGAGCCGTTCGCTCGGGCGGGCGTGCCCTTGACGGAGCCCTGGGCCCATTCCAGCCCGTCCGGCGCTTGAGGACGGAACCCTTCGGCCGGTGGGGCGGGCTCTTCACGGACCCGTGGCGCGGGACACCCTGAGTCTGCACCCGGCAACGTGCTCACCGGTTCCGTCCTCAAACGCCGGACGGGCTGGGATTGCGCACCCGGGAACGTGCTCACCGGTTCCGTCCTCAAACGCCGGACGGGCTGGGGGCGCGCCGGACGGGCTGGGTTACGCGCCCCGGAACGTGCTGGAGGGTGCGGTTGAAAGCCGGTCCGCAGCCGTGGAGGTGGACTCCTCGTGGCGGGTCAGGAAGTTGGCCACCGGGCCCGCCCCCGCCCGGCCCTCCAGCACTCGCGCCGCCCCCGCCAACATCCCCCGAATCCGCGAGGACTGGACCCGGGTCAACAGATCCAGCACCTGGTGCCCCGTCGCCGCCGCCTCGTCCGCCCGCCCCGCCCGGGCCAGGTCACCCGTGAGCTGGGCCCGGTACAGCGCCAGGTTCCGGGTGAAGTGCGCGTCCTGGAGCACGACCGCCCGCCGCCCGTGCCGCGCCGCCCGGGACCAGTCGCCCAGCGCCGACCAGCACTGCGCCTCCAGCAGCTCCAGCTCCGCCTCCCGGAAGAAGCTCATCCACTCCGGATCACCCGCCGCCGGCCCCCGGTCGAACGCCGCCCGGGCCCGCCCGATCGCCCGGTCGCACCCCGTACGGTCACCGAGCCCCGCCCGGCCCCCCGCCTCCCGCAGCGCGAGCAGCGCCAGCAGCCGGGGCGACCCCAGCGTGCGGGCGGCCCGCTGTCCGGCCTCCGCCGCCCGTACCGCCTCCCGGGGCCGCCCCGCGTCCCGGGCCAGGAACGACGTGTTGCAGAACGCGTGCGCCTCAAGACCCGCGTCCCCCGCCAGCCGCGCCGTGGCCAGCGCCTCCGCGTAGTGCGAGCGGGCGTCGTCGAAGCGGCCCGAGTCATGGGCCAGCCAGCCCACCGAGATGGCCAGCTCACCGGCCCCCGCGTGCAGCCGGTCCGCGGTGGCGCGCCGCGCGGTGGTCCCCGCGTCCAGCAGCTCGTACGCCGCGCGCAGCGGCTGCGCGGCCCGCCGGTAGAGCCCGTCCGCGCCGTGCCGGTCGTCCAGCAGCCGGATCTGCCGTACGGCCTTCTCGACGGCGCTCACCTCCGCCTCGCCGACCCGGCGCTGCGCGGGCAGAGAGACCCGGGCGGCGGAGGCGGGCGCCCCGCCGAGACCCAGGGAAGCGGCCGCCACCGTGGTGGTGCCGCTCATCATGAACACGCGACGCAGCACGTCGCTCTCCTCGGGGATGGGGATGTCGTCGGTTTCGGTGTCGCGGTGGGGAAGGTCGGGGCCGGTGGCCGGGGCGGACGCCGGAGGGGCGGGTGGCGGTTCGGACACGACCCGGGCGCCCCGCCCCCGTACGCTCTCGCGGGCCGAGAACCCCAGGTCGGCCAGGGTCGCCCCGGGGAACATGTGCAGGAAGACGCGTTCGTAGGCGTAGTTGGGGCAGCGGATCTCCCCGGACTCCACGCGCCCGATGTACCGGGCGTCGCACGCGACCTGCTCCCCGATCTCCCGTGCCGCTCGGCGGACGGCCGCCGCGAACTCCCCGGCGGAGCGCTGTCCGCGCAGTTGACGGAAGGCGAGGTTGGGAACTGCCGCTGTCGACACCATGGCCGGCCCCTCTCTGGTGCTGGCCGGGATCCGTGGTTCCCGGTGTCCCGGCGGAGCAAGAACGTACCTGCTGTGACGGGACGCACACACAGCGTTTCGTTGCGAAAGGGGCATACCGCCCTCGATCCGCCATGAACTGCCACCCTTTGCGGCGGTGTGGGCCCGTAGCCCTTGACGCACCCGCGGCGTTGGTCCATGTGGAGACGGAGTGTGGCTCCGTTCGGCGATGAGAGGAGGGGTTCCCTTGTTGCATCTCGGCAGGGAGACCGGCTCACGGACGACCGCGACGAAACCGATGCCCCCGACGACCCCGACCGGCTCGATGAGCCCCCTTGCCCCCGCGGCCGCCGCGCAGGCGGACCAGTCCTGCGACCTCGTCACGGTCCCGGCGCGGCAGGGCCTGGAAGCCGTCGACATCCTCCGCCGAGGACGGGACCAGGAGGCCGTCGGCCCGGTCCTGCACGACGGAGCCTGCGACACCCTCGGCTTCCTCGTGCCGCCGGGCACCGCCGACGCCTGGGACGTACCGGGCAGCGCCTGTACGCGGACCGACGGGCGCGGGCTGCGCATCCCCGCCGAGCCGCCCGCCACCGGCGCGGGCTCCGGCTGGCTGCTCCCGCCCGCCGACGACGCCCCGGTCACCGATCCGGCCGTGCTCCGCGCCGCCCTCGACCAGGCCGCCCGGCTGATCGAGGCGGCCGACAACTGCTGCTGAGCCCATAATGGCCGGACGGGCGGAACGCCTCCGCCGCGGCCGGCGACCCGGGCCCCCACCAGCAAGGACCAGCGAACGTGGCACGTCGAGGAGCGCCGGCCCGGGGCAAGAACAAGGCCGCCGGCACGGACAGCCCCACCGGCAGGAACAAGGGCAAGGGCGCGGGCGCCGGTGACCGGGCGAAGGAACGCCGGGGCTCCGGGCGGGGCGAGCGCGAGCCGGTCTCCCGGCCGGTCGGCGGCGGGCTCGCCGAGCTCATACCCGACCGGGAACGCCCGCACGGCTGGACGCTCCTGATCGACGGCGCCCCGCAGTCCCACGTGGACCTCGACGACCCCGCGTACCTCTCGTTCGCCTACCAGCGCCGCCTCGGCCACGTCATCGACCTCGCCGCCCCCGCGCCCCAGCCGCTGCACGTCCTGCACCTGGGCGGCGGCGCGTTCACCCTCGCCCGGTACACCGCCGCGACCCGCCCGCGCTCCACCCAGCAGATCGTCGAGCTCGACGCGCCCCTCGTGCAGCTCGTCCGCGATCACCTCCCGCTGGACCCGCAGGCCCGCGTCCGGGTCCGGGCGGCCGACGCCCGCGAAGGGCTCGGCAGGTTCCCGGACGGCTGGGCGGACCTGGTCATCGCGGACGTGTTCAGCGGGGCCCGCACCCCCGCCCACCTCACCTCGGCCGAATTCCTCACCGAGGTCCGCCGGGTCCTGAAGCCCGAGGGGCGGTACGCGGCCAACCTCGCCGACGGGCCACCGCTCGCCCATCTGCGCGGCCAGGTGGCCACCGCCGCCGCGGTCTTCCCCGAACTGGCGCTGGCCGCCGACCCGGTGGTGTGGCGCGGCCGCCGCTTCGGCAACGCGGTCCTACTCGCCTCGGCCCTGCCGCTCCCGGTCGCGGAGTTCACCCGGCGCGTGGCGAGCGACCCGCACCCCGGCCGGGTCGAACACGGCCGTGCGCTCACCGACTTCACCGGCGGCGCGGCCGTCGTCACC
The DNA here is from genome assembly GCF_010548505.1 of Streptomyces sp. SID14515. NCBI lineage: Bacteria > Bacillati > Actinomycetota > Actinomycetes > Kitasatosporales > Streptomycetaceae > Streptomyces > Streptomyces sp. SID14515. The sequence goes on along the minus strand of NZ_JAAGMH010000024.1, from coordinate 2,921 downwards.
GACGCCGCGGCCAAGCCGTCCCCCGCACCGCCGCCCTCGGTCTTCGAGTAGCCGAAGAGCCCCGGTCCACGCCTCGACGGTCCGGACCGCCTACGGGTCGACGATCTGCACCAGCGGCGGATGCCCGTTCCAGGTGCAGAACACGGAGTACGTCGCGCCGCCCGCGTCACTGAAGTTGACCCGGATCCAGGCGTCGTTCGTCCACACCCGCATCGACCAGCCCGGCTCCGGAGTCGCTGAGACGAGCTTCGCCGAGTCCGCCCCGAGCTCGAACACGACCCGGCCGCCGTCCGTGCGATAGCTCTTCACCTCGCCCGAAGTCGACGGCGCGGGCGGCTTCGCCGGGGTCGCCGACGGCGTACGGGAGGGGCGCGGGGCCGACGGCGAAGGGCTCGCGTCGCCGGTGCGCGTCGAGGCGGAGGGCGAGGGCGACGCCCGGTGCGTCGAGGAGACGAGCGGCGCCTCGGTGGACTGCCCGATGCGCTGAGGAGGCCCCGCGCCGACCGAGATCGGCACGGCCCGCGGCGGGTCGTACGCCGTTCCGGTCATGACCGTGTGCACACCCCACCACGACAACGTGACCGCCGCGCCGGTGGCGAGCGACCACGCCAGTGCGTGTGCGAATCCTCGTTGCATTCGGCACATCCTGCACCACCCGGCCCGCTTCCGGCTCCCCCGGTTCCGGTTCCGCTTTCCCCTCCGGGGCTCCGCAATCGCCCTTCTCCGGCCTTTGCGGAGGTTTCCGGCGGGGCCGGGACCGGGCCCGCCGGCATGGCGTACGGTGCCGCCCATGGCAAGTGTGCTCGTGGTCGAGGACGACCAGTTCGTACGTTCCGCCCTCATCCGGCACCTCAGTGAGGCCTCCCACACGGTACGGAGCGTGGGCACCGCGCTCGAAGCGCTGCGCGAGGTCGCGCACTTCCGCTTCGACGTGGTCATCCTCGACCTCGGGCTGCCCGACCTGGACGGCGCCGAGGCGCTGAAGATGCTGCGGTCCATCACCGATGTGCCCGTGATCATCGCCACCGCCCGGGACGACGAGAGCGAGATCGTCCGGCTGCTCAACGACGGCGCCGACGACTATCTGACGAAGCCGTTCTCCGTCGAGCACCTCTCCGCCCGGATGGCCGCCGTGCTGCGCCGCTCGCGCGCCGCAGGCGGCGAGGCGCCGCCGCCCCGGGTCATCCGCGTCGGCGGGCTCTCCATCGACCCGCTGCGCCGCAGCGCCGAGCTGGACGGGGCCGAACTCGACCTGACCCGGCGCGAATTCGACCTGCTCACCTTCCTGGCCGGGCGGCCCGGCGTGGTCGTAGCCCGCAAGGAGCTGCTGGCCGAGGTCTGGCAGCAGTCCTACGGCGACGACCAGACCATCGACGTCCATCTGTCCTGGCTGCGCCGCAAGCTCGGCGAGACCGCCGCCCGCCCGCGCTATCTGCACACCCTGCGCGGCGTCGGCGTGAAGCTCCAGCCGCCCGCCGACGCCCCGCACCCCGACGCCGCGGTCACGGAGCCGCCCGCATGAGATGGGCCCTGGTCAAGGTCTGCCTGGCGGTCACGGCCATGGTCGTCATCGCCTTCGCCGTACCGCTCGGACTCGTCATCCGGGAGATGGCCAGCGACCGGGCCTTCTCCGACGCCGAACGCCAGGCCGCGACGATCGCCCCGACCCTCTCCATCACCACCGACCGCGAGGAGCTGACCCGGGCCGTCCTGTCCACCGAACCGGGCGACCGGGGCCGCCTCGCCGTCCACGTCCCGGCCCCGGACAAGGCCGAGGACGGGCCCCTGGACATCGGCACCCGGCGCGCCACCCCCAAGGACGTGGAGACCGTACGCAAGGCCGGGCGCGCCTCCGTCACCGAGGTCGCCGGCGGGTTCGCGCTCCTCCAGCCGACCGCGCTGAGCACCGGGGACATCGCCGTCGTCGAGGTGTTCGTCGCGGAGGGCGAGGTCTCCAACGGGGTCGCCACCGCCTGGCTGATGCTGGCGGGCGTCGGCGTCGCGCTGATCGTCGGCTCGGTCGCGGTCGCCGACCGGCTCGGCGTACGGATGGTGCAGCCCGCCCAGCGCCTCGCGGGCGCCGCCCAGGACCTGGGGGAGGGGCGCCTCGGCACCCGGGTGCCGGAGGACGGGCCCACCGAACTGCGGTCCGCGGCCGTCGCGTTCAACTCCATGGCCGACCAGGTCGTCCAGCTCCTGGCCAACGAGCGCGAGCTGGCCGCCGACCTCTCGCACCGGCTGCGCACCCCGCTCACCGTGCTCCGGCTGAACGCCGCCTCGCTCGGCGAGGGCCCGGCGGCCGAGCAGACCCGGGCGGCGGTCCAGCAGCTGGAGCACGAGGTCGACACGATCATCCGCACCGCCCGCGAACAGCGTCCGGCGACCCAGGGAGTGCAGACGGGCGCGGGCTGCGACGCCTCCGAGGTGATCCGCGAACGCATGGGCTTCTGGTCTGCGCTCGCGGAGGACGAGGGCCGCGAGGTCCGCCTCGCGGGAGTCGACCGTACGGTGCGCATCCCGGTGGCCCGGCCCGAACTGGCCGCCGCACTGGACGCGTTGCTCGGCAACGTCTTCCGCCACACCCCCGAGGGCACCGCCTTCTCCGTCGACGTCCACCACAGCGGCGACGCGGTCATCGTGCTCGTCTCCGACGCCGGACCGGGCATCCCCGACCCGAAGGCGGCCCTCGCCCGGGGCGCCAGCGGGCGCGACGGGGCGGGCGGGTCCGTCGGCTCCACCGGCCTCGGCCTGGACATCGTGCGCCGGGTCGCCGAGTCCACCGGCGGCGATCTGCGCATCGGCCGGTCCGTCCTCGGCGGCACGGAGGTCCGGATCTGGATCGGCCTGCACGGGAGCCGCCCCGAGCGCGGCCGGCGCGGACACGGCCGCCGGGTCGGCCGCCGGGTCGGCCGCCGGGTCGG
>NZ_JAAGMH010000021.1:0-67071 GCF_010548505.1 Streptomyces sp. SID14515 | reverse complement strand
CCCGGACATCGCGGCGGACCGGGCGGCCGGAATCCGGGGACTGCCGCACCGGCTGGGCGACGCGGGGACCCGGCTGCTGCTGCCGCTGCCGCTCCTGGGCGCCACGGCGGTGCTGGCGCTCGGGCCGCCCGGACCGGTGGACGCCCAAGGTGCGACGGCCCTGGCCCTCGCCGGCACGGCGGCGCTCGTGGGCCCGGCGCTCGGCCGCCGGTGGCGCAAGGCCGCGCTGGCCGGAGCGGTGGCCGTGGCGGCGGTGGATCTGGCGCTGTTGCTGGCCCGGGGCGCGACCGGCTCCTGAACGGGCGTGTTCAGCAACACATCTGACGCATCGTCACTCCACACGCTCGGATGACATGCCCATGCGAGGACCGTTGACAAATCCGAAACAGGGAAGAAATCTATGAACCTCCGGCTGCAAAAGATTGACTTGCCACCTCAAATACTGTGGAAGCAGAGGACGCCATGAGATGGAAACGACTCACCGGACGGCCGATCACCGGGCTGCTGATAGCCGGAATGGTCTCCGTCGGACTCCTGCCCGTCACCGCGAGCGCGGCTGAGGCCACCGATCTGGCCCGCGGCAAGACGGTCACCGCCAGCGGATCGCACGGCGAATTCCCGGCCGCCAACGCCAACGACGGCAAGGTCGACAGCTACTGGGAGTCGAACGGACTCCCGGCCGACCTCACGGTGAAGCTCGGGGCCGACGCGGACCTGGAGTCCGTGGTGGTCAAGCTCAACCCGGATCCGATCTGGGCGAGCCGGACGCAGGACATCCAGGTGCTCGGCCGGACCCAGGACGGCACCGTGTTCACCTCGCTGCGGGCCCGCGCCGGTTATGCGTTCGACCCGAGCGGCAACCAGAACACGGTGACCATCCCGGTCGACGGACGGGTCGCCGACCTCCAGCTCAGGTTCTTCTCCAACACCGGCGCGCCGGGCGCCCAGGTGGCCGAGATCCAGGTCCTGGGGACGGCCGCGCCCAACCCCGACCTCACCCTGAGCGCGCTCTCCTGGAGCCCGTCCTCCCCGTCCGAGACGGACGACATCACGGTCGAGGGGACCGTACGCAACATCGGGTCGGCCGCCTCCCCCGCGACGACCGTCAATGTGAGCCTGGGCGGCGTGGTCGTGGGCAGCGCCCCGGTCGGCCCGCTCGCCGCGGGAGCCTCGGCCGAGATCTCGGTCGAGGTCGGCAAACGGCCGCAGGGCTCGTACACCGTTTCGGCGCTGGTGGACCCGACCGACACGGTCGTGGAGTCGGACAACGCCAACAACAGCCGCACCACCGCCTCGCCGCTGGTGGTCGGGCAGAGCCCGGGCCCGGACCTGGAGGTCCGCTCCATCACCTCCAGCCCGGCCAACCCGGCGGTCGGCGCGGCGGTGAGCTTCACCGTGGCGGTGCACAACCGCGGCACCACCGCGGTGAGCGCGGGCACCGTCACCCGGCTGACCGTCGGCTCCACCACCCTCAACGGCACCACCCCGGCCATCGCGGCGGGCGCCACCGCCAACGTCACGGTGAGCGGCAGCTGGACGGCGGCGAGCGGCGGCGCGACGCTGACCGCCACAGCGGACGCCACGGACCTGGTCGCGGAGACCAGCGAGACCAACAACGTGTTCGCCCGCTCCATCGTGGTCGGACGCGGCGCGGCCGTGCCGTACACCGAACTGGAGGCGGAGGACGCCGAGTACGACGGCACGCTGCTGCAGTCCGACGCCGTGCGCACCTTCGGGCACACCAACTACGCCACCGAGTCCTCCGGCCGCGAGTCGGTGCGGCTCGACTCCACCGGTGAGTTCGTGGAGTTCACCTCGACCGCCCCGTCGAACTCCGTCGTCGTCCGCAACTCCATCCCGGACGCTCCGGGCGGTGGCGGCCGCGAGGCGACCATCAGCCTGTACGCCGACGGAGAGTTCGTCCGCAAGCTCGACCTCTCCTCGAAGCACAGCTGGCTGTACGGGAACACCGACAGCCCCGAAGGGCTCACCAACACCCCCGGCGGCGACGCGCGGCGGCTGTTCGACGAGTCGCACGCCCTGCTCACCCAGACCTACCCGGCGGGCACGAAGTTCCGCCTCCAGCGGGACGCGAGCGACAACGCCTCCTTCTACGTCATCGACCTGATCGACCTGGAGCAGGTGGCGGCGCCCTCCTCGCAGCCGTCGGGCTGTGTGTCCATCACGACGTACGGCGCGGTGGCGAACGACGGGATCGACGACACGGACGCGATCCAGCGCGCGGTGACGGCGAACCAGAACGGCGAGATCGACTGTGTGTGGATCCCGGCGGGCCAGTGGCGCCAGGAGCAGAAGATCCTCACCGACGACCCGCTCGACCGCGGCCAGTGGAACCAGGTCGGCATCCGGGACGTGACGATCCGGGGCGCGGGCATGTGGCACTCCCAGCTCTACACGCTGACCCCGCCGCACGAGGCGGGCGGCATCAACCACCCGCACGAGGGCAACTTCGGCTTCGACATCGACGAGAACACGCAAATCTCCGACATCGCCATCTTCGGCTCGGGCACCATCCGCGGCGGCGACGGCAACCACGAGGGCGGCGTCGCGCTCAACGGCCGGTTCGGCAAGGACACGAAGATCAGCAACGTCTGGATCGAGCACGCCAACGTGGGCGTCTGGGCCGGCCGCGACTTCGACAACATCCAGGAGCTGTGGAACCCGGGCGACGGCGTCGAGTTCACCGGCATGCGGATCCGCAACACCTACGCCGACGGCATCAACTTCGCCAACGGCACCCGTAACTCCACGGTCTACAACTCCTCGTTCCGCAACACCGGCGACGACGCGCTCGCCGTCTGGTCCAGCAAGTACGTCAAGGACCAGTCCGTCGACATCGGCCACGACAACAGCTTCCGCAACAACACCATCCAGCTGCCGTGGCGCGCCAACGGCATCGCGATCTACGGGGGTTACGGCAACAAGATCGAGAACAACATCATCTCCGACACCATGAACTACCCGGCCATCATGCTGGCGACCGACCACGACCCGCTGCCCTTCTCCGGGCAGACGCTGATCGCCAACAACGCGCTGTACCGCACCGGCGGAGCCTTCTGGAACGAGGACCAGGAGTTCGGCGCGATCACCCTCTTCCCGCAGAACCTGCCGATCCCCGGGGTCACGATCCGCGACACGGACATCATCGACTCCACCTATGACGGCATCCAGTTCAAGACGGGCGGCGGGCTGATGCCGGACGTCACGATCGAGAACGTCCGGATCGACAGGTCCAACAACGGATCCGGCATCCTCGCGATGGGCGGCGCCCGCGGCAACGCGACGCTCACCGATGTGACGATCACCGACTCGCGCGACGGCGATGTACTGATCGAGCCCGGCTCGCAGTTCACCATCACCGGCACTCCGAACGGCGCCCGGGCGAAGCGCTAGACCCGGCAGGACCCCGGTACGGTTCCCGGGTCGGCGGATCCCCCGTCGGCCCGGGAACACCCTTGTGGCCGGGCGGATTTGGTGGTGTCACGGCTCTGGGAAGTACAAGGCCCCGGAGCTACTCTCCGCGCATGATTCCCACGGTTGTCTGGGGTACCGGCAACGTCGGCCGCGCGGCGATCCGCGCCGTCGCGGCCCATCCGGCACTGACGCTCGCCGCCGTCCTCGTGCACGATCCCGCCAAGGTCGGCCGCGACGCCGGCGAGCTCGGCGGTCTCGGGCGCACGCTCGGGGTCGCGGCCACCGACGACATCGCCGCCGTGCTGGCCGCCCGCCCCCGCGCGGTGGTCTACGCGGCGTCCGGCGATATCCGTCCCGACGACGCCCTCACCGACATCGGCCGGGCTATCCGGGCCGGCGCGGTGGTCGTCACGCCCTCCCTCTATCCGCTCTACGACCAGCGCAACGCCCCGCCGGAGCTGCGGGACCCGGTCCTGGCCGCCGTCGCCGAGGGCGGCGGCTCCCTCTTCGTCTCCGGCGTCGACCCCGGCTGGGGCAACGACGTCCTGCCCCTGCTGGTCAGCGGCCTCGGCACCGAGGTGGACGTCATCCGCTGCCAGGAGATCTTCGACTACTCCACGTACGAGCAGGAGGAGTCGGTGCGCCATCTGATCGGGATGGGTCATCCAATGGACTACGAGCCGCTGATGCTGGCGGAGAGCGTTCCGACGATGGTGTGGGGCGGTCAGATACGGCTCATGGCGCGGGCACTGGGCGTCGAGCTCGACGAGATCCGCGAGACCCTGGACCGCCGGGCGCTGGAGCAAGAGGTGCACACCCGCACGATGGGCGCGTTCGCTGCGGGCACCCAGGGCGCGGTGCGCTTCGAGGTGCAGGGCATCGTGGACGGCGAGCCCCGCATCGTCATCGAGCACATCACCCGTATCCACCCGTCGTGCGCCCCGGACTGGCCGTCGCCGCCGGACGGGGTGGGCGCGCACCGGGTGGTGATCGAGGGCCGTCCCCGTATCGAGGTGACGGTCGAGGCGTCCGACGAGGGCGAGAACCGGTCGGCGGGCGGGAACGCCACCGCGGTCGGGCGGCTCGTCTCGGCGATCGACTGGCTGGTGGACGCGAAGCCGGGCCTGTACGACGCACTCGACGTTCCGCTGCGGCCTGCGGTCGGCAGGCTGGGAAGGAGACCGGCATGATCATCGATGTTCCGGAGGGCGAGGAGCCCATCGGCTACGTATGGGGGGAGATGGTGCCCGGCATCGGGATGGCCGCCGCCACGTTCTCGATGTCGGTGTACGAACACACGACGCTGGGGCTGCGGGAGTTCGAGGCGGCCAGGCTGCGGGTGGCGCAGATCAACGGGTGCCTGTTCTGCCTGGACTGGCGGACCGAGCGGGACGGGGCGAAGGTCGAGGAGGAGTTCGCCGACGCGGTGACCCGGTGGCGTACGACCGACGCCTTCGACGAGCGGACCCGGCTCGCGGCGGAGTACGCCGAGCGGTACACGCTCGACCATCACGGTCTGGACGACGCCTTCTGGGAGCGGATGACCGCGCGCTACAGCCAGGCGGAGATCGTGGAGCTGACGATGAGCATCGGCTCGTGGCTGGCGTTCGGGCGGCTCAACCATGTGCTGGGGATCGACTCGGTGTGCGTGCTGCCCGGTCACGGGTGAGGGGCGGGGCCCCCACGGACGGAGTCCGGGGCCGCCGGGTTGGCACTCCCGGCCCCGGGCTCTTTCGTGGGTCGCCTACAGATCGGTCGCGATGATCCGTTCGATGTTGCGTTCGGCGAGCGCGGTGATGGTGACGAAGGGGTTCACGCTGGTGTTGCCGGGGATCAGCGCGCCGTCGATGACGTACAGGCCGGGGTAGCCGTGCAGCCGGCCGTAGTTGTCGGTGGCCTTGTCCAGGACCGCGCCGCCCAGCGGGTGGTAGGTGAGGTGGTCGCCCCAGATCTTGTAGACACCGAAGAGGTCCGTGCGGTAGATCGTCCCCTCCTTCTGGTTGATCTTGTCGAAGATGGTCTTCGCGGCGTCGATGGACGGCTGCTTCCACGCCGTCTGCCAGTTCAGTTCGGCCTTGCCCGCCGCCGCGTTCCAGGTGAACTGGGCGCGGTTGGGGTTCTTGGTGATCGAGAGGTAGAAGGAGGCCCAGGTCTCGATGCCGGTGGGCAGCGGAGCGACTTCGGCGAACGCTCCGCCGGCGTCCCAGTTGTCGATGCCGCCGGTCGGGATGGACGACTGCACCTTGCCCGTCGGATCCCAGAGGTGGTTGGCCCGGCCGCACATGACGTTGCCGTTGTCGCCCCAGCCCTTGCCGATCTCGTTGTTGAGGAGGGGCAGGGCGCCGGTGGCCTTGAGGCCGACGAGCAGCTTGCTGGTGCCCACGCTGCCCGCGGCGAAGAACACCTTGTCCGCCGTGACGGTCTTGGTCACGGCGGTCCGGCCGCCGGTGTCCAGCTGGTCGATGAGCACGGTGTAGCCGCCGCCGGGGGCCGGGGTGACCGTGGTGACCTTGTGGAGCGGGGAGATGGTGACCCGGCCGGTGGCCCTGATCCGGTCGATGTAGGTCTTCTGGAGCGACTTCTTGCCGTAGTTGTTGCCGTAGAGGATCTCCGCGTCCAGGGCCGACTTCGGTACGGTTCCGGCCGCCTCCTGCTTCATGTAGTCCCAGTCGTACACGGCGGGCACGAAGAGGAACGGGAAGCCGGAGCGCTGCGCGTGTTTTCGGCCGACCCGGGCGTACTGGTAGCAGTCGACGGTGTCGAACCAGGCGGGATCGATGGTGGTGACGCCGAGCCCGCTGTTGGCGCGCGGGTAGTAGGTGCTGTACATCTCCTCGGCGTTCACCGTCGGGAGGATGGCGCCGAAGTTCTCCCGGCGCGGGGTGACGGCCATGCCGCCGTTGACCAGGGATCCACCCCCGACGCCGCGGCCCTGGTAGACCGTGATGCCGCCGAACTCCTCGGCGTCCAGGATGCCGGTGTAGCGGTTGACGTCCTTGTCGATGGGGAAGCCGAGGAAGTTGCTCAGCGGCTGCTTGGTCCGGGTCCGCAGCCAGAAGGAGCGGTCGTCCGGTTTGGTGGTGTTGGCGAAGATCTTTCCGTCCGCGCCCGGGGTGTCCCAGGCCATGCCCATCTCGACCATGTGGACGTCCGTGCCGGCCTGGGCGAGCCGGAGGGCGGCGACGGAGCCGCCGTATCCGGTGCCGATGACCAGGACGGGCACATGGGCCCCGGAGCCGATCGGCGCTGCTGCCGCCCGTGCGCTCGCCCAGGCCGGTGCGGTGGTCCCGGCAAGCGCCGCGACCCCCAGAAGAGAACCTGTTCCAGTGATGAATCTTCGACGCGAGACGCCCTTGGTCCCGCCATCCTGCTTGGTAGTGTCACTCATGTGACATCCCTCACTCTCGACAGAGTGCAACAGGTTCTACTGTCGATCGCGTGGTAAGTCACTAGAAACTTGGGGGTAACTTCACGGCGCCGTCCGGCATGACGGAGGGGCCCCGGACCATGCAGTCCGGGGCCCCTCGGGTTCGGGCGCGGAGGATCAGTAGGCGCCGAAGACGTTGTCGATCGAGCCGTAGCGGTCCGCGGCGTAGTTGCACGCGGCCGTGATGTTGGCGACCGGGTCATAGCTGTCGGTCGAGGTGCCGGGCACGTGGTAGGCCTGGAAGGTCGGGTCGATGACCTGGAGCAGGCCCTTGGACGGGGTGCCCTTGACCGCGTTGGAGTCCCAGTTGTTGATCGCGGCGGGGTTGCCCGAGGACTCGCGCATGATGTTGCGGTGGATGCCCTCGTAGGTGCCGGGGATGCCGTGCTCGGCCATGACCGCGAGCGATTCCTTGATCCAGCCGTCGAGGTCATCGGTGTATGCGACGGCCTTCTCGGCGGCCGGAGCGGCCTTCGCCACCGGGGCGATGTTCGTACGCTCCGAACGGTCGGCACGGTCCGCCGACGCACCGCGCGCGGTGGCGGCGGAAGCCTTGGAGGACTTGGCGTCCGACGGGGCGGCGGCCTTGTTTCCGAGCGTCAGCTTGATACCCGGGTGAATAAGGTCGGGATTCTCTCCGACGATCTTCCGGTTGCCTTCGTACAGCTTCTGCCAGCCGCCGCTGACGGAATGCTCTCGGGCGATCTTGGAAAGCGTTTCGCCGGCCACCACGGAATGCTGGGCGGGCGCGGCCTTCACGGCGGAATTCGCCTGGGCGACCACCGCGGCGGGGGCCACGGCCTGCGGTGCGGCGGTGGGGGCGGGGGCCGCGAAGGCGCTGGTGGCGCCGATCACGGGGAGCGCGAGAACGGCTCCGCCGGTGGTCACGGCGGCGAGGCCACGACGCAGCGAGGTGGACTGGGGACGGCGGTGCTTACCCTGTGCGGGCATGGGGGATTTCCTCTCCGGCGCCTGCGAGGTGAGCTGTCGGGTTCAGACGGGAGATGTCTGGCCGCACGATCGTGCGACTTCACCCCAAGCCGTTCCGGTTACGGTTCGGCGACTTACCTGGGTCCCCCGCTCCTGCCGTACGTGAGTGGGTTTCGGATTCCCGGACGGCGGCAGGATTCGGCGTTCCATCCGGATTGACGGTGACCGTAGGCGAGAAACGCGGGACAGAACAAGCCCCGCATTCCGGATTCCCTTTTCCACGCAAGATCGAATGGCGGAATTCCCGGATCGGCCCGCACCGTCACGGCGTCAACTTTCTTCGCACAGAAGGGAACCGATGCCTCCGGTTCTGCGTCCGCGCCCTCGGACGTGACGCTCACCACTCGCTCGCGGTGATGGCGAAAACAGGCCCAGGCAAATGCATCAAAAGGCCTGGAAATCCCTTTACGGATAGACGGAGCAAAAGAACCAAATCGACCATATGGGCATAACGAAACGGGCCAATCGGACACTCTGGGTGGGGGTGACCGAAGGGCCCGCGGGGCGATCGCTTACGGTGTGGGGTGGAGACTAGTAAGCCAACCCTTACCTCCGACGTACGCTGTACCTGCCCGCGTTCGCCCGCCCCGAAGGATCACCACGCCATGACACGCCCCGTCCGCGTCGCCATTGTCGGAGCCGGCCCCGCCGGTATCTATGCTGCGGACGCGCTGCTCAAATCCGAGGTCTGCCAGGACCCGGGGGTCTCGATCGACCTCTTCGAGCGCATGCCCGCGCCCTTCGGCCTGATCCGTTACGGCGTGGCCCCCGACCACCCGCGCATCAAGGGCATCGTCAAGGCCCTGCACCAGGTGCTGGACAAGCCCCAGATCCGGCTCTTCGGCAACGTCAGCTACCCGCACGACATCGGCCTGGACGACCTGCGGTCGTTCTACGACGCGGTGATCTTCTCCACCGGCGCCGAGGCCGACCGGGCGCTCGACATCCCCGGCATCCAGCTGGACGGTTCCTACGGCGCCGCCGAGTTCGTCTCCTGGTACGACGGGCACCCCGAGGTCCCGCGCACCTGGCCGCTGACCGCGGAGAAGGTCGCGGTGCTCGGCGTCGGGAACGTGGCCCTGGACGTGGCCCGTGTCCTGGCCAAGACGGCGGACGAGCTGCTGCCCACCGAGATCCCGGACAACGTGTACCAGGGCCTCAAGCAGAACAAGGCGCTGGAGGTGCATGTGTTCGGGCGGCGTGGCCCCGCACAGGCCAAGTTCAGCCCGATGGAGCTGCGGGAGCTGGACCACTCCCCCAACATCGAGGTCATCGTCAACCCCGAGGACATCGAGTACGACGAGGGCTCCATCGCCACCCGCCGGGAGAACAAGCAGGCCAACATGGTCGCGCAGACCCTGGAGAACTGGGCGATCCGCGATGTCGGCGACCGCCCGCACAAGCTGTTCCTGCACTTCTTCGAGTCCCCGGTCGAGATCCTCGGCGAGGACGGCAAGGTCACCGCGCTGCGCACCGAGCGCACCGAGCTGGACGGCACCGGCAACGTCCGGGGCACCGGCAAGTTCACCGACTGGGACATGCAGAGCGTCTACCGCGCCGTCGGCTACTACTCGGAGGAGCTGCCCAAGCTCCCCTTCGACGTGGCCTCCGGCACCGTCCCGCACGAGGCGGGCCGGGTCATCGCCGGTGACGAGCACATGGCCTCGGTCTACGTCACGGGCTGGATCAAGCGCGGTCCGATCGGTCTGATCGGGCACACCAAGGGCGACGCCAACGAGACGGTCGCCTGCGTCCTGGAGGACCGCGCCGCCGGCCGCCTGCCCGAGCCGGCCACGCCCGCCCCGGAGGCCGTCGAGGCCTTCCTGGAGGACCGCGGCGTCCGCTACACGACGTGGGAAGGCTGGCACAAGCTGGACGCCCACGAGCAGGCGCTGGGCGCGGCCCAGGGCCGTGAGCGGATCAAGGTCGTGGAGCGCGAGGGCATGCTGGAGGCCTCCGGCGCCTTCGCGCCGAGCGAGCGCCCCGCCGACGCCTGATCGGCAAGACACCCCCTAGGGGTCCGGGTCCGGGGCTGCCGAGTGCCCCGGGCCCGGCCCTCGGAACGTGCGCCACAGGTCCGGTCCGAAGGTCCGCGCCGGGGGTCGCCGCACCGCCGGAGCCTCGGCCCACCGGGCGGCGAGCAGGAGCGCGATGTCGTCCGGGCGGTCGACGGCCGCCCTGGCCTCGCCGATGACCTGGTCGGCCGTCTCGGCCAGCGAGACCGCGCCGATGCGTTCGACGGTGGCGCGCAGCCGCTCGATGCCCTCGTCGATGTCCGTGCCGGGGCGCTCGATCAGCCCGTCCGTGAAGAGGGCGAGCATCGCTCCCGGGTCGAGCCGCATCTCCGTGACCGGGTAGGTCGCGTTCCCGTCGATGCCGAGCACGATGCCGCCGGGCAGGTCCAGCACCTCCGTCCGGCCGTCGGGCCGCCGCAGCACGGGCTGCGGATGCCCCGCCCGTACTGCGCGGGCCACACCGGTCGCCGGGTCGAGCGCGATGTAGCAGCAGCTGGCGAACTGACCCGGGTCCAGGTCGATGAGCAGCCGGTTGGTACCGCTCATCACCTCCTGCGGATCGTGGTTGCTCAGCGCGAACGCCCGTACCGCACTGCGCAGTTGTCCCATCGTCGCGGCGGCGGAGACACCGTGCCCCTGTACGTCGCCGATGATCAGGGCGAGTTCGTGGCCGGTCTCGATGACGTCGTACCAGTCGCCGCCCACGTCCATGCCCTGGGTGCCGGAGAGATAGCGGCCCAGGGTGTCGACCCCGTCGGCCTCCGGCAGTCGGTGCGGCAGCAGGGCGTCCTGGAGTCCGCGGGCGAGGGCCGACTCGCTGTCGTAGCGCTGGGCTCGTTGCAGGGCCTGGGCGATCAGGCCGGCCAGTGCCGTCAACACGGTGCGCTCCTCCGGGCTGAAGCCGCGCGGCCGGTCGAAGCCGAGGATGCAGGAGCCGACGGGCCGCCCCGAGGCGATCAGGGGCAGGAACGCCCGCGCCCCGACGTCCGCGTCGATGGGGATGCCCGGATAGGCCTCGGCCAGGCGCTGCATGGACTCGAAGAAGATCGGTCGGCCCGTGGTCAGGGTCTCCACGCCGGGAATGCTGACGTCGAGCCCGACCCCGTCGAAGCGGTCGAGGAACCCCTTCGGGAATCCCGTCTCCCAGGCCAGATGGAGGTGGCGCTCGTTCAGCAGGTAGATGGCCAGCTGACGGCCGCCGAACGCGGGCAGCAGCTCCTCGGTGACCACCGCGGAGACCTGACGTGCCGTGACCGCCTCGGTCAGCGCGATGGCGAGGGCCACCGGGCGGTACAGCGCGGAGGAGCGGTCGGCGGTCGAGCCGATGCCCAGCCCCGGTGAGGTCACGGAGCCGGGGGCGTAGGCCGGCTGGTCCGTCGCCTGGAGGACGACGCTCACCCCGTCGTGGCCGGGGTACAGGGACACCGACAGCCAGCGCGAGGGCGGGCGCTGGGCGAGGAAGTGGACGGGCTCGTCCGCTATCAGGGCGGCCCGGTAGTGGTCCTCGTAGGCCTCGTGCCCGAACCACGGCAGGGCCCGCCACACCACACGGCCGATCAGCTCCGCCCGCGAGTGGCCGAGCAGCTCCTCGGCGAGGCCGTTGGCGTACGTGATCCGCCCGAGCCGGTCCAGGGAGAGGATGCCCCGGGGCAACCGGTCGGCGGCCTCCGGCACGACGGGGCCCGCGCCCAGGTCGACCAGGAAGCCGGTCAGATGGCTGGCGGCCGCGTCGCCGTTCGGGTGGGTCCAGCGGCCGGACAGCTCCAGCAGATGGGACCGGCCGTCGGGACCGCGCAGCCGCATGCGGCGGACGACCGGTTCGGCGGACTCCACCGTCTGCCGGGCCAGGGCCCACAGCCCGTACACGTCCTCCGGGACCAGCCGTTCGGCGAGCGCGTCGACGGTGCCGGGGAAGGCGGCGGGCTCGAAGCCGAGGATCGCGCACAGGTCGTCGTCGGCGGCGACCCGTCCGGAGTGCAGGTCCCAGTCGAAGCGGCCGACCCGTACCGGGGGCGCGGTCGCGGCGGGCAGCTGCACGGGGACCGGTTCCGCCTCCCATACGCAGTCGACGCCCCGTCGCTCCAGATCGGTGAGCGCGTCTCCGAGCCGGTGGCCGAGGCGGTGCAGCCGGTCGCCGTCGGCCGGGGCGACGGGCTTGCCGGGGGTGGAGGCGCGCAGGACGACCAGCACGCCCAGGCTGCCCCGGGGCCCGGTGATCGGCACCCACAGCGAACCGAACGGGAACGGCAGCCCGGCCATCAGCTGGGGGAACCGGCGCATCGCCTCCTCCGCGTCGCCGAGCAGCACGGGCCGCCCGGAGCGGTAGGCCTCGGACACCGGGAACGGACGGTTCACGTGCATCCGCCACCAGGGGCGGAAGAGCTGGCCCGGAAGTCCGGCGAGCACCGCGAGCCGCAGCAGCCCGGGCGTCCCGCTGCGCAGATAGACGCCGCCCGCGTAGCCGCCACTCGACTCGACGGCGCTGACGAGTGCCTGTGCGAGCACGAGCGACAGCTCGTCGGGCGCTCGGTCACCGTCGTATCCCCCGGCCGCGGTCCCGTTTCCGGTGGGCGGGGGATGCCGGGGCGTCTCGTGCCGGGTCACACAGCCAGCATGCTCCCGATCCGGGGTACCCCGCACCTCCGCGACCGGCCGCTCCCCTGCGGCGGCCGGTCGCGGAGGCGGGATCAGTAGAGCTTGGCGACGGCGGTGCGGGTCGTCTTCTTGAACCCCTCCAGCGGTGCGCCGTCCAGCTCGCCCAGCTGCCCCCACTCGACGACGGTCACCGTCCGGCCGTCGCGGCCCACGGAGTAGAGCCCGATGTCGGTGGAGCCGACCTCCGGGTAGGACGTGTCGATGCTGTAGACGTGCGCGCCCTCCTCCACCTTGATCCGGCCCTGGTAGAACGCCTCCCCTTCGAGGCCGGGGTCCTGCTCCTTCAGCCGGTCGAGGCAGGTCTCCAGCGCGCTCCTCAGCTCGGCGGCGAGCGTCTTGGCCTGAGCGGTGGTGGCGGCGACCGTGATGGTCTGGCGGGCTCCGGTGTCCAGTTCGGTGCGGAAGTCCCGGTGGCGGGTGCCGGCCGCCGGGGCGATTCCGGCCGTGCACACGGACCCTTCCTCGGGCAGTCCCTGGCGGACCGGACCGGCCGTCCAGGGGGTGAGGGAGGCGGGCAGCTGGCCCGCGCTCAGGAACTTGGGCAGTACGGGAGCCGGGGCCGGGGCCGCGGCGGCGGGCACCTGGGCCAGGGCGGTGACGGCCAGGCTCGCGGCCGCGGCGGTCAGGAGTGCGGTGCGGAGGGTGCGCATGGTCGGGTTCCCCGTTTCGGATGGTGCGGTCAGGTCGGTCGTACGGCGTCGTTCCACGTCGTACGGGGCCCGGTGGGGGCCGTACGGCGGTGGTACGGGAACGGGCTCCAGCCTGGGCCGCCGCCCCGGACCCGGACAAGCACGACACGGCTTCCCGCCGGGCTGGAACCGTCCCACCCCCGGTGACGTGGGTGTTCTCGGAGGGCTGGAACGCCCTGGAACGACGGCGGGGGAGGTCGAGCGGGTTGGGTGACGCCGAAGAGGGCGCACGGGCGGCGTTGGCGGAGCGGCTGAACACGCTGAGGGAGGGGTCGGGCCGGACGTACGCGTCGCTGGCCCGCCGCATCGGGGTCAGCGGCTCGACGCTGCACCGGTACTGCACGGGCCGGACGGTGCCCGCGGAGTTCGCCCCCGTGGAGCGGCTGGCCCGGTTGTGCGGCGCACCGGCCGAGGAGCGTGAGGCGCTGCACCGGCTGTGGCTCCTGGCGGACGGGGAACGGCTGGACCGGCAGGGGGCGGTGGAGGAGGCCGCCGCCGAGCCTGGGCCGCCCGTCGTTGCCGACGCGCAGGATCCCGGGCCGTCCGGCACCGTCGACGCGCACCGCCCCGGGCCGTCCGGCGCGGAGTCGGCCCGCCCTGCGTCGCCGTACGTCTCCGAGGTCGCGGCCCGGGCTACGCGTGGGAGCGGGTCCCGCCCGGGGCCGGTGCTCCGGTCTCGGCGGGTGCGGCGGTACGGGCAGGGGCTCGGCGTCCTCGCCGCCGCCGTCCTCGTGCTCACCCTGGTCGCGGCCTTCGGCGGGACCGGGCTGCCGGGTGCGGACCGGAGCGGGTCGGTGGCCCAACGTCCGGGCGAGCCGCCGCTCGGCGCTCCGGAGCCTTCGCCCTCCGGCTCCCACACCTCCGGGAAACCGCGCGGCACGCCGAGTGGGCCCCCTCGGGGAACGACATCCGGCAGCCCCCGGCCGACCGTGCCGCCCGGCGTCGGGCCGCGCAACGAGACGCGCCCCGGGCCGTCCGGGACCGTGCCGGGCCCGAAGGCCGGGCGCGCGCCGTTCACCTGGACCGCCGACGACCACGTCTGGAAGAACGGCTGCGACCACTCCTACCTCGTCGACCGGGCGGCCACCGCCGTCCCGCCTCCCCCGCAGGAGGCCGACGCGGCCTCCTGGGCGGGGGCGCTCGGGGCGGTCCACTCGGGCGAGACCGGAGTCCGGATCACACTGCAGGGCCGGGACGAGCGGGCCGTGGTGCTGGAAGCCCTGCGGATCCGGGTCGTCGAGCGCCGGACGCCGGCGAAGGGTCAGGTCTACCGGATGAACTCCGGCTGCGGCGGGTCGCTCACCCCGAGGATGTTCGACGTCGATCTCGACGCCCCCCGCCCCGTCGCGCGCTCGGTCGCGGGCAACGACTCCGGCGAGCCCATCGAGGCGCTCT
Organism: Streptomyces sp. SID14515; assembly: GCF_010548505.1. Taxonomy (NCBI): domain Bacteria; kingdom Bacillati; phylum Actinomycetota; class Actinomycetes; order Kitasatosporales; family Streptomycetaceae; genus Streptomyces; species Streptomyces sp. SID14515. The sequence goes on along the minus strand of NZ_JAAGMH010000021.1, from coordinate 52,465 downwards.
CCTTCCCGTACAGCGTCTCGGTCACCGACCCGGAGGTCCTCCTGATCACCGGCCGGGCGGTGGGCTGCGACTGCGACTGGTACGCGGAGCTGACCTGGAGCGGCGGCGGCCGGTCCGGCACCGTGCGCATCGACGACGGCGGACGCCCGTTCCGTACGAGCGGGGCGCGGGGTAAGCCCGTCCTCGACTACGACACGTCCACCGGCCGCTGGGTGTCCGCCGAGGACGCCGAGTCGGCCGAGGAGTCCGGGGAAGCCGGAGACACCGGGGAGGCCGCCCCGTCCTGAGGCGCCGACCCGCGGCGCGGAGGCGTGCGGGGCCGGATGCGCCCATGCTGGTGGGGTGGACGGCGGGCCCGGCGCACCCGAGCCGTGACCGCAGACGCTCCCCGGTGGAGGTGCCGATGGATATGGATCCCGTCACCGCCCTGCGGCGGATCGCCTTCCTGCTGGAACGTTCGCAGGCCGCCACCTATCGGGTGAAGGCCTTCCGTACGGCCGCCGCAGCCGTGGACGCGATGGCCGCCGGGGAGGCGGCCGAGCGGGTGGCCGCGAAGTCCTTGGAGCGGGTCGCCGGGATCGGGCCCCGCACGGCCGAGGTGATCGGCGAGGCGCTGGCCGGGAAGACGCCCGGATATCTGGACCGGCTGGAGAAGGAAGCCGCGGCGGAGCCGGCCGGCGAGGGCGGCCAGGACCTCTACGGGCGGCTGACGGGCGACTGCCATCTGCACTCGGACTGGTCGGACGGGGGCAGCCCGATCGAGGAGATGGGCCGGACCGCCGAGGAGCTGGGGCACGCGTGGGCCGTGCTCACCGACCACTCGCCCCGGCTGACCGTGGCGCGCGGCCTGTCGCCGGAACGGCTGCGGGAACAGCTCGCGGTGGTGGCCCGGCTCAACGAGGAGTGGGCGCCGTTCCGGCTGCTGACGGGGATCGAGTGCGACATCCTGCCGGACGGTTCGCTCGACCAGGAGGACGAGCTGCTGGCCCGCCTCGACGTGGTGGTGGTCTCCGTCCACTCCAAGCTGCGCATGGACCCGGCGCCGATGACACGGCGGCTGGAGGCGGCGGTGCGCCATCCACGGGCGAATGTGCTCGGGCACTGCACGGGCCGGCTGCTGGCCGGGCGGGGCAGGCAGGAGTCGCGGTTCGACGCGGAGCGGGTCTTCGCGGCCTGCGCCGAGGCGGGCACGGCGGTGGAGATCAACTGTCGTCCGGAGCGGCAGGATCCGCCCCTGCGGCTGCTGCGCGCGGCCGTCGCGGCGGGGGCGCTCTTCGCGATCGACACGGACGCGCACGCACCGGGGCAGCTCGACTGGCAGCGGTCGGGGTGCGCCCGCGCCGAGGAGTGCGGGATACCGGCGGACCGCGTGGTGACGACCTGGAGCGCGGAACGGCTCCTGGAGTGGGCCGCCTGACCCGCGCACCTGCCACAGCCCGCCCTTGAGGCACCGCCCACCCCCGCCCGCCCACCGGAGGGTCTGCATGTCCTCGGAAACGGACAGTCGGGCGGGCGGGCCGGCCGGCGGGCGGGCAGGCGGACAGGCGGGCAGGTAAGCAGGCAGGCCGGCTGTCGGGTTTCGGCGGGGCTACTTCTCGGGGTAGATGTCCCCGGCCGCCATGGCGCTCTGCTGCTCGCTCCGGTCCCGGATCGTGCGGGACTTCTTCTCCAGCCGCTCGCGCTCGTGCGGGTCGCTCGCGCGCTCCGCGGCCTCGGCGAGCTGCTGGGCCTTCTCACGCATCTGCCGAGCCAGGTCGGCGGGTTCGTCCGAACCGCTCATCACCACATCACTCCTTGGACGCTGGAGACCTCTAGGGCGTGTCCCCAGCGAACCAGCGACCGGCTGCCTCCGCATCCCGCGCGGCCGGGGCCCGGATGCCGGAATCGAGGGGTCTTACCGGCGCGGGCGGTCAGTCCTGCTGTCGGTTGAGACGCCGCAGGAGCGCGCGCAGCCGGGGGTGGCGCGAGTGCGCCTCCGCCGAGCGGCGGCCCAGCTCGTCGCCTAGGCGCTTGGTGCGCTCCTCGATGTCGAGTTCGGCCAGCACCCGGTCGATCTCGGCGAGGAGCGCGCCGTGCAGCTGCCACTGGCGCGGGTGCTCCTGGACGTCCTCCAGCAGCAGGTCGGCCACCAGGTCGCGGGTGGCGCGGCTGCGGACGAGCGCGTCGGCGAGTCGTTCCTCCGCCTCCTCCGCGTCGGCGGCGAGCTGGGTCGTGACCAGGACGGCGAAGCTCTCGATCGCCTCGGCGAGCCGGCCGAAGAGTTCCCGGAGCAGTTCCGTCACATCGGCCGGGAACAGCGACTCCTCGGTACGGGCCTTCGCCAGGTCGGTGAGGGTGCGGGACAGGACGCGCAGGACGACGGCACAGATCTCCAGCGTGTCGAGTCCGGTGCGCAGGACGACCCGGTGGAGCAGCCCTTGTCTCACCCTGGGGTTGAGGGTGAGACTTTCCTCCGCCTGCCGGAGCGAGGCGTCGACCTCCACGATGTCGTGGTCGAGCTTGCGGGCCTCGTGGAGCCGGGCGGCGGCCCGGGACACCGGGTGGTTGCCCACCACCTCCTCGCCCATGCTGCGCAGCATGGTGCCCATCCGGGCGGCCAGCGACTCGATGGAGGAGCCGGCCGAGCCGACCCAGACGGGCGGGGCGAGGAGCAGATTGAACAGGAGCCCCACGACGGCGCCGATCAGCGTCTCCCACACCCGGTCCCAGGCCGTGTCGGCGACCTGCGAGACGCCGAGGACCAGCATCGCGCTGATCGCCACCTCGGGCACGAACTCGTTGACCCGCACCAGCCGCCCGATCAGCAGCGAGGTGAAGATCGTGAGGCCCAGGCTCCACCAGCTCAGCCCCACCAGAGAGCTGAAGCCGATGGCGATGAGGACGCCGACGATGACCGAGTTCACCCTGCGGATGCCGGTGGTGAGGGTTGCGTAGAGGGTCACCTGGACGACCAGGAGCGCGGTGAGCGGCGCGGTCAGCGGGGCGGGTTCGGGCAGCGCCCAGACGGCCACGGAGTAGGCGATGACAGCGGCCGCCGTCGAGCGCAGCGTCTGCACCCCGGCGGGTTCGGTGGTGCGTTGCACGAGTTTGACGACGGGGGCGGAGACTCGGGGCATGCCCTGACGGTGCCCCGAATCGCCTCGCCGCAGCGCTCTCCCGGCCCGGGCTCCGCCGTACGGCCCTGTAGCCGGTGCGGCACGGCGGACGGTGGACGGCGTGCGCGGGGGTGCGGTCGGAGAGACCCTGGAGACATGGCTGTTCTGCTGAACCCCCCAGGAGAGACACCGCCGGCCGAGGGCTCCATCGGTGAGGCGCACGAGGAACGCCCGGACGGAGGGCTGTGGGAGCACCCGGGCGTCTGGACCGCCCTGATCGTGCTCGGTGCGCTCGTGGTCGCCGGGTTCTTCCTCGCCCGGATCTTCGGTTACGGATGAGCCGCGAGGTCTCCGCATCGGCGCTCCGGATCACCGACGCGCTGCTGGAGGAGTACGGGCTGACGTATGCGGCTGAGGCGGGCATCCGGCTGCGGGACACCCCGCAGCCGCTCTACCAGCTCCTGGTGCTGAGCGACCTGCTGAGCGCCCGGATCCGTGCCTCGGTCGCGGTGGCCGCCGCGCGGGCGCTGTTCGCGCACGGTCTGCGCACCCCGCGCCGGATGGCGGACGCGACCTGGCAGCAGCGTGTGGACGCGTTGGGCGAGGGCGGCTACCGCCGCTACGACGAGCGGACCGCCACCCAGCTCGGGGAGGGCGCGCGGCTCGTCCTCGACGTCTGGAAGGGCGACCTGCGGCGACTGCGCGCGGAGGCGGACGGCGACGGAGAGGCATTGCGGTCGGGGCTCCGGCGGGTGCCCGGGATCGGTCCGGCCGGGGCCGACATCTTCGTACGCGAGGTGCAGGATCTCTGGCCGGAGTTCGGGCCCTGGGTCGGTGCGAAGGGCGTCCAGGGTGCTGAGCGGCTCGGTCTGCCCGCTTCTTCCGGGGCACTGACCGAGCTGGCGCGTGGCCGGGACGGGGCCGCGTTCGCCGCGGCGCTGGTCAGGGCCGCCCTCGACCGCGAGATCGCGGAGACGGTCCGGGAGGCCGCCGGGGCGCGGAAGTGAGCCCCGCGCCCGGCCGCATCCGCGGGCGGCGGAGAAGGCCGGGCGGGACCGCGAGCGCGATCCGCGAAATCCGGGAGCGAGCAGCGGAGCCCGGCCGGAGCCACGAGAAGCGCGGCCGATCGCGAGAAGCCCCGCCGGACCCGCGAAAGCGCCCGTGCCGTACGGGACGGCACGGGCGCCTCGCTTCTCTCAGCGGTGGGAGGCTGCCCGCGACGCGCGCGCCAAGGCCTCCTCGCGGCGGGCCTCGGCCTGTTCCTTCCTGCCCTCGGCCTTCATCCGCTCGTCCTCGAGGGCGATACCGTCCGATTCCTTGATCATGCCTTTGAGCCTCCGCGCCTTGGCGCGGGCTATCTCGGTGCTGGTTCCCACAGCTGCCTCCATGCCGCGAGGGAGATACGCGCTTCTCCCTCCACTATGCATACCCGCGCGGCAGAACGCAGCGGGCTACAGCAGGGGATCCTCGTCCTCGTCCGGTCCGCCGCCCTCGACCCGCAGCGCGAGGTCCTGGAGGACGTCGGCCGAGGACACGTCGGTCTGCCCGGAGTCGTGGACCTGGGCCAGCATCGTGAACGCGAGGGTGAAAGCGCTCACGAGCTGTTCGACCGCACCGCCGACCTCGCGTCCGACGACGGTGACCACCTCCTCGACGGAGAAGTCGTCGGGGATGGCGATGTGGGGCATCGTCTCGTTCAGCAGGGCGGTGACGGCGCCCGCTCCCGCGTCCAGATCTTCCCGTTCGAGGTCCGCCTCCAGCAGACGCTGCATTTCGCGCGCCTCTGTGAGGATGCCGATCACGCGCTTCACGACTTCCCGTTGCTCCATGGGCGCGAGCATAGGGCGTGCAACCCGGTCGCAACGTCCGGTCGAGTTGACTTGCGTCCGGTTGTCGCAGCGTCGCCTCGGCCGAGAAGGGGCAGGTCCATGGAGTGTGACCCGAAATCTCCCGCCGTCGAGCTGACTCCCGCCGCGGCCGGCCTGCTCCGGCGGCTGCGGGCGGACCACGGCCCGTTGATGTTCCATCAGTCGGGCGGCTGCTGCGACGGCAGCGCGCCGATGTGCTACCCGGCCGGTGAGTTCCGCACCGGGAACGCCGATGTGCTGCTCGCCTCGCTCGCCGTCGATGGGGTGCCCGAGGCGGTGCCGTTCTGGATGTCGCGGAGCCAGCACGAGGTGTGGGCGCACACCCGGCTGATCGTGGACGTGGTGGCGGGCCGTGGCAGCGGGTTCTCGCTGGAGGCTCCGGAAGGGGTGCGGTTCCTCATCCGCTCGCGGCTGGCGGACGGATGAGGAGGCGCACGGCCCGTCAGTGCGTGTCGCGCACCGCGACGATGCCGTTGAAGACTCCCGCGTACGCGGTGCCGTCGGGGCCGATGGTGATGGGCGCCCAGTTGTTGTCGTACGCGGGTCCGGTGCCGGTGAGGGTGCGCCAGCGGCGTTCGCCGGTACGGAAGTCGACGGCGGTCAGGTACCAGGCGTCGATGCCCAGGGCGTTGGGCTCCTTCTCGTAGAAGTAGAGCAGTCCGTTGGCCGTGGACAGTTTGGGCACGGTGGAGGGTGAGCGGACGGTGCTCTCCCACACGGTGTCGCAGCCGCTTCCGTCGGGGCGTACGTCGATACGGGTGACACCGCCGACGACACTGCGGCCCAGCAGCAGCGAGGTGGGGTTCTCGTAGCCGTAGTTGTTCTCGACGACGAGGCTGTCGCCCCAGCTGATCAGCGAGTTGTCGGTGGTGGAGCGGCCGTGGCCGAAGACCGGGACGGAGCAGACCAGGCGGCGGTCGGCGGGGACGTCGGCGCCTCGGCGGAAGACGAGGACGTTCATCCGGTCGTCCGCGTTGTCGGTGATCGCGACGTACTCCTGGTCGGTCCCGAACAGGTCGGGCGTGGTGCCGGAGCCCTGGTTGACCGAGCCGGGCTTGGTGCCGGTGCCCCGGTCGTACGTCTGTCGCCACTGGATGCGCGGGGTGCCGTCCTCCTCGGCGGTGAAGCTGTAGAGGGCGTGGTCGGAGACGATGGAGACCGCGTCCCGGTCCACGGAGAACGAGTTCTGGATCTCCTCGCCGTCGAGCCGGACGGACCGGACGGCCGAGGTGTCCGGGTCCACCGTGCCGACCCGGCCGAGCCGGGTGACCCACCAGATCCGGCCCTGCCAGTCGGGCATCACGGAGGTCACCGGGTCGCAGGCGCCGCTGGGGAAGAGGTTGGTCCAGGACACGCAGTCGTGCGGGACGTGACCGGTGAGGTCCCAGTCGTCCTCGACGACGAATTCCCAGCGCCCGTCCGCGCCCTGCCGGTGGGCGATGCGCAGGACGTGCTGGCGCGAGTCGGCGAGGACGACCCGGTCCTGGTCGTCCAGGTAGAAGTAGGCGCCGCCCGAGGTGTCCTTGAAGATCTTGGAGAAGTCGAGGCGGGTGATCGCCTCGACCGTGGAGGACCGCTGCGGCAGCTTGTACTCGGCGAGCGTGTCGAGGGTGCGCGGGTCGAGCAGCTTGAGCAGGAAGCCGGTGAAGGTTCCGCAGACCGTGATCAGCCGGCCGGCCGCGTCGAACGTCGCGGTGGCGCACTCGCCGCCGACCGGGGCGATCTTCTCGCTGGTCACCTCGGGCGCCCGGCCGAGCGGTCCGGCGTACGGGTGGGTGCCGCTGCCCGCCGCGTCCGCGTGCATACCGCTGCGGCCGTTGGGCGCGAGGAAGGGGTGCTGCTCAGGCGCCTGCCCGGGGACCGGCGACGCGGTGGCGGGAGCCCCTTCGTACCCCTTGACCAGCCGGTGGCCCGGGGCCTTGGGGATGTCGTCGGCCAGCGCGGGGGCCACGGGCCCGGCGAGCGTGAGGGTCGCGACGGCGAGGGTCAGGGCCAGGACGCGGGTGAGCGCACGGCGGTACGGCGGGGGCATCGGGCTCCTTGGTTACGGACGGGGGTCGCGCCGCCGCCCGACGTTAGGACGCACCCCTTGAAGTGTCCATGGAAATCAGCAGGGTTTCGCGGGCACGACACACCGCCGCAACACCCCGCCATGTGCGGCCACGCCCGCGACACACCGGGCCTCGGCCTATCCGCGCGGCGGGGGCTTCCGGTGCGAGCGGTTCTCCAGCATCGCCCGGCGGATCCGGGCCGCCGCGGCCTGGGCGTGCTCCGGGGTCGCGGTGCGGTCGGCGACCGAGGTGACGAAGCGGTGCAGCGGCTGCCGGCAGCGGGTGCACGGGGTGTCGGTGGTGACGCGGTGGCCGTCCTCGCACTGCGGGTCGGAGCAGGAGCCGGGCATCAGCAGCTGCTCGGCGATCTCCTGGGCGCTCCAGCGGCGGCGGCCGTCCTCGTCCTTCTCGTTGAGGGCGTGGGCCCAGCGCAGGTTCCAGCGGCGCTCGATGCGCTCACGGAGGAGACCCGCGCTCCGGTTGGCCAGCTCCTGGTGGATCAGGTCGTGGACGGTGCTCGGGACCCGGCCGCCGAGCGCCTGGAGGAGCTGCTGCGGCAACGCCTGGAGGACGTAACCGCGCGGGTTGCTCTTGGCGCTCTCGCGCCAGCGGTCGCAGGCGCAGGTTCCGTCGGGCCGCTTCGGGGCGTGGCAGCGGCCGCACAGGCCGCGGCACTCGGCACACAGCCCGCCGTCGAGCCCGTCCAGATGGGGCGCGGGCGCCCGGCCGCAGGCCTGGCAGCAGGCCGCGCACGGCCCGCAGAGCCGTTCGTTGCCCGCCTTGGTGGTCCAGGTACGCATCTGGCACCGGCAGCAGAGGCCGGTGTTGCAGTACTCGTGGTGGGCGGCGCCCGAGTGCCGTCCGGGGGGCGGGAAAGACATCTGCCCATTGTGCGGGATCGCCGGGCGCCGCGCGGACGGCCCGGTCGGGCGTCAGGGGTTCAGGCTGCTGACCAGGTTGGCGGTGGCGCCGATACCGTCGTGGATGGTCGGCGCCATGCTCGTACTGGCCATGAGGAACCCCAGCAGGGCGCAGACCAGCGCGTGCGAGACCTTCAGTCCTCCGTTGCGGAGGAAGATCACAGCCAGGATCGTCAGAAGCAGCACCAGTGAGATCGAAATGGCCATGGCCAACCTCCTCCGCCGCGCCGGATTTGCGGCATTCGGCCGCCAGTGTGGCGCAGCGGAGAGGCTGTTCGGCGCACTGGCGTGTCCGCCGAACGGGTACTTCCGGGCCGGGAGGCGTTACGGGGTCGGGGCGCCGTTCCCGCGGGCACGGAGGAAGTGTTCGAGTCCGGCCAGATCGTCGGTGTTGAGGTGGTCGACCCCGGCGGCGAGCAGTTCGGACCAGACGGCCTCGCGTTCGGGCCCCGGCAGGTCGGGCGTGGCCCAGAAGCGGATGCGGCGGCCCTCGCGGTGGGCGGCGGTGACGAGGGCGTGCAGCCGGTCGCGCTCGGCCCGGGGGAAGGGGCCCGCGCCGAGCCAGCCGAAGCTCTGGGTCCAGTTGGCGCTGACGAGCGGGGCGAAGTCGGCGGGGGCCGCGGTGCCGAGGTCGTCGAGGCGGCCGTCGTAGAACGCGTACCGGGTGCGCTGCGCCTCCATGGGGGCGCGGGCGGCGCGGTCGCCGGAGATCACCGGGGTGACCGCGCCGGGGTGGACGCGGCCGTGGCGGTAGCGGGTGAGGATCCGGTGGTGGCGGCGCAGTTGCCGGTCCAGCTCCGCGTAGGCGGCGACGCCGTCGGCCTTGATGTCGATGAGGAGTTGCAGCGGGGCGCGGTGGTGCGGGTGGACGCCGCCGTGACCCGCCCGGACCAGGGCGGCGAGCGGGTCGAGGTAGAGCGAGGCGAGGGTGCGGGTGGGGTCGAGCCCGGCGGGCTCGTGGGCGACGAGCAGCTCGCCGTCGACGAGGAAGACGTCCGCCTCGACGCTGGTGAAGCCGTGCGCGAGCGCGTCGTGCAGCGGCCGGGGGTGCAGGTAGTCGTTGTGCGCGTGGGCGTGGCGTAACGGACGCGGGCCGCGGGGGCGGGCCGGTGCGGCGGCCGCCGTCGCGGTGGGGACGGCGACGCCCGCGGCGGCGGTGGCGAGGGCGACCGTGAGCGCGTGGCGACGGGTGAGGTGGGCCATGGGGACTCCCTGAGCGGCGGACGGCGGGGTGGACGGTCGCGTCGAGTATGGAGTCGGAGCCGCACTGTTGGGCAGGTACCTGCCAAGAGTTGGCCGGACCGTCGCCGGCCGGCCGGCCGGGCCGCATCCGTTGTTCGCCGTTCCCCGTGCGGCGGGTGGCCGCCGCACGGCAGTCCGCGGTTCCCGTGCGACCGGCGGCCCCTGTGCGGTTGTTCGCAGCCCGGACGCGGCCGGCGACCAGCCGCGCGTGAGGTGTTCAGCCGGCCGCGACGTGCTCGCTTCCGGCGTTCTGCTCGCCCCAGCGGACCGTACGGTCGCACCAGCGCTCCAGCAGCACCCGGTCGTGGCCGACGGCCAGCAGGGCCGCCCCGGACTCGGAGCGGTAGCGCTCGACCACGGCGACCAGGGCCGCCGTGGTGGACGCGTCGAGCATCGCGGTCATCTCGTCGCAGATCAGGAGCCGGGGCTCCAGCACCAGGGCCCGGGCCAGGCAGGCCCGCTGGAGCTGGCCGTCGCTCACCGCGTGCGGGCGGCGCTCCAGCAGCTCGTCGGAGAGCCCGACCAGCGGGGCCAGTTCCGCCACCCGCTCGGGGACGTCCCGGCGGCGGCCGGTGGACCGCAGCGGCTGGGCGATCAGTTCGCGCAGGCTGAGCCGGGGGTCGGCGGAGAGCCGGGGCTGCTGGAAGACGACGCCGACGGCCGTGCGCTGCTCGCGCGGGGCCCGGTGCCGCCAGCCGCGTATCACGGTGCCGTCCAGGGTCATGGTTCCGGCGTCCGGGCGGTGCAGCAGGGCGGCGACCTTGGCCAGGGTGGACTTGCCGCAGCCGCTGGGGCCCAGCAGCCCGACCGCCTCGCCCGCCGCCACGTGCAGCGACACCTCGCGGACGACGGGGTCGCGGCGGTCGTATCCGGCGGTGATCCGGGTCAGCTCAAGCATCGGCGGCCTCCTTGAGGGGGTGCGTCCGGCCGGTCAGCGCGTGGTGGCAGGCCAGGTCCGCCTCGAAGGCCGGGTGCTCGTCGGTGCAGCGGGCGTCGGCGTACGCACAGCGGGCGGCGAAGGCGCAGCCCTCGGGCAGCGCCCCCAGCTCCGGCGGCATACCGGGGATCGGGGCGAAGTCCCGTTCGGGCAGGGCGTCCAGCAGGCCCTTGGCGTACGGGTGCCGGGGGCCGGGCGCGCCGAAGAAGCCCGGCGCGTCCGCGATCTCGACGATCCGTCCGGCGTACATGACGGCGACCCGGTCGGCGATGCGTTCGGCGGCGGCCAGGTCGTGGGTGATGATCAGCAGCGCCCGGCCCTCGTCGGTGTGGCGGCGCAGTTCGTCCACCGTCCGCTCGACGAGGTCCCGGTCGAGTCCGGTGGTCGGTTCGTCGGCGAGCAGCAGCGGGGCGTCGCCGATCAGGGCGAGGGCGGTCGCGGCGCGCTGGGCGAGGCCGCCGGAGAGCTCGTGCGGGTAGCGGTCGAGGTGGCCGTCGGGGAACGAGGCGCGGTCCGCCGCCGCCACGGCCGCCTTGCGCAGTTCGCTCCCCCGCACCCCGGTCAGCTCGCGCAGGCTCTCCTCCAGCTGGGCCCGCACGGTGCGCACGGGCGTGAGGTGGGCGGCGGGACTCTGCGGTACGAGGCCGATGCGCCGTCCGCGTACCGTGCGGGCGAGGGTCCGCTCGTCGGCGGTGAGCAGGTCCGTGTCGCCGCCGAGCACCGCGCTTCCGGTGGTGGCCGCGTTGGCGGGCAGCAGTCCGAGCAGCGCGGAGGCCAGGACGGACTTGCCGCAGCCGCTCTCGCCGACCAGGGCCAGGCACTCCCCCGGTGCGACGGAGAAGCGGGCGTCGGTGACGGCGGCGATGTCCCGGCCGCCGCGCATCCGGAAGCGGACGGAGAGGTCCCGGACGTCGAGGGCGGGCACCACGGTGTTCTCACGGGCGTCGGTCACAGCATCAGCTCCGATTTCCGGCGCGGGTTGATCCGGTCGCGCCAGGCTCCGGCGAGTCCCGCGAGCGCGAGGGTCGGGATGATCAGGAAGAGGCCGGGGAAGAGGGTGGGCCACCAGTCCCCCGCGAGCAGCGAACCGCGCGCGGACTGGACGAGGTTGCCGAGGCTCGCCTGATGGGCCGGCAGCCCGAGCCCGAGGAAGGACAGCGCGGACTCGTGCCACATCGCGTGCGGCACCATCAGCACCGCCGCCAGTCCGGCCTGCGGGAGCACGCCGGGCAGCAGGTGCCGCACGATGACCCGGGTGCGGGATGCGCCGCCGGAGACGGCCGCGTCGATGAAGGGGCGCGAGCGCAGCGAGAGCACCTCGGAACGGACGATCCGGGCGGTGGAGATCCAGTGCGTCAGGGCGACCGAGACGATCACCGGCCAGACGCCGGGCCGGAACATCGCGACGATGAAGATGCCGAGCAGCAGATGCGGGATGGAGGACAGGGCGTCGACGACGCGCATCACGACCCGGTCCGTCCAGCCGCCGAACGCCCCGGCGAGCGCACCGATCGCGGTGCCGATGACCGTGGCGGTGAGGGCCGCGACGAGGCCCACGAGCAGCGAGACGCGCAGGCCGTAGACGCAGCGCAGCAGGAGGTCGCGGCCGACGTCGTCGGTGCCGAACGGGTGGGCGAGAGACGGCGGGGCGAGCTTGTTGGCCAGGTCGACTGCCTGCTGGTCGAGCTGGGCCAGCGGCGGCACGACGAGCACGGCGAGCGCGACGGCGATGACGATCGTGGCCGAGGTGATGATCCGGACGCGGCGGGTGGTGCGGCCGGGGAGGGCGAGCGTGGTCTCAGCCATCGAAGGCCACCCGGGGATCGGCGAGTCCGTAGAGGAGGTCGGAGAGCAGGTTGCCGAGCAGTACGGCGGCGGTGGCGAGCACCGTGAGCGCGGCGAGCAGCGAGAAGTCCACCGAGGTGGCGGCCTCGACCGTGGCGGCGGCGATGCCGGGCCAGCTGAAGACCGTCTCGACGAGCAGCGCGCCGGTGATGAGTTCGGGGACGCGGGAGCCGATCAGGGTGAGCATCGGCAGCATTCCGGAGCGCAGGGCGTGGCCGAGGAGCACGGTCCGCTCGCTCAGGCCCCGGGCGCGGGCGCCGCGGACCGGGTCCTCGGCCAGCGCGTCGGCGACCCCTTGGCGTACGTACAGGAAGAACCACGGCAGCTGGGAGACGCCGAGGACGGCCGCGGGCAGCACCAGGTGGGAGGCGACCTGGCCGAAGGTGATGACGTCGCTGGCGGCGTCGGTGAGCCCGCCGGCCGGGAGGACGTCCAGTTTCAGGGCGAAGAACCAGATGGCGAGCAGCCCGAGCCAGAAGGCGGGGGCGGCTTCCAGGGTGTACGCGACGGAGCTGACGCAGCGGTCGAGCCAGCCGCCGGGCCTGCGGGCGGCGAGGACGCCGAGGCCGGTGCCGAGCAGGATCGCGACGAGGAAGGCGGTGGCGGCGAGCAGGACGGACCAGCCCATGCGCTCGGCGATGACGTCGGCGACCGGCTGGCGCATCACGCTGGAGTCACCGAGGTCGCCCCGGAACGCGGAGGTCAGCCAGTCCCACCAGCGGGCGACGAGCGGCTGGTCGACGCCGAGGTTGGCCCGCAGCTGGTCGAGGTTCTCCTGCGACGCGGTGAGCCCGGCGGTGCCCGCGTAGGCCTTGACCGGGTCGAAGGGGGACGCGGCGGCGACGGCGAAGACGCCGAAGGTGACGGCGCCGAGGACGGGGACGGCGAACAGGGCCCGCCGTCCCGCCATCCGCGCCATCGGCCCCCAGGGGAGGCGGCGGCTCACTTCTTCGAGCCTCCGGCGCCCTCGGTGGACCACTTCTCGACGTTCCACCAGGGGCCGGAGGCCAGCCCGTGGTCGTGCGGCTCGATCTGGGTGGTGAGGGATCCGAAGCGGTCGTCGACGACGTAGAGGTGGTCGATGTGGGTGAGGAAGGTGTAGCCCGGGTTCTTCACCAGCTCGCGCTGGACAGTGTCGTAGGCCTTCTTCCGCTCGGCCTTGTCGCCGCTCTTCCGGCCCGCCTCGATCGCGGCGTCGACGGCCTTGTTGTCGTACCAGGCCATGTTGTTGAAGCCGTCGCCCGCGAGGGAGGACTTCAGCAGGGTGTACTGGTCGAAGTCCGGGTCGGCGGGCGAGCCGCCGCCAGCGAGCACCGCGTCGTGCTTCATCCGGGGCTCGATGACCTCCCAGGTGCCGGCCTCGGCGGTGATGGCGATGCCCGCCTTCTTGGCGTCGGAGGCGTAGGCGAGGGCGTGCTCCTGGCGGAGCTTGTCGCCGGTGAGGTACCAGAGCGGGAAGGCGGCGCGCACACCGTCCTTGACCCGGACGCCGTCCTTGCCGGGCTTCCAGCCGGCCTCGTCCAGGATCTTCTTCGCGGCGGCGAGGTCGTGGGGGCGCTCGGTGCCCTTGGTGAACCACTCGCTGTCGGTGGGGACGGGCCCGTAGGCGGGCTTGCCCTCGCCGTTGAGGATGGCCTTCACCATCGTCTCGCGGTCGACGGCGACGTCGAGGGCGCGGCGAACAGCGGTGTCACCGGCGACCTTGTTGTGGGTCGGGAGCGTCACCGTGCGGTAGTCGTAGCTGTTCGCGGCGTAGGTCTTCCTGCCCTTGTCGTCGGCGAAGCCCTTGGCGAGGTTGGGCGGCAGGATCGCGCCGTCGAGGTCGCCGGAGCGCAGCCGGGTGGCGCGCACGTCGTCGTCCTTGATGATCGCCATGGTGAACTTCTTCACCTCCGGCTCGCCGCCCCAGTAGTCGGGGTTGGCGGTGAAGCTGAGCTTCTCGCCCTTGGACCACTTGGTGAGGACGTACGGGCCGGTGCCGATGGGGCGGGTGGTGAAGGCCCCGGTGTTGACGTCCTGCTTGCCCGCGATGTGCTCGGGGGCGATGGGCAGGACGGTGCGCTGGGCGAACGGCGCGTAGGGGTACTTGAGGGTGAAGACGACGGTGTCCTCGCCCTTCGCCGTGACGTCCTTCACGGCGTCCAGCTCGGTGCGCGAGGCGTTGTTGGTCTTCTCGTCGAGGATCGTGCGGTAGGTGAAGACGACGTCCTTGGCGCCGAACGCCTTGCCGTCGCTGAACTTCACGCCCTGCCGCAGCTTGTACGTGTACGTCAGACCGTCGGCACTGACCTCGGGGAGTTCGGCGGCGAGGGCGGGCTTCAGCTTCATGTCGGCGTCGAGCGCGAGCAGTCCGTCGAAGATCTTGGAGTTGCCGTCCTTGCCGTAGCCGAGCAGCGGGCTCAGGCTGTCGGGCTCGTAGGCGATGCCGACGACGGCCGAGGCGGAACCCGAACCGGATCCGCTCTTGGCGCTGTCCGGGTTCGAGCAGGCCGCCGCGGTCAGGGAGAGGGCGGTCACCAGTGTGGCGGCGACCGCCACCCGTATCGATCGGGCCGTCATACTCTGCACATCCCTGTTGAAGATCGGCTGTTATTGCGAACAGCACGCAATTAAACAGCACGTAAAAGGCCCTGGTACACCCCGCCTCGACAGGCGGGACGGGGTGTACCAGGGCCGGTGCGCGAGAGGACGGCCCCTTGCCCGCCTAGAGCGAAGCGTCGGCCAGGTCGATGGTGAGCACGTCCTCGTCCCGCGTCCGGTGGTCGATCGTGATCGACCCGGCCGCGCCGGTGTAGGCGCCCGTCCCTCCGGTGACGGCGAAGACGTGGGACCACGGCTGGGCGTTCACCGGGGGCTCGGTGACGACGGGCAGCGGCCGCTGGTAGGCCGTGGCAGCCGTGATCAGGCCGTCGTCGAGGCTCAGGACCAGCGTCGCCAGGACGAACGAGCCGTCCAGCGTCACGGAGACCGGCAGGCAGTGCGCGTTCTCGGTGCCCACGATCTCGCCCTGCGCGTCCGACAGGTCGTACCGGACGAAGTACGGGACGCCGGCCGTGAGGACGTCCGGGATGTTCGCCCCCGTACGCCTCCCGGTCAGGACGATCCAGCGGTCCGCCCTGCTCGCCGCGTGGGCGGCCCCGCCCGCCCCGACGGCCAGTCCCCCGGCGACGGTCGCCGCCGAGGTCAGCTGCAGAATCCTCCTGCGCTCCATGTCCGTCATCGCCTGCCTCACACCCTTGTCAGTCGTCTGCCCGAGCGCGCTCGCGCCCAACGGACAAACGTCCGCCGGAGCGGAACGGCTCGCCTCGCACGCGCACACCACCGCAATGGACGAGCCGACCGACGCGTCCGAAGGCGATCGAGCGAGAGTGCGTGCACGGCGTCGTGAGGTGCGGTGCCAGACCCCGCGAGCCCGGCATGATCGGCAAGACACCCCCTAGGGAGCCGGCAGCTCCGCCAGCTCCGCGACGGCCTGACGATGGCTGCCCGCCGTGCCGTACGCGATCGAGTCGGCCTTGGCCCGCTTCAGGTACAGGTGCGCGGGGTGCTCCCAGGTCATGCCGATCCCGCCGTGCAACTGGACGCACTCCTCGGCGGCGTGGACCGCGACGCCCGAGCAGTACGCCTGGGCCACCGCGACGGCGAGCGGGGCGTCGGGGCTGTGGGTGGCCAGCGCGTCGGCGGCGTTGCGGGCGGCGGCGCGGGCCGAGACGACCTCCAGCCAGAGCTGCGCCATGCGGTGCTTGAGCGACTGGAACGAGCCCACGGGCCGGTTGAACTGGTGGCGTTCGCGGGTGTACCGCACGGTCTCGGTCAGGCACCACTCGGCGATCCCGAGCTGTTCGGAGGCGAGCAGTCCGGCCCCGGCGAGCAGTCCGCGCCGTACGGCGGTGGCGCTCGTGTCCGCGTCGGCGAGCAGGGTCCCGGCCGCCCCGGTCAGGGTGACGGCGGCCAGCGGCCGGGTCAGGTCCAGCGGGACGAGCGGGCTTACGGCGACACCGGGGTCCGATGCCTCGACGGCGTACAGGCCATCGGCGGTCGGCACCAGCAGGATGTCGGCGGCGGCCGCGTCGGCGACCCCGCGTACCGTCCCGTCCAGCGAGGCGAGGTCCGCCGCCGCCCCGGCGGGCGGGGTCGCGAAGGGCACGGCGAGCACGGCCGTACGGGCGCCGGAGGCCAGCTCGCCCAGGAGCGCGGCCGCCGGTCCGTCCTCGGCGCCCAGGGCGAGCAGGGTCTCGGTGGCCACGACGGAGCTGGTCAGGTACGGGGCGGGGGCGACGCTGCGGCCCAGCTCCTCCAGGACGACGGCGGCCTCGCGGTGGGAGGCGCCCTGGCCGCCGAGCTTCTCCGGTACGAGGAGTCCGGCCGCGCCGATGCCGCCCGCGAGCGATGCCCACAGCTGCGGGTCGTACGGCGTGTCGGACTCGGTCGCGGCGATCACCGTCGGCGCGTCGGCCCGGTCGGCGAGGAGGGCGCGCACGGCGGAGCGCAGGTCCTCCTCGTCCTGCGAGTAGAGCAGGTCGGGGGTGGCGGGGGGCTGTGCGGGCGCGGTCATCGGCTCAGGTCCTTCCAGGCGACGTCCTTGTCGTTACGGGGTTCGGCGGGCAGGCCGAGGACGCGCTCGGCCACGATGTTCAGCAGGACCTCGCTGGTGCCGCCCTCGATGGAGTTGCCTTTGGAGCGCAGATAGCGGTAGCCGGCGTCCCGTCCGGTGAAGTCGACCAGCTCCGGGCGGACCATGGTCCAGTCGCTGTACAACAGGCCCTCGTCGCCGAGCAGTTCGACTTCCAGGCCGCTGATCTCCTGGTTGAGCCGGGCGAAGGCGAGCTTCATGCCCGAGCCCTCGGGTCCGGGCTGTCCGGCGACGAGTTGCTGGCGCAGCCGCTCGCCGGTGAGCCGGGCGACCTCGGCCTCCACCCAGAGGGTCAGCAGACGCTGATGGGTGTCGGGGGTGCGCAGTTCGGGGCGTTCGCGCCAGGTCGTCGAGGCCGGGCCGATCATGCCGCCCTCGCGCGGGATGCGGGAGCCGCCGATGGAGACGCGCTCGTTCATCAGGGTGGTCTGGGCGACCTTCCAGCCCTCGCCGACGGGGCCGAGGCGGCGGCTGTCGGGGATCCGTACGCCGGTGAGGAAGACTTCGTTGAACTCGGCCTCGCCGGTGATCTGGCGCAGCGGCCGGACCTCGACGCCGGGGTCGGTCATGTCGCAGATGAAGTAGCTGATGCCGCGGTGCTTGGGCAGGTCCGGGTCGGTGCGGGCGATGAGGATCGCCCAGCGGGCCAGGTGGGCGCTGGACGTCCAGACCTTCTGCCCGTCGACGATCCAGTCACCGGTCTCGTCCCTCACGGCCCGGGTGGCGAGCGCCGCGAGGTCGGATCCGGCGCCGGGTTCGCTGAACAGCTGGCACCAGACCTCCTCGCCGACCCACAGGGGGCGCAGGAAGCGACGCTTCTGCTCGTCGGTGCCGAATCCGAGGACGGTGGGGGCGGCCATGCCGAGGCCGATGCCGATGCGGCGCGGGTCGTTGTCGGGCGCGTCGGCCGCGGCGAGTTCGGCGTCGGCGACCTGCTGGAGGGAGCGGGGCGCGTCGAGTCCGCCGAGGCCCACCGGGTAGTGGACCCAGGCGAGGCCGGCGTCGAAGCGGGCCTTGAGGAAGTCGGTGCGGTCGGTGGTGGCGGGCGGGTGCGCGGCGAGCAGTTCGCGGGTGCGGCGGCGGACCTCGGCGGCGTCGACTGCGGGGCTCATCGGGCGCCTCCCGGCAGGACGACGATACGGCCGGTGCTGGTGCCGTCGGCGACGCGCTGGACCGCGTCGGCCGCTCCGGCCATCGCGACACGCTCACTGATCAGGGGTTTCACGATGCCCTGGTCGGCGAGCTCGGTCAGCTCGTCGTGGCAGGCGCGGACGGCGGCCGGGTCCTTGGTGTTGTAGAGGCCCCAGTGCAGTCCGACGACGGAGTAGTTCTTCACCAGGGCGTGGTTGAGGGCCGGGGTGGGGATGACACCGCTGGCGAAGCCGACGACGAGGATGCGCCCCTCGAAGGCGACGCACTTGGTGGACTTGGCGTACGCGTCGCCGCCGACCGGGTCGTAGACGACGTCCGCGCCGCGCCCGCCGGTGGCTTCCTTCACGACGGCGACGATGTCCTCGCTCCGCCGGTCGATGACCAGGTCGCAGCCGAGCTCGCGGGCGACGGCGGCCTTCTCCGGGCCGCCGACGACGCCGATGACCTTCGCGCCGGCCGCCTTGCCGAGCTGGACGGCCGCGCTGCCGACGCCGCCGGCCGCCGCGTGGACGAGCAGGGTCTCGCCGGGCTGGAGGTTCGCGCGGCGGTGCAGCCCGAACCAGCCGGTCTGGTAGCCGATGTGCAGCGCGGCCGCCTCGGCGTCGTCCAGCGCGTCGGGGGCGGGCAGCAGGGCCGCCTCGTCCGCGACGACGTACTCGGCGAAGCCGCCGTGCGGGAGGGCGGGGGTGGCGAGCACCCGCCGCCCGTCCTCGGTGGTGCCGCACACCTCGACGCCCGGGGTGAACGGCAGCGGCGGCCGTACCTGGTACTGGCCCCGGCAGAGCAGGGCGTCGGGGAAGTTGACGTTCGCGGCGCGGACCTCGACGAGCACCTGCCCGTCGCCGGGGGTGGGCCGGTCCGTCTCCTCCAGGCTCATCACCTCGCCCGGCTCGCCGTTCCGGTGCACTCGCCATGCCTGCATGAGGGGCCTCCACAACACTGTCGGCATTACCACTGCTCCGGCGCATACTAAGCGGTCGCTTGCCGATCTGGGAACACCTCCGCCCGGCCGGTGGCGGGACCCCTCAGCCCCGCTTCGGCTTCGCCCTCACATGCATGCGCTCGCCCTGCGGGCCGAAGAGGCTCAGGAACTCCACCGTCTCGTCCTCGGCAGGACCGAACCAGTGCGGCAGCCGGGTGTCGAACTCGGCGGCCTCCCCTGGCCCCAGCACCAGATCGTGTTCGGCCAGCAGCAGCCGCAGCTTCCCGGAGAGCACGAACAACCACTCGTACCCCTCGTGGGTGCGCTGTTCCGGCGGGCCGCCGCTGCCGGGCTCCTGGATCAGTTTGTACGCCTGGAGACCGCCGGGCCGGGCGGTCAGCGGCAGCATCGTGCGGCCGTGCTGCACGATCGGCTTGGCCCGCACCCGGGGGTCGCCGACCGGCGTGGCGCCCACCAGGTCGTCGAGCGGCACCTCGTGGGCGCGGGCGATCGGCAGCATCAGTTCGAGGCTGGGGCGACGGCCGCCGGACTCCAGCCGGGAGAGCGTGGAGACGGATATGCCGGTGGCGGCCGAGAGCGCGGCGAGGGTGACCCCACGGTCCTTGCGCAGTCGGCGCAGCCGGGGGCCGACCCCGGTGAGGACGGCCTCCAGTTCCGGGTCGTCCCGGTCGTGTTCCTTCATGCCGCCATTGCAGAATCGGCAAGCCGGTTTGTCAATACGGTCAGGTCACCGCACTCAGGTCACCGCACTCAGGTCACCGCGATCAGTGGGCGAAGACCTCGAAGGTGACCGCGGGCCGGCCGCCGAACCGCTCGGCGGCGGCCTCCACCATGCCCGTCAGGAAGGTCCGGCAGTACCGCTCCGGATCCTCCTGGGTCAGCGCCTCGATGTACGTGCGGTGCTCCAGCAGCGACCGGACCGAGCGTTCGAGACCGGCCGTCGCGTCGACCGCGTGGGTGGGCCGGTCGCTGCCCGCCACGGCGGTCCAGCGCACCCCGTCCCACGGCTGGAGCCCCTGTTCGCCGAGTTCCGGGAAGATCCAGCGGTTGCCCGCGTCGGCGACGGCGTCCAGCGCGGCGCGCCCGACCGCGCGGTGGTCGGGGGTGTTCCAGGCGACGCCGCCCCAGGTGTCCCGGTGGTTGAGGGTGACGACCAGTTCGGGGCGGTGGCGGCGGATGGCCGCGGCGATGTCGCGGCGCAGCCCGGTGCCGTACTCGATCACCCCGTCACGGTGGTCCAGGAACTCCACGGTCCGCACACCGACGACGGCGGCGCTCGCCCGCTGCTCCCGCTCGCGCACCGGCGCGCACTCCTCGGGCGGCAGGGTGTCGATCCCGGCCTCGCCGCGGCTGGCGAGGAGGTAGACGACCTCGCGGCCGCCGTCGGTCCACTCGGCCACCGCGGCGGCCGCCCCGTACTCCAGGTCGTCGGGGTGGGCGACCACGGCCAGAGCGCGCTGCCAGTCGACGGGCATGGGTTCGAGTCGCTGCGGCGTCATACCGGCAGGCTACCCACGTCAGGTCGCACCGGCAGGCCGTCCGGGTGCGCGGGGTACGTGCGCGGGGCGCCCGGGAACGCGCCGGGCGTCGGGCCGGGCGAGAAGCTCGACCGGCCGGGGCCCGGCGGCGGGGCCGGGCGTGCGAGGCTGGACTCCGGTGGCGACCACCGCGACCCCGGCCCGGCCCGTCCGGACCGGTGGGAGGGCTCCCTCCCGCCCCGGCGAACGAAAGGAACCCGCCCGTGCCCAGCCCCGCATCCCTCTCCCCCGCCCAGGCCGCAGCCCGCCTGGAGGAGTTCACCGTCGTCGACGTGCGGGCTCCCGGCGAGTACGCCGCCGGGCATGTCCCCGGCGCCCTGAACATCCCGCTCGACAAGCTGCCGGACGCGCTGCCCGCCCTCAAGTCCGCCTCCGCGCGTGGTTCGCTGCTGGTGGTGTGCGCTTCCGGGGTCCGGTCCACGCGGGCCTGCGAGATCCTCGCGGGCGCGGACATCGAGGCCGTGACGCTGACCGGCGGGACCTCGGCCTGGGAGGGCGACGGCCGCGGCCTGGACCGCCCCGAGGGCGCGCGCACCACCTGGCCCATGGAGCGTCAGGTGCGGCTCGCGGCGGGCTCGCTGGTGGTGGCGGGGCTGGTGGCGGGCGTCCGCTTCCCGGCGGCGCGCTGGCTGTCCGCCGGTATCGGCACGGGCCTGGTGTATTCGGCGGTCAGCAACACCTGCGGCATGGCCGCGGTCCTCGCGAAGCTGCCCTACAACCGGGCCCCGCGTGCCGCCGGTGACCTGGACGCCACGCTGGAGCAGCTCCAGCGCTGATCCGGCGGGGCCGGCCGGTCGGCGACCGGCCGGCTCCGGGGCGGGCGCGCACGAGCCCCGGCCGGTCAGGCCTCGTCGCGCACCAGTGCCAGCAGCCGGTCCAGGACCCGGGGCCCGCCCGCGCGCACCCCGTCGTGCTCGTACTCGTTCGTCACCCAGGTCCGCAGCCCCCGGATCGCCGCCGCCGTGCGCAGCGAGTCCGCGGTGTCGACGTACATGTCGTCGTGGTAGACGGCCGCCGCGACCGGGACCTCGTTGGCGGCGAGCCGCTCGGGGTCGTACAGCACCGGCCAGTCGGTGCGCTGTGCGAGCAGTTCGGCGGTCTCGCGGAGCGGCCGCAGCGCCGGGTCGACGTCGAAGTGCCAGGGGTGGATGGTCTCGCCGGTGAAGAGGACCGGGCCGTCGCCCGCCAGCGCGGTGGCCGCGTCGAACTGCGGGAACTCGGCCCGTACGCGTTCCGCCGCCCAGGCCGTGGCGCGCTCGCCCTGTCCGTAGATGGCCTCGTGCAGCAGGGCGTACAGCGGGTGCCCTGCGAAGGAGGAGGCGGTGCGCATCGCTTCCTGGAAGGCGTCGGAGAGTTCGGTGCCGTGTGGGGTGCGGACGAAGGCGTTCTCCAGCAGGTAGTGGAGCTGGTGGCTGCCGCTGCCGGAGCCGAGCATGATGCCGAGCGACTGGAAGCCCTCGGGCGTCAGCCGGTGCCCGGCGCTCTCGGGCCGGTGCTCGGCGAGATACGCGGCGATGGCGCGGGCGCGCTCGACGTCCTGCGGATAGCGGGCGTAGTGGGCGGCGACCTTCCGTTCGATGCGCGGGTACGCGGCCCGGTAGACGTCGTCCGCGTGCGCGTCCAGCGAGGGCAGTCCGCCGGTGATGAGGGCCGCCGCGAGGCCCTCGGGCGCCGAGGAGAGGTAGCGGACGGCGCAGAAGCCGCCGAAGGACTGGCCGAGGACCGTCCAGGGCGCTCCGCCGGTGAGCTGCGGCCGGATCAGTTCGCAGTCGCGGACGATGGAGTCGGACCGGAAGTGGGCGAGGTGGTCGGCCTGTTCGCGCGGGCCGCCGCGCAGCGGGAGGGTCTGCCGGTTGGCCGGGGTGGACAGCCCGGTGCCGCGCTGGTCGAGGAGGAGCACGCGGAACTCGCGCAGGGCGCGGCCGAGCCAGGCCTCCGTGCCGACGAAACGGCGCGCGCCGAAGCCGGGGCCGCCTTCCAGGTAGACCAGCCAGGGCAGTTCCTCGCCGGCCCGGGAGGCGGCGACCGCTTCGCGGCCGTAGACCTCGATCTGCTCGCCGCCGGGGTCGCTGTGGTCGAGGGGCACGGTGAAGCGCCGGTCGGTGAGGACGACACCGGGCTGCCGGTAACTGCTCACGGGGAACTCCTGAATCCGGGGTGCGGGCTGATCCGGGCGAAAGGGCCAGTTCAGCACATGCCCTCCCCGAAGGAGGAAGGGGCCGTGCCCCGGACGGTCCCGGCCCGTGTGCGGTGCGGTCGGGTCGCTCCTACCGTGCAGACATGATCCGGTTCGAAGAGGTCGGCAAGGTCTATCCGGACGGGACGACGGCGGTCGACGGGCTGTCCTTCGAGGTGGCGGAGGGCGAGCTGGTGACCCTGGTGGGTCCGTCCGGCTGCGGCAAGACGACCACGATGATGATGGTGAACCGGCTGATCGAGCCGACCTCGGGCCGGATCCTGGTGGACGGCGAGGACATCGCCGGGATCGACCCGGTGAAGCTGCGCCGCCGGATCGGCTATGTGATCCAGCAGGTGGGTCTCTTCCCCCACCGGACCGTCCTGGACAACACCGCGACCGTCCCGGCGCTGGTCGGCTGGAAGCGGGCACGGGCCCGGGAGCGGGCGGCGGAGCTGCTGGACCTGGTGGGCCTGGACCCGAAGACGTACGGCTCGCGCTATCCGGCGCAGCTCTCCGGCGGCCAGCGCCAGCGGGTGGGCGTGGCGCGGGCGCTCGCGGCGGATCCGCCGGTGCTGCTGATGGACGAGCCGTTCGGGGCGGTGGACCCGGTGGTGCGGGAGCGGCTGCAGAACGAGTTCCTGGCCCTCCAGCAGCGGGTGCGCAAGACGGTCCTCCTGGTGACGCACGACATCGAGGAGGCGGTGCGGATGGGCGACCGGATCGCGGTGTACGGGGAGGGGCGCATCGAGCAGTTCGACACCCCGGCCGCCGTGCTCGGCACCCCGGCGACGCCGTACGTCGCCCGGTTCGTGGGCTCCGACCGGGGGCTGAAGCGGCTGTCGGTCACCGCGATCGAGCCGGAGGACCTGGAGGAGCCGCCGGTGGCCCTGCTGGAGGAGCCGGCCGGGGAGGCGGCGGCCCGGCTGGGGGCGGTGGGGGCCCGGTGGGCGGTGGTGCTGAACGGCGGGGGCGAGCTGCACGGCTGGGTGTCGGCGGACGCGTTGCGGTCGGCCGGGGAAGGGGCGACGGTGGGTTCTCTGGCCCGCCGGATGGACGCGTGGGTGCCGGTGGGCGCCCCGCTGAAGCAGGCGTTCAGCGAGATGCTCCAGCACGACGCGGGGTGGGTGGCGGTGCTGGACGGGGCCCGGTTTCTCGGCGTGCTCACCCTGGCGAAGCTGCACGAGGCGCTGCGCCGGTCGGTGGACGCCGATGCGCAGGGGGTGGGCCGTGAGGAGGTGGAGTTCGACTCGGTGGCGGACGCCTAAGGGTGGGGGTGATCGGGCACACCTTGCCCGCGTTTGCATATAACCCGCGTGTGCAATTATTGTTGACGCCAGTAAACGTCGTACGCCAGAGATTCCGGCGCACGACGCGCACGAGGTACACCGCTGCACCGCTCTACCGGAAGGCCGTCACATGTCCACCGTCCCCACCGTCACGCTCAACAACGGCGTGACCATCCCCCAGCTCGGCTTCGGCGTCTTCCAGGTGCCCGACGACGAGACCACCGCCGCCGTCTCCGCCGCGCTGGAGGCCGGCTACCGCTCCATCGACACCGCGGCGATCTACGGCAACGAGGTCGGCGTGGGCCGGGCGCTGGCCGCCTCCGGGATCCCCCGCGAGGAGCTGTTCATCACCACGAAGGTGTGGAACGCCGACCAGGGCTACGACGCGACGCTCGCCGCCTTCGACGCGAGCCTGGCCAAGCTCGGCCTCGACTACGTCGACCTCTACCTGATCCACTGGCCGACGCCCGCCCACGACCTGTACCCGGAGAGCTGGCGCGCCCTGGAGAAGCTGGTCGCCGACGGCCGGATCCGCGCGGCCGGGGTCTCCAACTTCCAGCCCGCCCACCTGCGCCGGCTGCTGGAGACGGGCACGCTCGTCCCCGCCGTCAACCAGGTCGAGCTGCACCCGGGCCTTCAGCAGGCCGAGCTGCGCGCCTTCCACGCCGAGCACGGCATCGCCACCGAGGCTTGGAGCCCGCTGGCCCAGGGCGCGCTGCTCAAGGAGGAGGCGCTGGTCTCCATCGCCGAGCGGCACGGCAAGTCCCCGGCCCAGGTGGTGCTGCGCTGGCACCTCCAGCTCGGCAACATCGTCATCCCCAAGTCGGTCACGCCCGAGCGGATCCGGCAGAACATCGACGTCTTCGACTTCGAGCTGTCGGACGCGGACATGGACGCCATCGCCGCGCTGGACCGGGGCATGCGCACCGGCCCGGACCCCGACACCCTCAACTGACCTGTTTCGCCGGGCCGTTGACCGGCAGGGGCCCGCGCCGCCGGTCAGCGTCCGCGGCGGTAGCTGCTGCCGTCCCGGGGCCGGACCAGCAGCCCCGCCACGACGAGGTAGCGGCGCAGCGCGGAGCAGTCCTCGTGGACGGTGAGCAGCGCCTCGTTCACCTCGCGCTCGGTGTACGAGCGCTCCCGCTCGAACAGCGTGTCGGCGAGGTGCACGAGCAACTGTTCCCGCCGGGCCTCCTTGCGCGGGATCGCGACCAGACGGCCGTGCGAGAAGAGCGCCTCGACCCGGTGGGTGCGAGGGGTCGGCGACAGGGGCGTGAGGGTCTCTTGTTCGGCGGGCATGGCCGGAAGCGTCGCAGGCTCCCGGAGGACGGGCAACGCCTTTTCGGCGTTGCCCGTCCTCGCGTTGACAGACGTGTGCCGCTCGGGTTCAGATGGTGTTCGTGCAGCGTGACGTCGGCCAAAGAGATCTGGGCCGGCCGGCGGTCGAGCCAGCACCTTCTTTTCAGGGATGACGCCATGAGTCCACTCATCGCCCCCTGCCTCTGAGCAGCCGCGCTCCGAGCAACCGTGCTCCGAGCGCCTCCGCGTCCGAACACCTCACCGCGGACACTCCGCGACGCCGGGCCCTCGCCTGCCCGCATTCCTCACGGGAGACCCAGAACCTCCATGTCCCATGCCTTCCAGCAGTCCGTCATCGCCGAGTTCCGCGCCAACGCGGGGAAGGTCGGCGGCCCCTTCGAGGGCGCCGACCTCCTCCTGCTGACCACCACCGGCGCCCGCTCCGGGAAGCCGCACACCACACCGCTCGGATACGTACGCGACGGCCGCCGGCTGCTCGTCGTCGGCTCCAACCTCGGCGCACCGCTCCACCCCGACTGGTTCCGCAATCTCCTCGCCCACCCCACCGTCCAGGTGGAGCTCGGGGAGGAGGAGTTCCCGTCCCTCGCCGTACCTGCCGAAGGAGCACGGCGCGACGAGCTCTTCGCCCGGGTGGTGGCCGAAGCGCCCGGCTACGCGGATTACCAGGCCGCTACCGACCGGGTGCTGCCGGTCGTGGTCCTGGAGACGCCCGACCCCGACGACACGCCTCCCCCGATCACCTCGCTCGCCGGCAAGCTGGTGGAGGTCCACACCTGGCTGCGCGCCCAACTCCTGCACGTACACGCGGAGACGGAGGAGCACTTCTCCGCGCGGGCCGCCCACGGAGGTGCGGGCGAACCGCCCGCACCCGGTCTCGGGCTGCAGATCCGGCAGCGCTGCCTGGCGTTCTGCCAGGCGCTGGAGTTCCATCACACGGCCGAGGACGGCCATATGTTCCCCACGATGGAGGGCTACCACCCCCACCTGGCGGACGTCTTCGACCGGCTGCGGGAGGAGCACCACCGCATCGCGGCCGTCCAGTCGGCGCTCGCCGCCCTGCTGGCCGATGCCGCCATCGCGGAGCCGGACCGCTTCCGTGCGGAACTGACCCGGATGACCGAGGAGTTGACGGCCCACCTCGACTACGAGGAGGAGCAGATCCTGCCGCTCCTGGTCGATGTGCCCTGGCCGCCGGCGCCCGCCCCGGCCGCCTCCTGACCTCCGGGGCCGCTCAGCCCTTCGGGAGGAGCTTCTTCGACTCCAGGTAGGTGCGCGCGACGTCCTCGGGCAGCCTGCGCCAGCTGTCGACCTGCTGGTTCATCGATGCCAGGTCGGCGGTGGTCAGTACGGTGTTGAGCCGGTCGAGGGCGTCGCGCACCCCGGCGCTCCCGGCGCGGGCGCGGTTGACGACGGGGACCACGTAGTCCGCGTTCTGGAGGTTCTTGTCGTCCTCCAGCAGGACCAGGCCGAACTGGTCCAGCGTGGCGTCGGTCGTGGTGGTCAGCACCATCTGGTCCTGACCGTTCTGCACCGCCTGTTTCGCCTGGGTGGTGCCGACGCCCTTCGGGTCCACGGCGACGATGTCGATGCCGTACGTCTTGCGCAGCCCGGGGGCGCAGTAGGGCCGCTGTACGCATTCGTCGCCCGCCGCCAGCCGTACGGGCAGCTTCGCCGCGCCGACGTCGCTGAGGGTCTTGAGCCCGTGCTTCTTCGCGTACGCGGCGGTGACCGCGAAGGCGTTCTGGTCGACGGCCCGGCCCGGGTCGAGCACGGTCAGCCCGCGCGGGGCGGCCAGTGCGCGGAGCGCCTTCATGGTGGCGGCGAGGTCGGGCGATCCGACGGGGGGCGCGTCGGCGCCGTCGGCCTTGGCGTTCAGCCAGTCGGCGAAGGTCGCCGCGTACTCCGCGACGACGTCGATCTGACCGTTCTCCAGGGCGGGTTCATAGATCTCCCGGTTGGTGACGGAGATGATGTCGGCGGAGTATCCGGCGTTCTCCAGGAGCAGGGCGTACATCTGGGCGAGCAGGTCGCTCTCGGTGAATCCGGCCGAGCCGACGGTGAGCTCTCTGCTGTCGCCGGGCGGTGCGGTGACCTCGCCCTGGTTCTCCAGGCTGGGGCCCGTGGTGCAGGCGGTGGCGGCGAGGAGGGCCAGCGCGGCCAGGGCCCGGCGGACGCGGTTCACGCCGCCTCCCGTCCGCGCCGGGGCGCGAGGCGCTGCCCCGCCTCGAAGAGGCCCTCGACGAGAAGGGCGAAGACAGCCACGAGGATCGCTCCGGCCACCACCTGCGGGGTGGCGGCGAGGTTGAAGCCGGCGGTGATGATCCGGCCCAGTCCCCCGCCGCCGGCCAGTGCGGCGAGGGTGGCGGTGGCGACCAGCTGCACGGCGGCGATCCGTACGCCGGTGAGGATCAGCGGGAGGGCGAGCGGCAGTTCCACGCCCAGCAGCATCTGGCGGCCGGTCATGCCCATGCCCCGGGCGGCCCGGACGACGTCCCGGTCGACCTCGCGCATGCCGACGTAGGCGTTGGTGAGGAGCGGCGGCACGGCGAACAGCACCAGCGCGATGATCGTCGACCACTGGCCGTACGTGCCGACGGGGGTGAGCAGCAGCAGGACCAGCACGGCGAAGGTGGGCACGGCCCGGCCGATGTTGGAGAGGTTGACGGCGAGCGCGCCGCCCTTGCCGAGGTGGCCCAGGACAAGGGCCACGGGCAGCGCGATGAGACAGCTGATGAGCAGGCAGACGACGGTGAGGAAGAGGTGTTCGCCGAGCCGGTTCCAGACGCCGTCGGGGCCGGACCAGTGCGCGGCGGTGGTGAGCCAGGACCAGGTGTCCGAGAGAGTGTTCACACCCGCCTCCCGTTCCGGAGTGTGTTCATGCCCGCCTCCGGGTCCAGGGCGTCAGCAGTCGGCCCGCTCCGAGCAGCAGCAGGTCGGCGGCGACGGCGATGACGACGCACAGGACGGAGGCGGTGAGCACCTGGGCCTTGAAGTAGGTGTTCATGCCGGAGTAGATGAGGTTGCCCAGCCCGCCGTGGCCGACGATCGCCCCGACGGTGACCAGGGAGACCGCGGAGACGGTGGCGATGCGCAGCCCGGCCATGGCGGCGGGCAGGGCGAGCGGAAGCTCCACGGCGAGCAACAGGCGCAGCGGCCCGTATCCCATGCCGCGGGCGGCCTGCCGGGTCTCCTCGGGGACGGCCCGGAGCCCGGCCAGGATGTTGCGGACGAGCAGCGTCAGCGAGTAGAGGACCAGCCCCGCGACGACGAGCGCGGCGGAGAGTCCGTACAGCGGCAGCAGCAGCGAGAACATCGCGAGCGACGGGATCGTGTACAGGATCGTCGTCAGGCCGAGCACCGGCCCGGCCGCCCAGCGCCACCGGCGGGCCGCCAGGGCCAGCGGGACGGCGAGCACCAGGGCGATGGCGACCGCGGCGGCCGTCAGCTGGAGGTGTTGCAGCACCGCGTCCACCAGGATCTCGCGGCGGCTGGAGAGATAGGCGCCGCAGATCCACTCATTGCGGGCGAGGCAGTCGTCCGGAGGCGCCATCACCTGTTCATTCGAGCCCGGGAGCGGTGCCGTCGCAGGTCAGGGGCGGCCGTTCGGGGTGTTTGAGCGAGTGCTCAATCCTCTGGTAGCGTCCGGCGCATCGAGGTTGAGCAGTCGCTCAAACGCTCAAGGCGACCGGGGGCACGCATGGGGCTGTACATAGAGGCGCTGATCCGCACGGACCTGGAACGGCTGTGGGAGCGGACCCAGGACACCGCGCGGCATCAGCGGTGGGATCTGCGCTTCACCGAGATCAGCCCGCTGCCCGGCCCGGCGGGTTCCGCCCAGCGGTTCCGGTACGCGACCCGGGTACTGCCGTTCCTGACCGTCTCGGGGACCGGGACGAGTGCGGGCGAGCGGCACCGGGAGGACGGCGAGCGGGTCTCGGCCCTGCGCTTCGCCTCCGCCGAGCGGCTCTCCCTGCTGGCCGAGGGCAGCGGCTACTGGCGTTACGTCCCCACCGCCGACGGTGTCCGTTTCCTGACCGGCTACGACTACCGCACCCGCTGGGGCCGTTTCGGCGCGGTCGCGGACCGGCTGGTGTTCCGGCCGCTGATGGGCTGGGCGACCGCCTGGTCCTTCGACCGGCTGCGGCTGTGGTGCGAGCGCGACATCAGCCCGGCCCGGTCGCTGGCGCACGCCCTGGCGGAGGTGCTGGTGCGGACCCTCGTCGTGGCCGCGGCCCTCCCCTTCGGCCCGGCGGCCGTGCTGCCGGCCGCCCTGGCCGCGCTGCTGACGCCTCCGTCGCCGCGCACGCCCGCCGCCCGGCGCTGCCTGCGCAGACCGCCCGGCCGCCCCGCCGTGACCCCGTCCCTCCTCGCCCGTCTGGAGCGCCCGTGACCTCGATCTTCGCCCGTGCGATGGGCGACGCGTTCGATCTGCTGCACCCGCAGCTGCAACGCCGCTTCTCGGTCGGCCTGGAGAGCGGGGAGGCGTGCGTCGGTCGTGGCTCCATGGACCGGATCTGGCACGGGCGGGCCTTCGTGAAGCCGTTCCTCGCGCTCGGCGCCACCCGCAACATCCTGGTGCCCCGGACCGGACGCGACGTCCCGTTCACCATCGAGAACGTGCCGTACACCGACTCCTACGGCCGCGAGACCGTCACCTTCGTCCGGACGTTCGCCCTGCCCCGCGGGCCGCGCCGCTTCGACGCCACGATGGTCCACAGCCCCGAGCGGTCCTGCGTCCTCGACTACCTCGGCACCCACCAGCACCTGGCCACCGATCTGCGGCTCACCGCCGAGCCCGACGGCTCGCTGCTGATCCGCTCCGGGGAGCACCGCTTCCGCGAGGGGCCCCTCGACATGCGGGTGCCGGGGCTGATCGGGGGCGACGCCGAGGTGCGCGAGTCCTTCGACGACGCCACGGGCCGCTTCCGTATCCGGGTCAGGGTGACCAACCGGCACTTCGGGCCGCTGTTCGGCTACGAGGGAACGTTCCGCGCCCGCTATGTCGACGCCCTGCGGCACGGCGTACGGGCGGGGCTGCGCCCGGTCCGCGAGGAGGCACGGGCATGACGGCGAGCGCGACCGGGGCGGACACCCGGACGAAGCTCCTGGAAGGCGCGCTGCGCACCCTTGCCGACCAGGGCATCGCGAAGACGTCGGCCCGCGCGGTGGCGGCCTCCGCCGGGGTCAACCAGGCTCTGGTCTTCTACCACTTCGGCTCGGTCGACGAGCTGCTGGCGGCGGCCTGCCGATACGGGGCCGAGCAGCGGGTGGCCCGCCACCGCGAACGGCTCGCCGCCGTCACCACCCTCGCCGAGCTGGTGACGTGCGGGCGCGAGCTGCACGAGGAGGAGCGGGCGGGCGGCCATGTCGCCTTCCTCGCCCAGCTGCTGGCGGGGGCCCAGGCCCAGCCCCGGCTGGCGCCCGCCACCGCGGCCGGCCTCGAACTGTGGACCGACGAGATCGAGAAGGTCCTGGTGCGGGTCCTCGGCGACTCGCCGCTGGGCGAATTCGCCGATCCGGTGGGGCTGGCGCGTGCCGTGGCCGGATCGTTCGTGGGCCTGGAGATGTACGAGGGCGTCGACCCGGACGGGGCGGCGCGGGCGTTCGAGGCGCTGGAACAGCTCGCCGAGCTGGCGGGCGTGCTGGACGAGCTCGGACCGGTGGCCCGGCGCGCGGTGCGCCACCGGCTGCGGCGTACGGGGAAGGCGTAGGCGGGGCGACGGCGGCGGGGCCGCCGGGGCGCGGGGCGGCGGGAGCCCGGCGTACGGTGGAGGTGCGGCTCAGGTGTGCGCCACGGACGGACGGCAGGTATCCGCGATGGCCGGTGAGATCTCCTTCTTCGAGCTCGGCGTGGCGGACCCCGACCGCGCGCGTTTCTTCTACGGCGAACTGTTCGGCTGGACCTTCGAGCCGAGCCCCTCGGGCGGCGGCTTCGCGATCACGGCCCCCGGGACTCCGGGCGGTGTGCACGGCGGCGACCCGGGTGCCGAGCCGTATGTGTTCTTCCGCGTCGACGACCTGGGCGCCGCCGTCGCCAGGGTCCGTGAGCTCGGCGGCACGGTGGACGAGGGGGAGCCCGGGGACGGCGATGAGGAGTCGGCCGCCCGGTTCGGGCGCTTCCGGCTCTGCCGTGACGACCAGGGCTCCTCGTTCGGCCTGCACGAGCCGCCGACGGCCGCCTGACGCGGACGAGTCCCCGCACTCGTGCGCGTACCGCGCGAACGTGAGGTTTCGGTACAGGTGCGGGCGCGGGAACAGGACCGGAAGCGAAAGCGGAACGACCTGGGCTGTGCGAGCAACCCTCCATGCCCCGCCGCCGTCTTGATCAATGACAGGACGGTTCGCCGCGTGTGACGAGCGGCGTCCAACCCCCACATGATCCGGGCCTGCACGACCGGCCGACTATACCCCCCATGTATACACAGAGGGTATAGCCGCCCCGGTGCGGGCCCGGCACCGCGCGGAAGGCACCCATGCAGACCAAGGCACTGGCGCCCGAGTACCAGGGAGCACTCACCAAGATGTCGGTGAACGCCTCCCTCACCGACGTACTGGCCGAGGGCGTACGCCATCTGAGGCAGGCCGAGCTCTCCGGATCGCAGGAGGAGGTGGCGCGTTCCGGCCTCGCCGTGGCCGAGGCACACCGCAGGCTCGGGCAGGTGGCGGAGGCCGACCGGGCCTGGAAGGCCAGCTACCGGGCCGCGCGGGCGGCCGGGAACACCGGGGCGATGGCCTGGGCGCTGTGGAGCGGCGGCACGCTGGCGCGGCAGCGCGGGGCGCTGCGGCTCGCGTTCCGGCTGCTCGGCCTCGCCGCGGAGCTGGGGAAGCGGGGCGGCGATGTGGTCGCCCGCGGCTACTCCCTGGCCGGCCTCGCCGAGACCGGACGGATCCAGGGCGACTACGCCACCGTCGCGACGCTGCACGAGCAGCTGCTGGCCGAGGCCCGCGCCCGGGGCGAGGCCCGGCACACCGTGTGGGCGCTGGAGGGCATCGCGCAGATCCACCGCAACACCGGCTCGCTGGACACGGCGCTGGAGATGTTCGAGGAGGCGGCCGCCCTGGCGGGCGACGCGGACGACCGGCGGGGCCGGGCCTGGGCGCTGCGCGGCATCGCCGACATCGTTTCCCTCCGGGACGGGGCGACCGGGCGAGCACTCGATCTGCTCTCCGAGGCCGAGATCACCTGCCGCGAGATGAAGCTCTCCAGCGCCCTGGCGTACAACCACAAGATGCGGGCCAACGTGCTGTTCCGGGCCGGGTGGTACGAGGAGGCCCGCGAGGTCTACGAGCAGGCGCTCGGCGAGTTCCGTGCGATGGACGAGCCGCGCGGCGAGGCGCTGTCCTCGCTCGGCCTGGTCAAGGCGCGGGCCAGGCTCGGCCGCGACCGCGACGCCACCGCCGCCGAGCTGGACGAACTGCGCGGCAGGCTCAGCCGGATCGGACTGCTGAACGCCCGCGAGATGGTCGAGAAGGCGTACGCCGAACTCGGCGTCGAACAGCCCGTGGCGGACGGGGGCGAGGACCGCGCATGACGCTCTCCACGACCCGCCGGGCGAGTGCCCCGCAGATACTGGACCGGTGCCGCGAGCTCGTGCGCCCGGCCCTGGTGGAGTCGGTGGGCCGGCTGCACCCCTGGCACGCGGAGACGGCGGCGTTCTCGCTGGGCTGGAGCGGGACCGGCGGCGAGCCGGTGCCCGGATCGCAGGGCAAGGGGGTGCGCCAGGCGCTCGCGGTGCTCGGCGCGGAGGCCGCGGGCGGCAGCGGGTCGGACGCGGTGCTGGGCGCGGTCGCCGTCGAGCTGATCCACACCTTCTCGCTGATCCACGACGACATCATGGACGGCGACGAGACCCGTCGCCGCCGGCCGACGCTCTGGAAGGCGTACGGCACCGGACCGGCGGTCCTCGCGGGGGACGCCCTGTTCGCGCTGGCCGTATCCACGCTGGCCGAGGCGCCGGGGCCCGGCGGGCCGGCGGCGGTGCGGCAACTGGCGGGCGCGCTGGGCGATCTGGTGCGCGGTCAGGCGCAGGACCTGCTCTTCGAGTCCCGGCCGTGGACCGGGCCCGGGGCGGTCCTGCCGCACGAGTACCGGTCGATGGCCACCCTCAAGACGGGCTCCCTGCTCGGTTGTGCGGCGGCTCTGGGCGCGGTGCTGGCAGGCGCTCCGGCGTCCACCGCCGAGGCGCTGGACCTGGCGGGGCGGCATGTGGGGGTGGCGTTCCAGGCGGTGGACGACCTGCTCGGGATCTGGGGCGATCCTCAGGTGACCGGCAAGCCGGTGCACAGCGATCTGCGGCGGCTGAAGAAGACCTATCCGGTGCTCGCGGCCCTGTCCGCCGACCATCCGGCGGCCCGGCGCCTCGATGCGCTGCTCGCCTCCGCCGGACCGCTCGACGACCGGGCGGCGCGCCGTGCGGCCGAGTTGATCGACGAGGCGGGCGGGCGGCGGGCCACGATCGACGAGGCCCGGGAGCACCTGGCGGCGGCCCGTGCCTGTCTGGACCGGGTGCCGCTGGCCGAGGAGGCGCGCGGTGATCTGCTGACGCTGATCCCGTACCTCGTGGACCGCACCGGCTGACCCCGGTGGCCGCCCGCCGAAAAACGGTGGGCGGCCCCGGGCCGTCGTCCGGCAGGATGGGAGCCGTCCGGGCTTCGCCCGCGTATCCGCCGCCGTGACGACCTAAGGACTCCCCCGGCATGACCGCCCGCCCCGCCCCCGTCCAGGCGCTGCTCGTCATCGACGTCCAGTCGGCGTTCGTCGCGGGGGACACCGCCGTGCCCGACGCGCCCCGGCTGCTGGACCGGGTGACGGATCTGATCGGGCGGGCCCGTCGGGCCGGGGCGCTCGTCGTGCACCTGCAGAACGACGGCCCGGCCGGGGAGCCCGACGAGCCGGGGACGCCCGGGTGGGAGCTGCATCTGCCGGTGCGCACCGGACCGGGCGAGACCGTGATCCGCAAGAGCGAGGACGACGGCTTCGAGGAGACCTCGCTGGCGGCCGAGCTGACGGCGGCGGGGGTCCGGTCGCTCGCCGTGTGCGGGGTGATGTCGGAGATGTGCGTGCTCGCCACCGCCCGACGCGCCCTGGAGCTGGACTACCGGGTCGTCCTGCCGCACGACGCCCACGCCACGTACGACATTCCGGCCGCGCCCGACATCAGTGACGTGGTCCCGGCGGCGATGGCGTCACGGGTCGCGGAATGGGCGCTGGGCGACGAGGTGGAGATCGTGGCGCGCGCCGCGAACGTCACTTTCGGCACCATGGGAACGGCGTGATCGGCCGATGGATGGTGACGCCATCCGATGCGGCGATCGGCGGTGTGCGGTAGCCCGGAAAAAGGTGACGGTATAACCGGCGGAATCCGTACGGAGCACCGCCGCCATTCCGTGCGACAGCCCTCCGCAAGCCCTTTCGCCACCTGCCCGAAAGGGCTCCCCGGGCACGCTCCGATCCCTCGCGCGACCACTCGAACGGCCCCCCAGCAGGCGTAATCCCCGTGTGGTCGTATGAGCGAGTCACGCGCACGATTTCGCCACATCTCTGCCAAAGTGCACTTCGGCTTTACTCACCGGATTGAGCGAAGAGAGCCGTGCGTGCTGCACATGCGTCGTACTGAAGAAAGACAATTGACGGTCCTTCATTTGGTTCAGCCCGTGGACGGCGGAGTGGCCCGGGTCGTCACCGATCTCGTCAGGGCCCAGGCCGGGTCGGGACTGCGCCCCGTGGTGGCCTGTCCGCCCGGGAGTCCGCTGGCTCTCGGGGCGGCGGCGGCGGGCGCCGAGGTCCACGACTGGTCCGTCACCCGTGCCCCCGGGCCCCGGCTGGCCGGTGAGGTCGCCGCCGCGCGCCGCATCGTCCGTGCCAGCCGCCCGCACGTGGTGCACGCCCACAGCGCCAAGGCGGGACTGGCGGGCCGGATCGCGGTGCGCGGCCGGGTTCCCACGGTGTTCCAGCCGCACGCCTGGTCGTTCGAGGCCGTCGGCGGGCGCACCGGTGAACTCGCCCTCGGATGGGAGCGGTTCGGCGCGCGCTGGGCCGATCACATCCTGTGCGTCAGCGAGTCCGAACGGCGCACCGGCCAGGAGGCGGGCATCGCGGCCCGCTGGTCGGTCATCCACAACGGGATCGACCTCGACCGCTTCCGCCCCGGCGGCCACGCGGGCCGCGCGGAGGCCCGCGCCTCACTGCCTTTATTGGACGGTGTCGACCGCGACGCGCCGCTGGTCGTCTGCGTCGGCCGGCTGACCCGGCAGAAGGGGCAGGACGTCCTGCTGCGGGCCTGGCGCCGGATGCCGGTGGCCGGGGCCCGGCTGGTCCTGGTGGGCGACGGGCCCGACCGGGACGGGCTGGAGGAGTCGGCCCCGCCGGGCGTGCTGTTCACCGGAGCCTGTGCGGACGTACGGCCGTGGATCCACGCGGCGGACGTCCTCGTGCTGCCCTCCCGCTGGGAAGGCATGGCCCTGGCCCCGCTGGAGGCGATGGCCTGCGGCCGCCCCGTCGTGATGACCGACGTGAACGGGGCGCGGGAAAGCCTGCCGCCCGGCCACGAGGACCACTGTCTGGTGCCGCCGGAGGATCCGGCGGCACTGGCCGCGGCGCTGACCGCGCTGCTCACCGACCCGGAACTGCGCGAGGCGGTGTCCCACCGGGCCCTGCGCCACACCCGGGCGGCCTTCGACGTCCGACGGACCGCGGGGGCGGTTGCCGGTCTCTACCAGGAACTTGTCGGCATGTCCGGCCCCACGACGAGGAAGCGCACCGAGCGATGACGATGGAGAGTGCACCGGTTCCCGGATCCGGCCAGGCGACAGCCGTACAGGCCCACACGGTTCATCCGCCGCGAAGAAGCGGCGGCGGTGCGCAGGCCCAGCCCGGTGAGCGCCGCGCCGTCCGGTACGGCCGTTCCGCGCCGCTGCTGTGTGTGGACGCCCTGGCCCCGGCCGTGACGTTCGCCCTGGTCGTCCCGGTCTCCTGGCCGTGGCTGCTGGTGGCCGCGCAGGCGGTGGCACAGGTGTCGCTCTTCGCCCAACGCGGCCTGTACCGGATGCGCTTGTCCCCCTCGGTCCTCTCCGAACTGCCCGCGCTCCTCGGTCTCACCCTCCTCCAGTGGTACGTGACCATGGAGGTGCTGGACGTCTGGGCCCCGCAGCACGCGATCGGCTGGGCGGTGCTCGCGTACGGGGCCGGTACACAGACCGCGCTGACCTGCGCGGGACGTGCGGCCGCGTACCGGGCGCGGCGGCGGGCCGCCGTCCGCCGCCCGCTGTCCACGCTGGTCGTGGGCCAGGGGCCGCTGGCCCGTCAGGTGACGTCGGCCCTCTACGACCACCCGGCGTACGGGCTGCGGCCGGTCGGTCTGGTCGCCGCCCCGGCGGCCGGGGACGAGAAGCAGACGACGGGTTCCGACACCGTGCCGCTGCCGGTCCTGGCCTCGCCCCAGGAGGTGAGGCGCGCCGTCGTGCAGAACAGTGTGCGGCACGCGGTGTTCACCGCGCCGCCCGAGGCCACCCCGGACGGAGCCGCGCTCTTCACCCTGCTCACCGGACACGGCTGCCGGGTGTGGCTGGTCACCGGCCCAGGGACGGTCGCGGGGCCTCCGGCGGGAGGCCGCCCCGATCATCTGTGGGGCTTCACCGCCCAGCCCCTGCACGACGGGACGAACCGTCCCCTCGGCCACGGGGTGAAGCGGGCGATGGACGCCGTCCTGGCCGCGGTCGGACTGCTGCTGGCGGCCCCGGTGATGGCGGCCTGCGCCTTGGCCGTGCGGCTCTCCGACGGGCCGGGCGTGATCTTCCGGCAGGAGCGCGTCGGCCGGCACGGTCGTCCCTTCGTCCTGCTGAAGTTCCGTACGCTGCGGCCCGCCGACGTCCAGGAGTCGGCGACCCGCTGGAACGTCGCGTCCGACGGGCGGATGAGCCGGGTCGGCCGTGTGCTGCGCCGGAGCTCCCTCGATGAGCTGCCGCAGCTGTGGAACGTCCTGCGCGGCGACATGAGCATGGTCGGGCCCCGCCCCGAACGCCCCTTCTTCGTGGCGCAGTTCAGCCGCGCCCACCCCGGCTACCAGGCCCGGCACCGGATGCCGGTCGGCATCACGGGGCTGGCCCAGGTGAACGGGTTGCGGGGCGACACCTCGATCGAGGAACGGGCCCGCTTCGACAACCGCTACATCGAGACCTGGTCGCTGTGGCAGGACGCGTGCGTCCTGGCGCGGACCGCCGGTTCCCTGTTCCGGCTCGGAGGCAGCTGACCATGGCCGCCGTCCTCACCCCGCCCGCGCCGACTCCATCGGCAGCGCCCCGCACCGTCTCCCGCCCCCGGCGGGGCGGTTGGCAAAGCCGTTGGCCGCTGCTGCCGCTGGTCGCGACCGTCCTGCTGCCCGCCCTGCCCTACGGCACCCTCGGCGGGGGCGGCGGCCCGGCGGTCGGAGCGGCCGATCTGGCCTCGGGCCTCGCGGTGCTCGTGTGCGTGGGGCGGCTGCTGTATCTGCGCCGACGCCCGCTGAGCGCCGCCGCCGCGCTGGTCCTGGGCCTGCCCGCCGTGGGCTTCGCGGTGGCCACGGTCACGGCGGCGGACCCGGCGGCCGCCCTGCCGGGGCTCGTCCGCTATCTCCAGGTCTTCGTCCTCGTACCGATCGCGGTGTTCCTGCTGATCGAGGACGCGTACGGGTTCCGGGTCGTCGCCGGCTCGCTGGTGCTGCTGGCGGTCGTCCAGGGCGTCACGGGCGTCCATCAGTACGTCACCGGTACCGGCGCGTCCTACATGGGCGAGGACATCCGGGCGGTCGGCACCTTCGGGCCCAGCGACATCATGGGGATGGCGACCGTCGTCGCCTACGGTCTGCTCGCCGCCACCGCCTGCGCCCTGCGCACGCCCGGCAGCGCCCCGGCCTGGCTGCGGCCGTGCGCCGCCGTCCTCGCCGTCGCGCTGATCGTGCCCCTGACGCTGTCGTTCAGCCGGGGCGTGTGGATCGCCACGGCCGCCGCGGTCCTCGTCGCCCTGGCGCTGGCGGGGCGGCGGCAGGCGCTGACGTCGCTGGCCGTGCTGGGCGCGGCCGGGGTGGTGGTGGTCGGCGGGTTCGGCATCGGCTCCGAGATGATCGCGGACCGGGCCGCCAGCGTGACCCGGGTGACGAGCACCCCGGACCGGTCGGTCAGCGACCGCTACGCGATGTGGAGCGCGGCGGGCGCGATGTGGCGCGAGCGGCCCGCCACCGGAGTCGGTCTCAAGGGCTTCCCCGACCACCGCGACGGACACGCCTCCATCGGGCTCTCCTCCGGCAGCGACACCGCCGGGGCGGGCCAGGAGTTCCGCCGCCAGGCGCTCCTGTCGCCGCACAACATGTATCTCCTGGTCCTCGGCGAACAGGGCCTGATCGGACTGACCGCGCTCGTCGGCAGCTGGGCGGCGATCCTGGTCGGCTCGATCCGCCGACTGCGCCTCGCCCGCTCGCGCGGACACGCGGCCATGGACTGCGGTCTGGTGGCGGTCGCCCTGATGACCTGGCAGAGCGTCAACTTCCTGTACGCGGACATCGGCGGGCCCACCACGGTGCTGAGCGGTGTCGTGCTGGGGCTGGCGGCCTGGTGGGCGCTGGTGAGCGCCGCATGAGCGACACCGGTACGGGGACGGAGGCCGGGGCGCGCCCGGCGGACACGGCAGCGGGCCCGCACCCGCCGCTGCTCCCGCCCTCCGCCCCGGCCCCGCCGCTGCTCCCGGCCCCGGGGGCGGGCCCGGAGGGGCCCCTCTCCCCCGGTACCGCGTCGGGCGCGGAGAGCGGCGAGGCGCCCCGGCTCGGGTCCTTCCTCGCCCGTGCGGCGGCGGCCACGGCGGTCCTGACCGTGCTGGGGGCCGTGCTCGGGCTGGTGCGGGACCAGGCCATCGCCCGGTACTTCGGGGCGAGCGACGCGAGCGACGCGTTCCTGATCGCCTGGACCGTGCCCGAGATGGCGGCGACGCTCCTCATCGAGGACGGGATGGCGCTCCTCCTCGTCCCGGCGTTCAGCCTGGCCCTGACCCGGCGGGCGGAGACTGGAGACGCCCCCGGATCCGACCCCGTACGGGATCTCGTGGCGGCCACGCTCCCCCGCCTGTTCCTGCTGCTCTCCGGCGGCGCGGCGCTGCTGATCGCGGGCGCCCCGTGGGTCGTGGGCGTGCTGGCCCCGGGCCTCGCCGATCCGCGGCTCGCGGTGGACTGCACCCGGCTGACCGCGGTCACCGTCCTCACCTTCGGGATCACCGGCTACTTCAGCGCCGCGCTGCGCGCGCACCGCAGCTTCCTGCCGCCCGCCGGGGTCTATGTCGCGTACAACCTCGGCATCATCGGGATGACGCTGGCCCTGCACTCCGTATGGGGGGTGCGGGCCGCGGCGGTGGGGGTCGCGGTCGGCAGCGCGCTGATGATCCTGACCCAACTGCCCATGTTCCTGAGGCTGGTACCGCTCGCGCGGCCCCGGCTGCCGAGGTTCCGGCGGCCGGGGCGGCGGGCCGCGCGGACCGCTCCGCTGCTGGGGTTCGCGGTCCTGGCGCCGGTGGTCCTGTTCGTGGTGAGCCGTCAGTCCCAGGTGCTGGTGGAACGGTTCCTGGCCTCCACGCTCCCGGCGGGCGCGATCTCGCATCTGAACTACGCGCAGAAGGTCGCGCAGATGCCGATGGTGCTGTCGCTGATGATCTGCACGGTGACCTTCCCGGTCGTCGCGCAGGCGATGGCCGCCGGGGACCGGGAGAAGGCCAGGCTGCGGGTGGAGCGGGACCTGGCGCTGGCCGGGATGGTGGTGCTGCTCGGCACGGCGGTGGTCCTCGGCTACGCGCCCCAGATCATCGAAGTGCTCTTC
The DNA here is from genome assembly GCF_010548505.1 of Streptomyces sp. SID14515. Classification (NCBI taxonomy): domain Bacteria; kingdom Bacillati; phylum Actinomycetota; class Actinomycetes; order Kitasatosporales; family Streptomycetaceae; genus Streptomyces; species Streptomyces sp. SID14515. Next base: position 12,624 of record NZ_JAAGMH010000021.1, on the reverse strand, counting down.
CAGCGCGGCGCGTTCGACGTCGCCGACACCGACTCGACCGCGCAGGTCATGCGGGTGTACGCGCTCGGGCTGCTGGGGCACTGTCTGGTCGGCGCGCTGAGTCGGCCGTTCTTCTCCTCCGGGCGGCCCACCTGGTTCCCGGCGTTCGCCATGGGCACCGGGCTGCTGGTCACCATGGGCGCCGGGTACGCGCTGACGTACCGCTTCGGCGTGGACGGCATCGCGACCGCCAACGCGATCGGGATCAGCACGACGGCGCTGCTGCTCCTCATGGGTCTCGGCACCCGGGTGGTGCCGATCCGGACGCGGGCCGTGGCGCTCTCGCTGGGCCGGCTCGCCGGGGCGTCGCTGGCGGCGGGCGCGGCCGGCTGGGCGTGCGCGCCCCTCGTCCCCGATCCGGTGCTGAGCCTGGCCGCCGGGTGTCTCCTCGTCCCCGCCGTGTTCTTCCTGACCGGGCTTGCCCTGCGCTCGCCCGAGGTCGTTTCCCTGCTGGCACTCATCCGACGGAGGTTCCTTGATGGCCGCTGATTCCTCGGCACATTGCGCCGACGCTCCCTCGTCCCGGCTCCGCCCGCACACCCGCCGTCAGCCGTGGATCCTCACGTACCACTCGGTGACGGACGCCGGCGACGATCCGTACGGCATCACCGTCTCCCCCGAGCGCCTCGACGAGCAGCTGTCCTGGCTGCGCAGCCGGCGGCTGACCGGGGTGGGGGTGTCGGAGCTGCTGCGCACGGGGGCTTCCGGGCGGCGCGGGCTGGTCGGGCTGACCTTCGACGACGGATACGCGGACTTCCTCGGCGAGGCGCTGCCGGTGCTGCGCAAGCACGGCTGCCGGGCGACGGTCTTCGTCCTGCCGGGCCGCCCGGGCGGGGTCAACGAGTGGGATCCGCTGGGCCCGCGCAAACCGCTGCTGACCCACGAGGACGTCCGGCGGGTCGCCGCCGCGGGCATGGAGGTCGGCTCGCACGGTCTGTACCACCAGGACCTGACGGCGCTGTCGGACGAGGAGCTGCGCCGGGAGACCGCCGACAGCCGGGAGCTGATCGGCGATCTCACCGGGTCGCTCCCGGAGGGCTTCTGCTATCCGTACGGCATCCTCGACCGCCGGGTCACCGAGGCCGCGCGGACGGCGGGTTACGGCTACGCGTGCGCGCTGGCCCCGGGCCCGCTGCTCAGCCGGTTCGCCCTGCCCCGCACCCACATCAGCCAGGCGGACCGGGGGGTGCGGCTGTGGGCGAAGGACCTGCGGCACGGGCTGCGGCAGGTCGCCGCGCCCGGTACCGGCGCGCGGGCCGTCGGACCCGTACGGGCGGGCGGTCCCCGATGAGGGCGCTGCACGTCATCACCGGACTCGGGGTCGGCGGCGCCGAGCGGCAGTTGCGGCTGCTGCTGCGTCATCTGCCGGTGGAGTGCGACGTCGTGACGCTCACCAACCCGGGGGCGGTGGCCGAGGAGCTGCGGTCCGACGGGATCCGGGTGACGCATCTGGGAATGCGCGGCAACCGGGATCTCTCGGCCGTCGGAAGGCTCGCCCAGCTGATCCGGGACGGCCGCTACGACCTGGTCCACACGCATCTCTACCGGGCCTGTGTGTACGGCAGGATCGCGGCCCGGCTCGCCGGTACCCGGGCCACCGTCGCGACCGAACACTCCCTGGGGCGTGCCGAGATCGAGGGCCGCCCGCTGACCCGGTCCATCCGCGCCCTCTACCTCTCCACCGAACGCCTCGGCGCGGCGACCGTCGCCGTCTCCTCCACCGTGGCCGGCCGGCTGCGGGACTGGGGGGTGCCCGCCGACCGGATCCGGCTGGTGCCCAACGGCATCGACGCGGACCGGTTCCGCTTCGACGGCGAGCGGCGGGCTTCCGTACGGGCGGCCCTGGACCTGCCCGAGGACGCGTTCGTCGTCGGCGGGGTCGGCCGGCTGGTGCCGGGCAAGCGGTTCGACGTGCTGATCCGCGCGGTCGCCGCGCTGCCGGAGGCCCGCCTTCTGCTGGCCGGGGACGGTCCGGAGGCCGGGGCGCTGCGCGCGCTGGCCCTGCGCCTGGGGGCCGTGGACCGGATCCGGTTCCTCGGGGAGTGCGACGAGGACGGGGACGGTCCGGTCCCGGGTGTGCCGGCGCTGCTGAGCGCCCTGGACGTCTTCGTCTCCACATCGCGCGAGGAGTCCTTCGGTCTGGCCGCCGTGGAGGCGCTCGCCGCCGGGCTGCCCGTGCTGCACGACGCCTGCCCCGCCATCGACGACCTGCCCGCCGCCCACGCCCCGGGCGCCACCCGGATCGCCGGGAGCCCCGAGGAGCTGACGGCCCGGCTGCGGCAGCGGATACAGGCCCGTACGGACCGGCGGCCGCCGCCCCGGGCCGTCGGCCACTACGACATCAGACGCAGCAGCGAGCGCCTGATGGACGTGTACGCGTACGCCCTCGACACCGCCCCACCGAACCGGAGAGCCCTTTCATGACCGAGTCACCCGAGCAGCAGCAGCGACCCGCCGTCGCCCGTCGGCTGCGCACCGCCCTCACCCGGCTTCCGCACTGGTGGCCGCTGCCCGTCTGCGTGCTGATCGGCACCGCGTCCGGGCTGTCGTACGGTGCGTTCGCCGCGCCGCAGTACGAGGCCACCAGCTATGCGATGGCGGTCGCCGAAGGGGAGACGGACCCCTCGGCGGCGCTGGGGTACGCCCAGTCGTACGGGCGGCTGACCACGAGCGACGCGACGCTCTCGTACGCCCAGGGCGCGGCGGGCGAGCCGGTGCGCGAACTGCGGTCCCACGTCACGTCGGAGACCTCCCCCGACTCGCCGATGATCGCGGTGACGGGCACCTCCGAGGACCGGCACAAGGCGGCCGACATCGCGAACGCGGTCATCGAGGCCGTCATCGTGAGCAGCGGCCATGTCTCCAAGGACACCGGGGTGAAGCTGATCAAGTTCACCCATGCGATGACGCCGGACCGGCCGGTCTCGCCGTCGGTGCCGCTGGGCACCGCCGTGGGGGCGGCGGCGGGCGGTCTGCTGGGCGGACTCGTGCTGCTGGTCCGGCCGCGCCGGGCGGGCTGGAGCGTCTCGGCGCAGGTGCCGGGGCCGACGGCCGAGGGCGGCAACGTCGCCCAGGACGAACGGGAGCTCGTCCGATGACGGGCCACCGGGCGGGCGGCCTCGCCGTGACGCTGTGCCGGGACTTCCGGGAGTTCGGCGCGCTCGCCGGGGAGTGGGACGCCCTGCACCGCCGGTGCGCCACCGCCACCCCGTTCCAGAGCCACGCCTGGCTCCACTCGTGGTGGATCTCCTACGGCCAGGAGGGCCGGCTGCGGGTGCTGCTGGTCCGCCGGTCGGGGCGGCTGATCGGGGCGGCGCCGCTGATGCTGGTCCACCGTCCGATGCCGCTGCTCGTCCCGATGGGCGGGGCGATCTCCGACTTCTTCGACATCCTGCTGGACGAGGAGGAGGCCGGGTACGCGGTGGGAGCGCTGGGGCGCGGCTTGGACCGGGCCGCCCGGCACACCGTGGTGGATCTGCGGGAGGTCCGGCCGGACGCGTCGGCGCAGTTGCTGTTCGGGCGCTGGCCGGGGGCCCGCAGCCGGCTCACCGACTCGACGTGCATGGAGCTTCCGGCCGAGCCGCTGAGCGACCTCGTGGCGCGGCTGACGGGCTCGCGGGGTCAGCGGCTGCGCTCGAAGCTGCGCAAGGTCGAGGCGCTGGGCGTCGAGGCGCGCCGGGTCCCGCAGGACGGGGTGCCGGCGGCGGTCGGCACGCTGTTGCGGCTGCACGAGCGGCAGTGGGAGGGCCGGGGAGTCAACCCCGAGCATCTGCGGGCCCGGTTCTCGGACCATCTGGTCCGGTCGGTGGGGCGGATGGTGGCGGACGGTACGGCGGCGATGACCGAGTTCCGGCTGAACGGCGAGGTGGTGGCGTCCAACCTGTCGTTGCAGTCCGGGCATCTGACGGGCGGCTATCTGTACGGTGCGGATCCGGCGCTGCGCGAACGGAAGGTCGATGTGTCGACGATTCTGCTGCGCGAGGTGGCCCAGCAGGCCTCGGACGCCGGGCGCGAGGTGCTGAGCCTGCTGCGCGGTGCGGAGAGCTACAAGAACCACTGGGGTCCGGTGCCGGTGGTCAACCAGCGGCTGTTGCTGGCCCGTCCGGGTCTGGAGCCGCTGCTGCGGCTGCGCGAGTCGCAGGTGGCGGTGCGGGAGCGGGCGGTGGAGACGGTGAAGGCCCGTTTCCCGGCGGCGCGGGACTGGCACGAGCGGCTGACGGGGCTTCCGGTGATCGGTCGCTGACGCGCCGGACGTACGCCGGACAGGGGCGTCGGAGATATCACCTATGCGCTGATCCGTTACCGTCCGGCGTCTTTCGCGTTGTCAGGGGGTGCGGGCCTCGTGTCCGCAGCACACCCCCTTCTTTACAAGGAGTTCTCAATGTCTCGCATGACGAAGGTTGCCGCTGTCATGGCCGGCACCGGCGCCCTGATCGCCGGCGGCGCCGGCATGGCGTCCGCGGACGCCGGTGCGCAGAGCCTCGCCGCCGCCTCCCCCGGCGTCGGTTCGGGCAACAGCGTCCAGGTCCCGGTGCACGTGCCGGTGAACCTCTGCGGCAACACGATCAACGTGATCGGCCTGCTGAACCCGGCCTTCGGCAACACCTGCGTCAACGCCTCCGAGGGCCACGACAAGGGCGGCGACGGGGACTACGGCTACGGCCGCTGATCACCCGCAGCACCGGAACGGCCGGCTCCCTCCGCACGGAGGGGGCCGGCCGTTCCTTCGTCCGGGCTCAGGCGTAGCGGTAGAGCTTGCCGTGGTCGAGGAGCTTCCTCGGGGTGACGCCCCAGGGGGGCATCGCCTCGTCCAGGCCGAAGACGTAACGACGGTCCTGGCTGGGCGATGCGGGCTTACGGCCCGGGAGATAGGCGGACTTCGGGTGCGCCTTGCGCCACCGGTCCCACAGCAGGTCGACGAAGGAGTGGTGGAACCAGAACACCGGGTCCTCGGGGGAGGCCGCGCCCGCCATCGGGCCGCCGACCCACTGGTGGACCTGGTTGTGGAGGCCCACCGTGCGCACGCCCCGGATCCCCCACCCCTCGATGCGGTTGCGGAAGCCCTCGGTGCTGATGCTGTTCCAGGGCTCGGTGTCGTAGACCGGGTCCTTCAGCGCCCGCGTCACATCGTCCTTGGTGGGGAGCGCGACCGGGTTGCTGCCGGGCCTGCCGAAGTTGCGGGTGAGGTAGTTCTCGTCGGTGACTCCCTTTCCGACGCTCCAGTTGCCCGCCTCGTAGGCGAACGCTCCGGTGGTGACCCGGCGGTCGCCGGGCCTGCCGTTGCCGCCGAGGAAGTCCTCCGCCCACAGCGACGAGGTCGGCTTGTTGTCCTGGGTCCAGTCCCAGTAGGGGACGCTGACGCCCGCGTCGACGCTCTGGAGCGCCTTCTCGAACTCCAGCAGGTACTGGCGGTGCCAGGGGAAGAACGAGGACGTCATGTGCGCCGGGCGCGGCCTGCGCTCGGTGTCCATGACGTAGTACTCGCGGTGCATGACGACGAAGTCGTCGTAGCGGCCGGAGCGCTTGAGTTTCAGGATCGCGTCGACGAGCCGGCGCTTCTCGGTGCGCGTGAGGTCGCGCTGGTTCTTGCGGGTGTACACCGGTGCTGGTCCTCCTGGTTCACATGCGGTGTGCGGCGGGGGGCGCGAGTCTGGCGGCGCCGAGCTCGTCGACGGCGGCGCGGGCCGTCTCCAGCAGCGTCGGGTACGACTCGTAGTGCCGGACGTCGCTCAGATAGGTGCCGTCCGCCCGCCTCATGACGTGCAGCGGCATGCCGTCGATGCGGATCTCGGTGACCGGTTCGGCGGCGACCGCCACCCGGTCGTCGTCCGGGGCGCCGGCGGGGACGACGACGGTCGCCGTTCCCCGGATCTCCCGGCCCCGGTACATCTCGGCGAACTCCTCCGTCGTGGATTCCTTCGCCGTCGTGGCCGCGGGGCCGGTTCCGGGCGCCTCGGGGCCCGGTGCGGGCCGGACCGCGGCGGCCTGCTCACGGTCGAGCAGCGGGAGCAGGGCGCCGGCGGTGCCCGTGACCACTGCGGCGGTGAAGGCTCCGCGCAGGACGATCCGCCGGGAGGGGACGCGGGTGCCGCCCGGTTTCGCGGGGGTGGGGCTCATGGATGACTGCCTGCCTCTCGTTGACTCGCCTCGTTAACTCGTCCGAGGTGCTGCTGATGGCGATGTTGACAACGAGGCGGTCGCGAAACAGTTCTCGTGCGTGCGGCGTACGGCGCACACGCGGCGGTCACGTTCCGTCAAACGCGTGAGGGCGTAGGGCCATCGGGCGCGGCGGGCCGCGTCGCGCGGCTCCGCACGGCCGGCGGACCGGAACATGGCCTGGCGAACCGTGGAGGTGATGGACATGACCGTTCCCTACCAGCTGTCCGGGGACCGTGTGCCGAGCGCGGCGGACGTCGATCTGGCCGACCCCGCCTTCTGGCGGTTGCCGCGCCCCGACCGGCTGCGGGCGTTCGCCCTGCTGCGGGAGCTGGACGCGCCGGTGCTGTTCACTCCCCGGCCCGGTACCGCTCGCACCTCCGGCAAGCCGTTCCACGCGCTGGTGCGCCATGCCGATGTGCGGACCGCGAGCCGCACGCCGCAGGTGTTCGCGAGCGCCCCGGGGGTCACCACCCCGGAGCCGGCCGGCTGGGCGAAGGCGCTGTTCGGCAACTCGATGGTCAACATGGACGGGGCCGAGCACGCGGCGCTGCGCCGGATCATCTCGCGGCGGTTCACCCCGCGGCTGCTGGCGGACGCCGAGGAGAACGTCGGGCGGCTCGCCGGGCGGCTGGTCGACGAGCTGATCGCCGAGCGCCCCGGGGACTTCATGCCGTCGGCGGCCTCGCGGCTGCCGCTGGAGGTGATCTGCGACCTGATGGGCATCCCGGAGGCGTACCGGGCCCGGATCGCGGAGCAGATCGACCACGCCTCGGAGCATGTCGGCGTCGAGCGCCGGGGCCGGGCCCGGCTGCGGATTCCCGGCCGGGGTCTCGCGTCGCTGGCCCGGATGCAGTGGGTGATGGGGCGGCTCGCCCGGGAGCGCCGCCGGCACCCCGAGGACGACCTCGTCTCGGCGCTCGTCCGTGCGGACATCGACGGCGAGGCACTGTCCGGGCGGCAGCTGGGGGCCTTCTTCTCGCTGCTGCTGGTGGCCGGGGTGGAGACGACCCGCAACGCCATCGCGCACGGGCTGTTCCTGCTCGACCGGAATCCGGAGCAGCGGGAGCTGCTGCGGTCCGACTTCGACCGGTACATCGGCGGCGCCGTCGACGAGATCGTCCGGCATTCGACGCCGATCATCCAGTTCCGCAGGACCGTCACCGCCGAATGCGAACTCGGCGGCCGTACGTTTCTTCCGGGAGAGAAAGTCGCCCTCATCTATGCGTCGGCCAATCGCGACGAGGCGGTTTTCACCCATCCGGATCGCTTCGACATCACCCGGTCGCCGAATCCTCATCTCGGGTACGGCGGCGGGGGCCCGCACCACTGCCTGGGAGCGCATCTGGCCCGTCTCGAAATGACGGCCCTGTTCCGGGAACTGATCGACCGACGACCCGTCATGCGGAGTCTGGGCGATCCGGGGCTGGTCGATTCCAATTTCGACAACCGTGTCGGCTCGCTGCCGTTCTCGTTCGGCCCCACATTCACCTGAACGGCACGACCGCAACGCCGAATACGATAAATGGACTCCTGCGCATGCCGCCGGTGCATGATGATGAAACTCTCTCCCTATCAGGCCGAACCGGCCGGAATTCACCGCAGCCAGGAGGAGTAATGCCGGCCAAGCGCCGTCTCATCGTTTCGTGTATCGCGGCGGCTGCCCTCAGCCTCCTGGCAGGTGGCGGCATCGCGGGCCAGTCGCCGCCGGGCACCGATTCCGTCGACGGCGCCGCTCCCGGCCCACCGGGGTCCGGGAGCGGCACGGCGCACGGCGCCTATCTGGACTACGGGCCCGCCGGGGTCAGCCGGATGGCCGAGCTGTCGCGCTGGCTCGGCGGCGCGGAGCTGCGGGTGGGGCACACGTACCTGCCGGGCGATCTCTGGGTGAACATCGAGGGCACACCCGACTTCCTCGACGCCTGGGCGGACTGGAGACGGGCGGACGAGGACCGGATGTTCGTCCTGAACGTGCCGATGCTGGAGCGCAACGAGGAGCGGGTGCCGGACGGCGAGGTCCGCACCCTGCTCCGGGCCGGCGCGGCCGGGGACTACGACCAGCACTTCACGAAGCTCGCGGAGCGGCTGGTGGAGCTGGGCGTTCCGGACACCGTGATCGTGCTCGGCTGGGAGATGAACGGCACCACGTACACCCATCGGTGCGGCCCCGATCCCGCGTCCTGGAAGGCGTACTGGGAGCGGATCGTGACGGCGATGCGCGCGGTGCCCGGTCAGGAGTTCCGCTTCGACTTCACGCCGAGCCGGGGGCGGGACGCGGTGCCGTGGACCGAGTGCTACCCGGGCGACGACGTCGTCGACATCATCGGGATGGACTCCTACGACCAGCCGCCCGGCGAGACCTTCGACGACCAGGTCAACGACCCGTACGGGCTCCAGAAGCACGTCGACTTCGCCGCGGAGCACGGCAAGCCCATCTCGTTCCCGGAGTGGGGGCTCTTCCGCAACGGCGACAACCCCGAGTACATGCGGCGGATGCTGGAATGGATCGACCGGCACGAGCCGCTGTACCAGACGGTCACGGACTACTGCCCGCACGGCGTCTGGCAGTGCAAGAGCAATCCGCGGTCCTCGAAGGTTTTCCGGACGATGATGACCGAGATGGCCGCGCCCGCCGCGCCCGTACCGAGCCCCACCCCCACGCCCACACCGTCGCCGACGGATCCGGCCCCGTCCCCGTCCCCGTCGGTCCCGCCGGCCGTGCAGCCGTCCCCGCCGGTGGCGCCCACGCCCACACCGCCGGGGACCGAGGCGCCGGCCACCCGCAGGTGGTGCATCACGGTGCCGTTCGGCGACTGGCTGGGCCAGTGGCTCAAGGAAAGCAAGATCTGCTTCCGCTACTGAGCCCGAGCATGGAAACGGCTCCGGCCCTCCTGTCGGGGGCCGGAGCCGTCCACCCACACGGGTCCAGCGCGGGGGCAGGTGGACAAGCAACCGCTTGTCACCCCCACCAACGCGGGCACCGCCCGCTCCGTCACGCCGCCGAACGAGGGACAGCCCGCGCCCGGACCGCGCCCGGCGCGCGCCGGGCGCGGTCCGGGGCGACGCGCGACCATGGAAACCTACAGAGGGTGGTGAGGTGCAATGGCATCCGCCGATGAGGGCTCCCCGGCGGAGCCCGGCCCGCTGCCCTCCGGGGACGGGCGGGGACCGGCGTTGACGGCCGCCGACGCGGCGGCGGTGATCGCCGGGGACGGCACGATCATCGGCTGGACCCGCGGGGCCGAGGCGCTGCTCGGGTATCCGGCGGCCGAGGTGGTCGGCCGGTCCGCGGCCCGGCTGCTGACCGGCCCCCCGGACGCCCGGCGCACGGCCGCGGTGGCCGCCCGCTGCCGGGCCGGGTCGGGGTGGAGCGGGCTGATCCCGCTGCGGAGCCGGGACGGCCGGTCGCTGGACATCGACGTACGGGCGACCGCCTCGTTCCTGATCGCCGGGCGGGAGGGCTTCCTGGTGTCCGGGCGGGAACTGACCCCGCACTGGACGATGAGCGGGTCCGTGCTCGACGACTTCCTGACCCGGTCGCCGGTCGGGATGGCGGTGCTCGACCCGGACCTGCGCTATCTCTGGCTCAACGACACCCTGGAGCGGTTCGGCGGCGTACCCCGGGAGCAGCGGCTGGGACGCCGGCCGAGCGAGGTGCTGCCCGGAGCGCTGGCGGCGCCCATCGAGCGGTTGATGCGGCAGGTCCTGTCTACCGGCGAGGCGGTCACGGACTACGAATATCTGGGCTGGAGCTGGGCCGATCCGCACCGCCGGCGGGCGTACGCCAGCTCCTTCTTCCCGCTGGCCGACGCCCAGGACCGGCGGATCGGCATCGGCTACATGGTCCTCGACGTCACCGACCGGTGGAACGCGCGCCGGCTGCTCGCGCTGGTGAACGAGGCAGGGGCGGCGATCGGCAGCACCCTGGACGTGCACCGTACGGCCCAGGAGCTCGCCGATTTCGCGGTGCCCCGGTTCGCGGACTTCGTTTTCGTCGACCTGCTGGAGACCCCGTTCGGCGGCGACCGGCCCGGGGTGGCCGCGCCGGCCGAGGGCGAGCGGCCGGCCATGCGCCGGGCGGGCATGAGCTCGGTGCGGGAGGGCTGTCCGGAGGCGGTCGTACGGGTCGGGGAGACGGTCGACTTCGTGCCGCCGCCGCACGACGCGCACTTCCTCCTCGACGGCTCCCCGGTCCTGCTGCCGGTGCTCGACCCGGAGAGCCACGGGTGGACGGTGGAACAGCCCGCGCGGGCCGCTCGGCTCCGGGAGTTCGGGCTGCACTCGCTGATCTCCGTACCGATGCGGGCGCGCGACACCGTGCTGGGGCTGACCACGTTCATGCGGTCGCAGAATCCGGTGCCGTTCGACGAGGACGATGTGGCGCCCGCCCGGGAGCTGGTGGCGCGGGCGGCCGTGTGCGTGGACAACGCCCGCCGCTACACCCGGGAGCACACCGCGGCGCTGGTGCTCCAGCGGAGCCTGCTGCCGCACACGCTGCGCGGCGGGACGGCGCTGGACGTGGCGTCGTCCTACCTCCCGGCGGACGCGAAGGACGGGGTGGGCGGCGACTGGTTCGATGTGATCCCGCTGTCCGGCGCCCGGGTCGGGCTGGTCATCGGCGATGTCGTCGGACACGGCATCGGGGCCGCCGCGACCATGGGCCGGCTGCGCACCGCCGTACAGACGTTGGCCGACATGGACCTTCCGCCGGACGAGCTGCTGGCCCGTCTGGACGATCTGGTCCTGCGGCTCAGCGAGGAGGAGCCCGCGACGGGGCCGGCGGAGCGGGGCGGTACGACGGTGGTGGGCGCCACCTGCCTGTACGCCGTCTACGATCCGGCGAACGGCTGCTGCACGATGGCGCGGGCCGGCCATCCGCCGCCGGTGATCGTCACACCGGACGGCGCGGTCAGCTTCCCCGACCTGCCCTCCGGGCCGCCGCTGGGGCTCGGCGGGCTGCCCTTCGAGTCCCAGGAGATCGAGCTGCCCGAAGGCAGCCTCCTCGGCCTCTACACCGACGGGCTCATCGAGGGGACCGACAAGGACATGGAGAGCGGCATGGGCCGGCTCGGCCGGGCGGTGTCCCGGGGCGGGCTGCCGCTGGAGGATCTGTGCCCAGCGGTGGTCAAGGAGCTGCTGCCGGTCCCGCAGCCGGACGACATCGCCCTGCTCCTCGCCCGGACGCACATCCTGAGCCCCGAGCACCTGGTCTCCTGGGACGTGCCCGTGGACCCGGCGGCGGTCGGCGAGACCCGGGCCAAGGTCTCCCGTCAGCTGGAGACGTGGGGGCTCACGGAGCTCTCGATGACGACGGAGCTGATCGTCAGCGAGCTGGTGACCAACGCGATCCGGTACGCCTCGGGGCCGGTACGGCTGCGGCTGCTGTTCCAGTCCGCGCTGACCTGCGAGGTGTCCGACGCGAGCAACACCTCGCCGCGGCTGCGGCACGCCAGGACGACGGACGAGGGAGGGCGCGGGCTGTTCCTCGTCGCGCAGCTCGCCCATCGGTGGGGCACGCGCTACACCCCCCGGGGGAAGATCATCTGGGCCGAGCAGCCCCTGCCCTGAGCCTTGTCGGTGAGGGACCGCGTCTCAGGGGCGGGCCGCCACCTCCTCGCGGGCGAAGAGGCGGGTCAGCGGTCCGCCGGCCCGGATCAGCTCGTCCCAGGTGCCTTCCTCGACGATGCGCCCGCCCTCCAGGACCGCGATCCGGTCGGCCCTGCGGACGGTGGCCGGGCGGTGGGCGATGACCAGGGTCGTCCGGGTGGCGGAGTCGGCCGCGAGCGCCCGGGCCAGTTCCGCGTCGCCCCGGTGGTCCAGATGCGCCGTCGTCTCGTCCAGGACGAGGACGCGCGGGCCGCTCAGCAGCCCGCGGGCCAGCGCCACCCGGGCGCGCTGGCCGCCGGACAGGGTCGCGCCGCGCTCGCCGACGGCGGTGTCCAGCCCGTCGGGCAGGGCGTCGGCGATGAGGTCGACGCCGCAGATCCGGGCCACCGCGCCGACCTCGTCCGCCGTGGCGTCCGGAGCGCCCAGCCGGAGGTTCTCGGCGAGGGTGCCGTGGAAGAGCGGGGCCTCCTGCCCGACCACGGACACGGTGGCGCGCAGGTCCTCCTCGGTGAGGTCCCGCAGGTCGACGGGGTGCGCCGGGTCCGGGGGCACCAGCTCCACGGCGCCTTCGGCCGGATCCCAGTACCGCGCGAGGAGGTGGGCGCAGGTCGACTTGCCCGCCCCGGACGCTCCGACGAGTGCCACGGTCTCGCCCGGCCGGACGGTGAGGTCGACGCCGTCCAGGACGGCCTCTCCCCCGTAGCCGAACCGTAGGCCGCGCAGCCGCAGGCCCAGCGGTCCCGGCGGTACGGGGCGGGGGGCGGCGGACGCGGGGGCTCCGGCGGGGGCGTGCACGGCGGCCCGGACCCGTGCCGCGGCGGC
>NZ_JAAGMH010000018.1:0-21902 GCF_010548505.1 Streptomyces sp. SID14515 | reverse complement strand
CGGGTGGATGTGGTGCAGCCGGCGTTGTGGGCGGTGATGGTGTCGTTGGCTGAGGTGTGGCGGTCGTGTGGTGTGGTGCCTGGTGCGGTGGTGGGGCATTCGCAGGGGGAGATCGCGGCTGCGTGTGTGGCGGGTGTGTTGTCTTTGGAGGATGCGGCGCGTGTGGTGGCGTTGCGTAGTGGGTTGATCGGGAGGCGGTTGGCGGGTTCGGGGGGGATGGTTTCGGTTGGTGCTGGGTTGGTTGAGGTGGAGGGGTTGGTTGGTCGTTGGCCTGGGCGGTTGTCGGTTGCGGCGGTGAATGGTCCTGGGTCGGTGGTGGTGTCGGGGGATGTTGCTGCGTTGGAGGAGTTGCTCGGTGTGTGTGAGGCCGAGCGGGTTCGGGTGCGGCGGGTGTCTGTGGATTATGCGTCGCATTCTTCGCAGGTGGAGGCGCTTGAGTCGGAGCTGCTGGAGTTGCTCGGCACGATCACACCTCGGCCCGCGCAGATCCCGTTCTGGTCGACTGTGACCGGAGCCCCACTGGACACAACCGAGTTGAACAGCGCGTACTGGTACCAGAATCTTCGCCGCACTGTGCAATTCGAGCCTGTCGTACGCGGCCTGGTGGAGGCAGGACACACCGCGTTCATCGAGGCCAGCGCCCATCCGGTCACGATGGGGGGCATTGAGGAATGTCTCGCCGAAGGCGGCGCCGAAGGTGTGGTGACCGGCACGCTGCGTCGTGGCAAGGGCGACACGGCCCAGTTCATGAGGGCATTGGCGACGCTGGACGTGCACGGACTCGAGCCGGACTGGAAAGCTGTCTTCGGCCGGTCGAACCAGCATCGGGCTGTTCCGCCGACGTATCCCTTCCGACGGCAGAGGTTCTGGCCGGAGCGGGTCGAATCAGAGCCCCGCGTCCGCACCGTGACCGACGACTGGCGCTACCGGGTGGCGTGGCAGCCGTTCGCCCCCTCGGCCGTGCCGGAGCAAGGCGGCACCTGGCTGATGGTCGTACCGGCGCGGATAGCCGACGACCAGGAGGTCGAGACCTTGCGGTCCGCCTTGTCCGCGCAGGGCCGCGAAGTGCTGCCGCTCGTGCTCGACGAGATGGACCCGCAGCGGGTACGCGAACATGCGGCCTGTGCCGCGGGCGTGCTGTCGCTGCTCACGTGGGATGAGCACCCCGACGTGGATCACCCGTCAGTACCTCACGGCTACAAGCTCACTGTGTCGCTGATTCAGGCACTCGATGACCTCGAGGTTCCGTTGTGGTGCGTGACCCGAGACGCGATGAGAGTGGCGGACGCGGACTTGGTCGGCAACCCGGGGCAGGCGCTCGTGTGGGGTCTCGCCCGGGTCATGGGGCTGGAACATCCGGAACGCTGGGGAGGTGTGATCGACCTGCCCGCCGTCGTGGACGACAGGACGGCCCGGTTGTTCAGCAGCACCCTCGGCAAGACCGGAGAAGAGGACCAGTGGGCGGTGCGGCCCGCCGGAGTCTTCGTCCGCCGGATGGTGCGGGCCGCCCCGTACGCCGCTCAGCCGGAATGGCAGGCCGGCGGAACGGTTCTGGTCACCGGCGGCACCGGGGCACTGGGCGTCCAGGTCGCCCGATGGCTGGCTGAGAACGGCGCCGAACACTTGGTGCTCACCAGTCGCAGCGGAGAACTGGCCGCCGGAGCGGCCGAGGCGATGGCCGAGATCAACGAACTCGGTGCGCAGGTGACCATCGAGGCATGTGACGTCGCCGACCGGGATGCGCTGGCCGGTCTCCTCGCTTCGATCTCCGGTGAACTGACGGCAGTGGTGCACGCCGCGGGTGTCCTCGATGATGGGATGATCAATAGTCTGACGGCAGAGCAGCTGGACCGCGCGCTGCGGGCCAAGATGCTGGCCGCGAAGAACCTTCACGAGCTCACCCGTGATCTTGACCTGTCGGCGTTCGTCCTGTTCTCCTCTGCCGGGGCCACCGCAGGCGCTCCCGGACAGGGCAACTACGCACCGGGGAATGCCTTCCTCGACGCATTGGCACAGCACCGTCATGCCCTCGGACTTCCCGCGACGTCGGTGGCATGGGGAGCCTGGGAGGGCTCGGGGATGGCCGCAGGCGCAGTCAAGGATCTGCTCCGGCGACACGGTGTTCCCGCGATCGCCCCTGACCTGGCGCTCACCGCGTTGCGGCAGGCGATGGACGAGGCGCAGCCACTGCTGCTGGTCGCCGACATCGAATGGGCCCGGTACCACGTGGCCTTCACCGCCGTCCGGCCCAGCCCGATGTTCGATGAGATCCCCCAAGTGAGACAGCTCCGGCAGACAGAGCCATCGGCATCGGTCGAGGCTGGGCCCGCTCTGCGACAACAGGTGGCCGGGTTGTCCGAGGCGGAACGAGAGCAGCTGCTGCTGGATCTGGTCCGTGCGCACGCGGCCGTCGTTCTCGGGCACGCCGCACCCACCGCGGTGGCGGCCGACCGGGCCTTCCGCGATTTGGGTCTCGACTCGGTGACCGCGGTCGAACTGCGGAACCGATTGAACATCGCCACCGGATTGCGTCTGCCCGCGACTTTGGTGTTCGACTTCCCCACATCTGCCGCGCTCGCCGCGCACATCGGCACCGAACTCGACGGCGGTTCGGCCCCGGCAGAGCAGGCGCCGGTTCAGCCCGCTGGCGAGCCGGTGGCCATCGTGGGCATGGCGTGCCGCTATCCCGGTGGGGTGACTTCGCCTGAGGACCTGTGGCATCTGATGTCCACGGAGGGGGACGCCATCTCGGCATTCCCCACCGATCGTGGCTGGCGCACCGAGGGCAGGGGCGGGTTCCTGTACGACGCCGGAGATTTCGATGCGGGCTTCTTCGGCATCTCGCCACGGGAAGCGGTGGCGATGGACCCGCAACAGAGGCTGCTGCTGGAGACGTCCTGGGAAGCGCTTGAACGGGCCGGGATAGCACCGGCTTCGTTGCGGGGAAGCCGCACCGGGGTCTTCGCCGGCATTGCCGGCAGCGACTACAGCACCGTGTTCCACGGAGCGTCCCCGGACAGCGGTGGCTATCTGATGACGGGCAATGCGCCCAGTGTGGTGTCCGGGCGGATCGCCTACTCGCTGGGTCTTGAGGGTCCGGCGATGACGGTGGATACGGCGTGTTCGTCGTCGTTGGTGGCGCTGCATCTGGCCGCGCAGTCGCTGCGTAACGGTGAGTGCACCCTCGCCCTGGCCGGCGGGGTCACTGTGATGGCCAGTCCGGTGACCTTCGCTGAGTTCTCCCAGCAGGGTGGACTGTCCGGGGACGGCCGGTGTAAGGCGTTTGCTGATGCGGCTGATGGCACTGGTATGGCCGAGGGTGTTGGGTTGTTGGTGTTGGAGCGGTTGTCGGATGCGGAGCGTCTTGGGCATCGTGTGCTGGCGGTGGTGCGGGGGAGTGCGGTTAATCAGGATGGTGCGTCGAATGGGTTGACGGCGCCGAATGGTCCTTCGCAGCAGCGGGTGATTCGGCAGGCGTTGGCGAATGCGCGGTTGTCGTCTTCTGATGTGGATGCGGTGGAGGGTCACGGTACGGGTACGACGTTGGGTGATCCGATTGAGGCGCAGGCGTTGTTGGCGACGTATGGGCAGGGGCGTGAGGAGCCGCTGTGGCTTGGGTCGTTGAAGTCGAATCTGGGTCATACGCAGGCTGCTGCTGGTGTGGCTGGTGTGATCAAGATGGTGATGGCGATGCGGCATGGGGTGTTGCCGCGGACGTTGCATGTGGATGAGCCGTCGTCGCATGTGGACTGGTCGGCGGGTGCGGTCGAGTTGTTGACGGAGCAGCGTGCCTGGCCTGAGGTGGGGCGTCCGCGTCGGGCGGGTGTGTCGTCGTTCGGGATCAGCGGAACCAACGCCCACGTCATCCTCGAACAGGTACCGGCGGCGGAACTCGGTCCGTCGGCCGACCCGGGCCCAGTGGTACCCATCGTGCTGTCGGCCCGCACGGACGCGGCCCTGCGGGCCCAGGCGCAACGGCTCTTGGAACTGCCGGATACCGATATTGCCGAGATGGGGTGGTCGTTGGCCACCACTCGGTCCCCGCTCCCGCGCAGAGCCGTCGTCCTCGCGGACAACCGGGACTCCCTCACTCAGGGGCTGGCCGCGCTCGCAGGAGGCGGGCGCGTGGCCAACCTGGTGACCGGGCCGCCGGTGCCCGGACGCCTGGGCGTGCTGTTCACCGGGCAGGGGGCGCAACGCCCTAACATGGGAGCCGAGTTGGCCCTGCACTATCCGGCGTTCTCGCAGGCTCTCGACGAAGTGTGTGCCGAACTGGATCGCCACCTGGATCTACCTCTCAAAGAGGTGCTGTTCGGTGAGACGGAGCTGCTTGACCAGACTGAGTACACACAGCCAGCCCTGTTCGCGCTGGAGGTGGCACTCTTCCGCTTCCTGGACGTGTCCCCGGATTTCGTCGCGGGGCACTCCATCGGAGAGCTGGCCGCGGCGCACATAGCCGGCGTGTTCTCGCTGGCGGATGCGGCCGTTCTGGTGACGGCACGAGGCCGTCTGATGCAGAGGCTGCCGGTGGCCGGGGCGATGGCTTCGGTGCAGGCAACCGAAGCCGAGGTCGCCGACTGGGTGGCTGCCCGCGATTGCCCCCTGGACGTCGCCGTCGTGAACGGCCCCCGTGCGGTCGTGGTGTCCGGCGACGCGCACTTGGTGGAGTCCTGTGCCGAGCACTTCGCCGGGCTGGGTAGGAAGACGAAGCGTCTGCCGGTCAGCCACGCATTCCATTCCTCTCTGATGGAACCGATGCTGGCCGAGTTCGGCCGACTCGCTGAGACCTTGTCGTTCCATCGACCGCGCATACCCGTCATCTCCACCCTCACCGGGGAGGCGGTACCGGCTGAACGGATCGCCGACGGACAGTACTGGGTGGATCAGGTCAGGGGCATGGTGCGTTTCGCCGACGCGGTACGGGCGATGGCCGAGGCGGGGGTGAGCACCTTCCTGGAGGTCGGTCCCGACGCAGTGCTGTCCGCGCTGGGGCCGGACTGTCTGCCCGGTGATACCGACGCGGTCTTCGTACCAGCCCTGCGGTCCCAGCGAGCCGAGCCTGAGACGGTGTTCACCGCTCTGGCCCAGCTCTACCGCGCGGGAGCCACGGTCGACTGGACTTCATTTTACGGAGGGGGTCCAGGTGCCGCGACAGACCTGCCGACGTATCCGTTCCAGCGAGAACGCTACTGGTACCAGCCGGAGCCCACACCCGGCACAGGGGCCGGGGGTGAATGGCGGTACCACGTCACCTGGCAGCCGCTGGCAGGAGAGCGACAGACCCGACTCACGGGGACCTGGCTGGTGGTGACGAGGAGTGCCACCGAAGCCGACGGCATTGTGTCGGCGCTTCGGCGCGCAGGTGCGCAAACCGACGTGCTGTCCGTGGAGCCGGGCGCATTGAAACGGAAGGAACTCGCGGCCCGGTTGGCCGGACTCTCCGGCGAGTTCGCCGGCGTCCTCTCGCTGCCGACCGAGGCCCTGGCGGACACGGTCGCACTACTCCAGGCGCTGGGTGATACAGCGATCCCCGCACCACTGTGGGTGGCGACGCGCGGGGCGGTCGCGGTCGGCGCAGAGGAGCTGCTGCCCAACCCGGAGCAAGCTCAGCTGTGGGGTTTCGGGCGAGTGGCGGCAGTGGAGCATCCTCAGCGTTGGGGTGGATTGATCGACCTGCCTGAGGCAATGGACGATTCGACCGGTGCCCTGCTGGCAGGTGTGCTCGGCGGGCGGGACGACGAAGACCAGGTGGCGATCCGCAACCCTGGACTGTTCGCGCGCCGGCTGGTCCGAATTCAGGAGGCCCCCTCTCCCGACGGCTCGGCGGGATGGCAGGCACATGGCACGGTGTTGATCACCGGTGGAACCGGTGCCCTAGGCGCCCACGTCGCGCGCTGGCTCGCCCGAAGCGGGGTCGAGCACCTGGTGCTGGCCAGCCGCCGCGGGCGCCAGGCGCCAGGCGCACCCGAGCTGGAGGAGGAGCTGACTCAGCTTGGTGTACGGGTCACCCTCGCCGCTTGTGATGCCGCGGACCACGACGCGCTCACGGCTTTGCTGGCGGCGATACCGGCCGAGGTGCCGCTGACCGGGGTGGTGCACGCGGCCGGTGTGCTGGAGAACCTGCCGATCGACCAGCTCACGCCCGAGGCACTGGAGACCTCGCTGCGCTCCAAGACGGTCGCCGCCCGCAACCTTCACCAGCTCACCGCCGACCGGGAACTGGAGCTGTTCGTGCTCTTCTCCTCGGTTTCCGGGATCTGGGGCAGTTCGGGCCAGGCAGCCTACGCCGCCGCGAACGCCTACCTGGACGCGCTCGTCCAGCACCGTCGTGCCGCCGACATGCCGGGCTTGTCCATGGCCTGGGGGCCCTGGGACGGCGGCGGCATGTCCGAGGGCGACGGTGCGGATTGGCTGCGACGCCGCGGATTGGTCCCAATGGCACCGGACCAGGCCGTGGCGGAGCTGGCCGTTGCCCTGGACCGGAGCGAGGCCACAGTGGCCGTCGCTGACATGGACTGGACCCTGTTCGCGCCGTCGTTCACGCTGAACCGCCCCAGCCCGCTGATCCAACACCTTCCCGAGGTGCAGCAGGTCCTGAACGCGGCTCCGGACCCGACCGAGGCATCCGCCTTCACCGGGCTGTCCGGAGCCGAGCGCAGGCACGCCCTGCTTGGGCTGGTGCTGGAGCAGACCGCTTCGGTGCTCGGGTACGGCTCGATGGATACGACGGCGGAGTTGACGTTCCGCGAACTCGGAGTCGACTCGCTGGCAGCGGTGGAAATGCGCAACGCCCTCGCCCGGGCGACCGGGGTGAGTCTGCCACCGACCTTGGTATTCGACTATCCGACGCCCGAGGCGCTGACCGACTACCTCGACACCCAGCTACAGCCCCACACGGCCGGGGCACCACGCCCGGTACTCGACCAGCTCGACCAGCTTGAGCAAACCCTGGCAGAGATCGGGCAGGACGATGCCCTGCGTTCCAAGATCGCCACTCGGCTGCGCGGTCTGACCCTCGCCTGGGACACGGGGCAACCCACCGGGACGCGGGTATCGGAAACCGCCAGCGATGACGAGCTGTTCGACTTCATCAACAGCGAATTCGGGAGAGAATAGATGTCCAACGAAGAGAAGTTGCGTGACTACCTTCGTTGGGTCACGGCTGATCTGCAGAAGACACGCCAGCGCTTGGCCGAGGCTGAGTCTGCTGACCGGGAACCGATTGCGATCGTCGGTATGGCGTGCCAGTTCGCTGGCGGCGTGGATTCACCGGAGGCGCTGTGGCGGCTACTCGAATCCGGCGGAGACGCGATCGGCGGCTTCCCGACCGATCGCGGCTGGAACCTGACCGAGCTTTACGACGCCTCCGGCGACCGGCCCGGCACCTGTTACGTCCGGGAGGGCGGATTCCTGGACCGGGCAGCCGAGTTCGATGCCGAGTTCTTCGGTATCAGCCCGCGGGAAGCCCTGGCCATGGATCCTCAGCAGCGCTTGTTCCTGGAAGCGTCATGGGAGGTCTTCGAACGGGCCCGGATCAACCCGGCCGCAGTACGGGGCCGTGACATAGGCGTCTTCGCAGGCGTGTCCGGGCGTGACTACGGCGGTGACCTGAGCGCAGTCGGGCCGGAGGTGGAAGGCCACGTAGTGACCGGCAACGCGGTGAGCGTGGTGTCCGGCAGGGTCGCCCACACACTCGGTCTCGAGGGCCCGGCGGTCACGGTGGACACCGCGTGCTCATCCTCACTGACCGCACTGCACCTCGCCGTCCAGGCACTCCGCCGCGGTGAGTGTTCAATGGCCTTGGCCGGCGGGGTTGCGGTGATGGCGAGCCCCACCGTTCTCGTGGAGTTCTCTCGCCAGCAGGCGCTCGCCCCCGACGGCCGATGCAAGGCCTTCAGCGCCGACGCCGACGGCACCGGCTGGGGCGAGGGCGTAGCGGTCCTCCTGGTGGAACGGCTTTCGGACGCCCGTCGCAATGGCCACCGTGTGCTGGCGGTGGTCCGCGGCTCGGCAATGAACCAGGACGGGGCGTCGAACGGTCTGACCGCACCCAGCGGCCCCGCCCAGCAGGCGGTGATCCGGCGTGCACTCGTCGATGCGGGGCTGCCCCCCGAGCAGATCGACGTGGTGGAGGCCCACGGCACCGGTACCCGGCTAGGCGACCCCATCGAGGCACAGGCACTGCTCGGCTCCTACGGTCAGGGCCGTCCGGCGGACCGACCGTTGTGGCTTGGATCGGTGAAATCCAACATCGGCCACACCCAGGCCGCCGGCGGCGCGG
The DNA here is from genome assembly GCF_010548505.1 of Streptomyces sp. SID14515. Lineage (NCBI taxonomy): Bacteria > Bacillati > Actinomycetota > Actinomycetes > Kitasatosporales > Streptomycetaceae > Streptomyces > Streptomyces sp. SID14515. The sequence goes on along the minus strand of NZ_JAAGMH010000018.1, from coordinate 13,621 downwards.
CAGGCGTCATCAAGATGGTCCTCGCGATCCAGCACGGCATTCTGCCGTCCACGTTGCACGCGTCCGAGCCCACCCCTCACGTCGATTGGTCTTCCGGCTCGGTACGGCTGCTGAGCGGGGCCAGGCCCTGGCCGGAGACCGGCGAGGCGCGCCGGGCAGGAGTGTCGGCATTCGGCATGAGCGGTACCAACGTGCACGTCATCCTGGAATCGGACGACGAGGCCGCACCCGCCCTCCCATCACCGGCCGAAGCCCCGCGCCCTGTCAGCACCACGTTGCTGCCCTGGGTGGTCGGCGCCCGCTCGTCCGCCGCGCTGGAGGAGCAGATCACCGCGGTGCGCAGCCACACAGCGGAGATGAAGCCTGCCGATGTCGCCCGGTCACTGGTCGCGACGCGGGCCCCGCTGGAACACCGGGCAGTGCTGTTCGGCGGCGGCCTGCCCGATGTGACCGGGCAGATCGTGCCCAGTGCCGCTCCTGTCTTCGTCTTCCCAGGGCAAGGAGCGCAGTGGCTCGGCATGGGCAGGGAGCTTCTCGACCACTCACCGGTGTTCGCCGACCGGATCGAGGCGTGCGCCACGGCGCTCGCGCCGTACATCGACTGGTCCCTGGTCGATGTCCTCACCGGTGCCGAAGGTGCGCCGCCCCTGGACCGGGTGGACGTGGTGCAACCAGCCCTGTTCGCGATGATGTTGGGACTGGCCGAAGTGTGGCGTTCCTGCGGGGTGGAACCCGCAGCGGTGCTGGGCCACTCGCAGGGCGAGATCGCCGCGGCGTGTTTCGCCGGGGTGCTCTCTCTCGCCGACGCGGCGCGTGTGGTCGCCCTGCGCAGCAAGGAACTGCTGCGACTGTCCGGGAAGGGCGGCATGGTATCGCTCGCCCTGTCCGAGGACGCCGCTCGCGCGCTGATCGAGCCCTGGAAAGATCAGTTGTCCCTCGCCGCCGTGAACGGTCCTCGATCGGTGGTTGTCTCCGGAGGTCCCCAGAGCCTCGAGGAGTTGCTGGTCCGGTGTGACGCCGAGCAAGTGCGGGCACGCAGGATTCCCGTCGACTATGCGTCGCACTCGTCCCAGGTGGAGGAGCTGGCCCCGGAACTGCGTGCCTGCCTGGCGACCATCACCCCTCGTCCCGCCCAGGTGCCGTTCTGCTCCACCACTGAGCACTCCGGTGAGTTGGATGGTGAGTACTGGTACCAGAACCTGCGGCGGACAGTGCAGTTCGACCGGACCGTCGAGCGACTGCTGCAGCAGCGATACGGTGTCTTCGTGGAGATGAGCCCGCACCCGGTGCTCACCACGGCGATACAGGAAAGGATCGAGGAGAGCCACCACGTGGCGGCGGCCGTCGGCACACTCCGCAGAAATGAGGGTGGGGCGGCGCGCCTGCTGACCTCGCTGGCCGAAGCCTATGTGTCAGGTGCCACCGTCGACTGGTCGGTGCTGCTGCCCACCGGGGCGGAACTCGTGGACCTGCCGGCCTACCGGTTCCAGCGGCAACGCTACTGGCTGGTCGCACAGAAGGAGTACCAGGGCGGCGACCCGGATGAAGCCCACTTCTGGGCTGCGGTGGACTCCGACGACTCGGGCGCGGTGGCCGAGCTGCTGGACACCCCCGCTGATCCGTGGAAACAGGCGCTGCCCGGTCTGTCGCGGTGGCGACGTGGCCTACAGGTGGAATCCGAGCTGGACTCATGGCGGTACCGGGTCGGATGGACGCCGTTGCCCGCTGAGGCCGCGGCGTTGACGGGCACTTGGCTGATCGTGGACTCACGGGAAGGCACTGAACTAGGCGCTCGGATCGAGCGGGAACTGGGCTGCGCGACGGTACGTGTCACGGGCATCCCTTCTGAACAGCTGGTCGAAGTCGGTGAAGTGAGCGGCGTGCTCTCACTGCTGGCGCTGGACGAGCAGCCCGATGCCGAGTACCCCTCGCTTCCGGCAGGACTTGCGGACACATTGCGTCTGATCCAGATCCTGGCCGCGCTGGAGATCGAGGCACCTCTGTGGTGCATGACGCAGGGCGCGGTGACGATCGGACGATCGGACCCCCTGCGCAGCGTGGCCCAGGCAGCGTGCTGGGGCCTGGGCAGAGTGGCGGGGCTCGAACTGCCGCGAACCTGGGGCGGTCTCATCGACCTGCCGTCCCAGCTCGATTCTCGAGCCATGGCCAGACTGGCTGGTGCCCTGGCCGCGTCCGGCGGGGAGGATCAGCTCGCCCTCCGTGCCTCCGGTGTCTTCGGCCGCCGCATGGTCCGGGCCCCACAGCGCGAAGCGGCGCCGCGCCAAGCCTGGGAACCGAGCGGCACTGTCCTGGTCACCGGAGGTACTGGTGCGATCGGCTCACAGACGGCCCGTTGGCTTGCCGGTGCCGGTGCAGATCACCTCGTGCTCACCAGCCGCCGGGGCCGGGAGGCCGATGGGGTGGAGGCGTTGGAGGCTGAACTGGCCGAGGCCGGTTGTGAGGTGACCGTCGCGGCGTGTGACGTGGCCGACCGGGAAGCGCTGGGTCGGCTGCTGGACGCTGTGGGGCCGGTATCCGCTGTCTTCCATACCGCAGGTGTCGGCCAGGCCACCGAACTGCTGCGGACCAGCACCGCCGAACTGGCGGAGGTCGTGGCCGCCAAGGTGGCGGGCGCGGTACACCTGGACCAGCTCCTGCCCGATGCCGAACTGGTGTTGTTCTCTTCGGGGGCAGCGGTGTGGGGTAGCGCCGGGCAGGGCGGTTACGCCGCCGGCAACGCGTTCCTGGACGCTCTTGCCGAAGACCGGCGCCAACGCGGCCGGTCGGCCGTCTCGGTGGCCTGGGGCAGTTGGGCCGGCGGCGGCATGGTCGATGAGGACGCGGACAAGCTGCTGAGCCTGCGCGGAGTGCGGCTGATGCAGCCCGAACGGGCCCTTACCGCTTTGCACCGGGCACTCACGTATGGCGAGACCCAGCTCGCCGTAGCGGATCTGGACTGGTCCCGGTTCGCCCCCACCTTCGCGGCGGCACGTTCCCGGCCGCTGATCTCGGAGATCCCGGAAGCAACGGAAGCCCTGCGAGGCACTGGAACCGGAGTACCTGAGGACAAGGGACGCTCGGCCTTCGCCGCCAAGATCGCCGCCTTGGGTGAGAGCGAGATGCACCGAGCCCTCACCGAGCTGATCCGCACCGAAGCGGCTGCCGTACTGGGCCACGCGGGCCCCGAGGCAATCAGCCCGAACAAGCCGTTCAAAGAACTCGGCTTCGACTCACTCACCGCGGTGGAGCTGCGGAACCGACTCGGTGGCGCTTTGGGACTGCGGCTGCCCGCCACGCTTGTATTCGACTACCCGACCCATGGCGCACTGGCCCGGTACCTGGCGTCCGACCTGACCGGGAGTGCCGACTCTCCGGCAGGGGAGGGGACGGCGGCCGCAGCGCTCGACGAACCGGTGGCCATTATCGGCATGGCCTGCCGCTATCCCGGACAGGTGCGCACTCCGGAGGACCTGTGGCGGCTGTCCAGGGACGGCATCGACGCGGTGGGTGAGTTCCCCGCGGATCGGGGCTGGGACCTTGACGCGATCTACGACCCGGTCCGGGGCGGTCGGGACGGCACAACGTACACCCGTAATGGGGCGTTTCTCGAGGACGCGGCGGATTTTGATGCCGACTTCTTCGGGATCAGTCCACGCGAGGCAGCGGCCATGGATCCCCAGCAGAGACTGCTGCTGGAAGCCTCGTGGGAGGTGCTGGAGCGGGCCGGCATTGATCCGCACGCGGTGCGTGGCAGTGACACCGGCGTCTTCGCCGGCGTCTCGGGCAGCGACTACTCTGACCGCATCCGCAGCGCTCCCGGCGGAGTGGAAGGCTACCTGGGCATCGGCAACGCCGTCAGCGTGGCGTCGGGGCGGATCGCCTACACGCTGGGTCTCGAAGGTCCGGCGATGACGGTCGACACTGCGTGTTCCTCCTCGCTGGTAGCCATGCACCTGGCAGCACAGGCATTGCGTAACGGCGAGTGCTCGCTCGCGTTGGCCGGTGGAGTGACGGTTCTGGCGACCCCGAAGGCATTCGTGGAGTTCGCGCGACAGGGCGGACTGGCAGTGGATGGTCGGTGTAAGGCGTTCGCTGATGCGGCTGATGGTACGGGGTGGGGTGAGGGTGTCGGCCTGGTGCTGTTGGAGCGGTTGTCGGATGCGGAGCGTCTTGGGCATCGTGTGCTGGCGGTGGTGCGGGGGAGTGCGGTTAATCAGGATGGTGCGTCGAATGGGCTGACGGCGCCGAATGGTCCTTCGCAGCAGCGGGTGATTCGGCAGGCGTTGGCGAATGCGCGGTTGTCGTCTTCTGATGTGGATGCGGTCGAGGCGCACGGTACGGGTACGACGCTGGGTGATCCGATTGAGGCGCAGGCGTTGCTGGCGACGTACGGGCAGGGGCGTGAGACGCCGCTGTGGCTGGGCTCGCTGAAATCCAACATCGGCCACACGGCCGCCGCGGCGGGTGTGGCTGGTGTGATCAAGATGGTGATGGCGATGCGGCATGGGGTGTTGCCGCGGACGTTGCATGTGGATGAGCCGTCCACACAAGTGGACTGGTCGGCCGGTGCCGTCGAGCTGCTCACCGAGCAGCGTGCCTGGCCCGAAGCGGAGCGTCCCCGCAGAGCGGGTGTGTCGGCATTCGGAATGAGCGGAACCAACGCCCATGTGATCCTGGAGCAGAGTCCGGAACCCGCACCGGTCGAGGAGCCGTCGGCGCCACGTGTGACACCCTTCGTTCTCTCCGCGCGCCGAATGGGTGAACTCCAGGAGCAGGCACGTAGGTTGGACGGTCTCGTCGCCGGGAACCCCGATCTGCGGGTGGCGGACCTGGCGCATGCGCTGGCCACGACCAGAGCCGCGCTGGAGCACCGGGCCGTGGTGGTTGCCACGAACCGCGAGACATTGCGGGAGGCGCTCGGTGCCGTGGCCGACGGGCGCCAAGGCGCAGGCGTAGTCACGGGTGCCACCGCCGAGGGCGCCCTGGCGTTCCTGTTCGGCGGCCAGGGGGCCCAGCGGGTCGGCATGGGCCGAGAGCTGTACGAGCAGTTCGACGTCTTCGCGGCGGCACTTGACGAGGTGTGTGCCGGGATGGCCGCGCATCTGGACCGGCCACTGCACGACGTCCTCTTCACCGACACCGAACTGGTGCACCAGACCGGGTATACCCAGGCGGCGCTGTTCGCCGTGGAGGTGGCACTATTCCGACTGGTCGAGTCCTGGGGAATCAAGCCGGACATCCTCATGGGCCATTCCATCGGCGAAGTCACCGCGGCCCACCTCGCCGGAGTGTGGTCACTGCCCGACGCATGTGCCGTGGTAGCCGCACGGGGCCGTCTGATGCAGGCACTTCCCGAGGGCGGGGCCATGGTGGCGATCCGGGCAGCAGAGGCCGAGGTACTGCCGCTGCTCGACGACCGGGTGTCGCTGGCGGCCGTCAACGGCCCGGACTCGGTGGTGGTCGCCGGCCACGAAGAATCAGTTCTCGCGGTCGCCGCGCAGTTCACCGAGACCAAGCGGCTCCGGGTGAGCCATGCGTTCCACTCGGCGCTGATGGAGCCCATGCTGTCTGAGTTCGAGCGGGTGCTGACCGCAGTGGACTTCGCGGCCCCGCGGGTTCCCGTGGTGTCCAACGTGACAGGAAAGGTGGCCACGGCGGAGGAGCTGTGCACGCCCGCCTACTGGCTGCGGCATGTGCGACAGACGGTACGGTTCAGCGACGGCCTGGCGACACTGGCAGCGAATGGTGTCAGCCGGTACCTGGAACTGGGGCCCGACGCCACGCTCAGCCCACTGGTTCCAGAGGCGGTGCCGGTGCTCCGCAAGGGGCGGCCCGAACGGGACACCGTGGTCGCGGCCGTCGCCGCTCTGCATGTGAGGGGCGTGGCGGTGGACTGGCCCGCGTACTTCGGTGTGCGCCGCGGCCCATGGGTTGACCTGCCGACATACCCGTTCCAGCGGGAGCGCTACTGGCTGGCCGAGACCACGACCGGGCATCCACTGCTTGGGCTGCCGGTGCCACTGGCCGGATCGGACGGAACGGTCTTCACGGGCCGGGTGTCCCTGCGCACCCATCCGTGGCTCGCCGACCATGCGATCATGGGCACGCCTTTGCTGCCCGGCACAGCGTTCGTGGAGATGGCGCTGCACGCGGGCCAGCAGGTGGGTTGCCCACTGCTGGAGGATCTGGTCCTCGCCGAGCCACTGGCTCTCGCCGAGCGGAGCACCGTCGAACTCCATGTGGCGGTGGGGGAGCGGGACCGGAGCGGACGGCGCACCGTGACGGTGTTCTCCCGCCCCGGGGCAGCGGTGGACGGCGACTGGCGCGAGCATGCCTCCGGCACACTCGCGCCCGGATCGTCCGAACCCGCGACGGACTTGTCCATGTGGCCGCCGAGCGGAGCGGTACGGCTCGCCACCGAAGACTTCTACGCCGGCGCGGGACAGAGCGCGTTCGGCTACGGGCCCGCGTTCCAGGGCTTGAGTGCCGCCTGGCAGCGTGGTGACGAGGTTTTCGCGGAAGTGCGGCCCGATTCCCAAGTAGCTCTCGATGCAGGCCGGTTCGGCCTGCATCCGGCGCTGTTCGACGCTGCTCTGCACGGAATCGGAGTGGGTTCCTTTCTGCCGGACGATGCCGCGCCGAGGCTTCCGTTCGCCTGGAGCGGCGTTGCCCTGGACCAGCCCGGCACGGGTGCGCTCCGGGCCCGGATCGCACCGGCTGGGCAGGGATCGGTCTCGGTGGAGATCGCGGACGAGGTGGGGCGTCCTGTCGCAAGGGTCGCTTCGCTGACCCTGCGGGAGCCGTCGGGCGGGCAACTGAAGCCTATGCGTAGCAGCCAGTCCCTGTTCGGGCTCGACTGGGTCGGCTTGGAGGCCGGGCCTGAGAGGGGCGCACCGGATGGTGTCGTGGTCCTGGACGAATCCCAGCACAGCCTGCGCTCCCTTGCGCAGGGGGCCGAGTCGCTTCCCGAACTCGTGCTGGCGCACCTGCCGGCCGGTCGCTGCGCGACGGATACCACTAGCCATGCGATGGCGCTGGTCCAGCAATGGCTGGCCGAGGATCGGTTTCGGTCGTCACGGTTGGTGCTTGTCACCCAAGGCGCGGTCAGTACAGGTCCGGGCGACCCCGTACGCGACCCGGCCGGTGCGGCGGTATGGGGATTGATCCGATCCGCCCAGAGTGAGAATCCGGGCCAGTTTCTGCTGGTCGATGCGGACGACACGGCTACCGTGCAGGCAGCCGTCATCGCAGGTATCGCCGCGGACGAGCCGCAACTGGCGGTGCGGCAAGGGAAAGTGCGAGTACCGCGACTGGTCCGGGCCGATCCGCCCGAGGGGAGGTCACTCCGGTTCGTTCCGGGCGGAACGGCCCTGATCACCGGCGGAACCGGGAGCCTCGGTGCCATGGTGGCCCGGCATCTGGTCACCGCACATGATGTGCGGAACTTGGTCTTGACCAGTCGGCGTGGCCCCGCTGCCCACGGAGCGCAGGCGCTGGTGGACGACCTGACGGGACTGGGCGCTGAGGTCCGGGTCGTCGCATGCGACGTGAGCGATCGGGCGGCGTTGGGCCGACTCGTCAGGGAGATCCCTCGATTGCGTGCAGTGGTCCACACCGCGGGGGTGCTGGATGACGGTCTGCTGGCCGGACTGACCCCGGAGCGGATCGCCTCCGTGCTGGCGCCGAAGGCGACAGGGGCATCCCATCTGGACGAGCTGACCGCCGATCTGGATCTGACCGCGTTCGTGTTGTTCTCCTCGCTGGCGGGCACCCTCGGCGCGGCGGGGCAGGGAAACTACGCGGCGGCCAACGCCTTCGTGGACGCTCTGGCACAGCAGCGGCAGGCGCGCGGCTTGCCGGCGACTTCGGTCGTCTGGGGCCCGTGGCAACAGGAAAGCGGAATGATCGGAGGACTGGCCGACGCGGATCTGCGCCGTATGGCACGGTCCGGTCTTGAGCCTCTGTCACCCGCACAAGGCATGGACCTGCTGGACTCAGCCCTTTGCAGCGATCGGGCCGTACTGGTGGCGGCCCATCTCGATCCGGCCATGATGAAGACGCCGATCCTTCGCGCGCTCACCCCTCGCCGGTCTCGGTCACGGGTCACCGAGGGCGCCTCGACGGCATCGCCCGCTGCGCTGCCCGAGCGGATCAGAGCGCTGCCGGTCACCGAACGCACGGAGGCTCTGCTTGAGCTTGTACGAACCCAGGCAGCGACAGCCATCGGGCACACCTCTGCGGCCGCGATCGGGCCGGATCGGGCGTTCAAGGAGCTGGGGTTCGACTCGCTGGCAGCCGTGGAACTGCGCAACCGGCTGGCCGAGGCGGTCGGCCTGCGGCTTCCCGCCACCCTCGTCTTCGACCAGCCCACGCCACATGCCATGGCCCAGTATCTGCTCAGCTGCCTGACGGAGGCGGAGCCGAGCGAGGCCGCCCACGCCCTGGTGGACATCAACGACCTGGAATTGCGCCTGCTCGGCATGAGCGCCACTACACCGGAGCGGTCAGCGATCGCGACCAGGCTGCGAGTGCTCCTCACCAAGCTGGATGCGGAGGCGGGAGCAGAGCATGACGAGGACGACGAACTCGGCGCGGTGTCGCCGGACGATCTGCTCCGGCTCATCGACAGCGAGTTCGGGTCCTGACCAGCAAACCAGACCGATGAAAGAGGATCATATGGTGACTACTGCTCACAACGCGTCGGAGTGGGGCATCGAGAAGGTGGATGTGCCCGCGTACCTGGACCGCATCGGATATACCGGGCCGACCGACCCCACCCTGGAGACACTCACAGGTCTTCAGCGGGCGCACATGCTGTCGATGCCGTTCGAGAATCTGGACATCCTCTTCGGGGATGGGATTTCGCTCGATCTCGAGTCGATTCAGGACAAGATGGTCAATCGAGGCAGGGGCGGCTACTGCCACGAGCACAACCTGCTGTTCGCCGCGGTGCTTGAGCGGATCGGCTTCACACTGACCCGTCTTCTGTGCCGGATCCGACTGGGCAGCACCGATGTCCAGTCCCGCTCCCATTCGGTACTGATCGTGGAACTGGGCGAGCGGCGCTACCTGTCCGACGCCGGGTACGGCTGCCTCGGCCCGCTCGAACCGATCGAGATAGCCGACGGCACCGTCTCCCTCCAGGACGGTTGGGAGTACCGGATCAAGCGGGAGGGGGCGGTAACCGTCCTGCAGATGCTGAACAACGGTTCCTGGATCGATTCACTGGGATTCGACACCACGCTCTTCCACCCCGTCGACTTCCAGATGGCCAACTATCTCTCGAGTACCTATCCCAGGTCGCCTATGGTGACGGGATTCTTTGCCCAGCGGGTGGTTTCCACTGAGGCGGGCCCGGTGCGCAAGGCGCTTTTCGGTACGAATATTCAGGACTTCACCACCGAGGGAATCGCGGATCAGCGTGCCTTGTCGACGAAGGCCGAAATGGTCTCGGCGCTGAGGGACGTGATCGGCATCCGCCTCACCGACGAGGAGATAAAGAAGATCGAAGTAATTGATTGATCCCGGTCCATGCCAGGGCGACCGGTCTGGGCGGCTTGAGCGGGCGATAGGGGGCCGGTCGGCGGCGGTGCTTCGCTGTTGCCGTCCGACCTTCTGAAAGTGGCCCTCACCAGCATGTATGTGATGGGCCGACCCTTCGCGTAAGGGTACCGGTAATCCTGGATTAGGGGTCACTTGGGGGCAGCTAGGGGTGGCCGGACGGGAGCCCCTCATCGGTAGTTTATGAATCTGTGCTCCTGGGTCGGCTGTGCCTGCTCAGTTAAAGTAAAGAAGGGGAAGTAGATGGCTGGCGATGTGGAGAATGGCACCCTTGAGTTTCCGATACGCCGCGGATGCCCGTTTAAGCCCCCGGTCGAGTACGACGTCTTTCGCGAAAGTGAAGCGCCGGCCCAGGTGCGTCTGTACAACGGAAAGCCGGCTTGGGTAATCACCCGTTTTGCCGATGCGCGGGCGGTACTGGGGGACGAGAGGTTCAGCTCCGACATCACCAACCCCGGGTACCCGATCTTCGCTGAGGCGCTGGAACCCATGCGGCGCACCCCCACTCTGGTCACCATGGACGCACCGGACCACACGCGGCTTCGGCGTCTGGTGATCAGCGAATTCACCATGCGGCGGATGAATACGCTCCGCCCGCAGATCCAGGAGGTCGCGGACCGCCTTGTCGACCGAATGCTCCAACTGGAACAGCCGGTCAACCTGGCCGAGGCCTACTCGTTCCCGCTGGCCGGCGGTGTCATCGGCAGCCTGCTCGGTCTTTCCCTGGACACGATCGAGGGATTCATGTCCGATGCCCGCAAGGCGACCGTGGTCCGTGACCTGCAGGAGTTCGTCCGTATCCAGCGTGGACTCCGCGAGTTCATCCTCGCCGGGATCGAGGAGAGGGAACGGACACCGATCGATGACGTACTGAGCAACATCGTGGCCAAGTACAAGGCGACCGGTGCCGAGAGCTATGACGAGCTCGTCACGCTGATCCTGGTGATCACGGGAGCCGGATATGGCCCGACCGCCTCGATGATCTCCACCGGTGTGATGGCCCTGCTGGAACACCCGGACCAGCTGGAGATCCTGCGAGCCAACCCGTCCCTGTTCCCGGACGCGGTCGAGGAGACCCTGCGCTTCGTCAGCGTTTCCGACCTCTCCTCCATGCGCGTGGCAACCGAGGACGTCGAAATCGGAGGGCAGCTGATCCGAGCCGGTGACGGGGTGGTCGTGCCGAACGGGGGCGCGAACCACGACCCCTCGGCCTTCAGTGACCCGGCTGCCCTCGACGTACGCAGGCAGGAGGCTCGCCAGCACCTTGCGTTCGGGCACGGCATACACCAGTGTCTGGGCGGCAATCTGACCCGCATCGAGCTGGAGATCGCCTACCGAACGCTGTTCACCCGGATTCCCACCCTCCGACTGGCGGTACCCGCCAGTGAGATCGACTCGCCGGAAAAGGCGCAGCTGCCCGAGATTCACCATCTGCCTGTCGCCTGGTAGGCGGAGCAGACGTGCGGATCTCGGTGAATCGCGATCTCTGTATCGGCTCGGGCAATTGCGCCCGAATGGCGCCGGAAATCTTCGACCAGGACGACAACGGACTGGTCACGCTGCTGGTCACCGACCCTGGGGCAGCCTACGCCAGGGTGCGCCAAGCCAGCACCATCTGCCCGGTCGGGGCAGTGAACCTGTCGCAGAGGGAGTCGGCGTGACGGTCAGCTTCATTGTCGGGGGAGGGGTGGCCTTCGAGCCTCCCGGCCTGGCCCTGTACGAGCGGTATCCACTGATGCGCGACTGGTGCGATCAGGTCGTGCGGTGGTCCGGACTCACCCTGGAACAACTGTGCACCGAGGATCTCACGCCGTATGTCTACGGCGACGACGACTCGGCCCAACCCGAACTGCGGCACATCGCCCAAGCACGACAAGCGATGCTTGCGCTCGGCATCGCTGACGTACTCGCGGAACAGGGCATTCGGCCGGATCTGCTGGGCGGATCCAGCCTCGGCTGGACAATCTGCGCCTGCCTGGCCGGCGCGATCAGCCGCGAAGACCTCTTCGGCATGATCGATTTCAAGAGTCGGCAACCCATGTCCCGCCCGGATGAACCCGCTCTCGGTCTCGCCGTCGCCATCATCGCCGCAGACGCCGACATGGACTGGTACTGCGGCCCGCACCGCCCCGGCGTGCACTTCGCCTCGGACGTGGGCGGCCAGTTCGCCGACGGCAAGTACCAGATGGTCATGTTCTCGGGCTACGTGGACGCGCTGCGGAAACTGGCTGCCGAGGCACCGGACGGCCAGCTGAACGTGCTGACCGTGCTGGGCGGCGGGCACAGCCCCCTGCAGCAGTACTACGCCGATCTTGTCCAGCCTCATCTGGACAAGATCGCCTTTCACGACCCCCAGGTCCCGGTGGCCTCCGCGCTGACCGAAAACCTCGTCGTCACGACGGCGGAGGGCGTCCGGGCGGAGTGCACCACCAACCTCGTGAACCCCGTGTACCTGCGCTACGTCAAGAAGAGTCTGGCCGACCGAGGCACCGAGCTGGCGCTTCTGCTCGGCGCCGGTGTTCCGGTCGGCCTCTTCGCATGGCCCTACCCAACCCTGGGTGTCTCCTCACCGGAGGAGATCGAGCAGGCGGCGTCAGCGGTCTACGACATGGGAATTGAACTGAAGTTCACCTGACGCCCTCACCAACACCTGGGGCGGTCAACACAGAGAAGGCGTCACGTGGCAGACGAAGCAGAGCTGGTCGAGTACCTCCGGCGGATGACGGGCGACCTCCGAAAGGCGCACCGCCGGATCCAGGATCTGGAGGCGGCCGACACCGAGCCGATCGCGATTGTGGGCATGGCCTGCCGCTATCCGGCCGGTATCGCTTCCCCGGAACAGCTCTGGCGCCTTCTCGCCGAAGGGCGGGACGTGATCGGGCGTTTCCCCGACAACCGCGGGTGGGATCTCGACGCCCTGTACGACCCGGATCCCGACAAGCCGGGGTCATCGTATGTCCGCGTGGGCGGCTTCCTGCATGACGCAGGGGGATTCGACGCCGAGTTCTTCGGGATCTCGCCCAGGGAAGCGCTCGCGATGGACCCACAGCAGCGCTTGCTGCTGGAGGCCTCGTGGGAGGCTTTCGAACGGGCGGGTATCGACCCGAAGTCTCTGCGGGGCAGCCGTACCGGCGTGTTCGCCGGCGTGATGTACCACGACTACGCGGCACGTCGAGCCGTGATGCCGGAAGAGATCGAGGGGTATCTCAGCACCGGCGTGGCCGGCAGCGTCGCCTCGGGGCGGATCGCCTACACGCTGGGTCTCGAAGGTCCGGCGGTAACGGTGGATACGGCGTGCTCGTCGTCGCTGGTAGGCCTCCATCTGGCCGCGCAGTCGCTGCGCAGCGGTGAGTGCACCCTCGCGCTCGCCGGCGGGGTAACCGTGATGTCCACCCCCACCACGTTCGTGGAACTGTCCCGGCAGCGGGGTCTGGCGGTGGATGGTCGGTGTAAGGCGTTTGCTGATGCGGCTGATGGTACGGGGTGGGGTGAGGGTGTTGGGTTGTTGGTGTTGGAGCGGTTGTCGGATGCGGAGCGTCTTGGGCATCGTGTGCTGGCGGTGGTGCGGGGGAGTGCGGTTAATCAGGATGGTGCGTCGAATGGGTTGACGGCGCCGAATGGTCCTTCGCAGCAGCGGGTGATTCGGCAGGCGTTGGCGAATGCGCGGTTGTCGTCTTCTGATGTGGATGCGGTGGAGGGTCACGGTACGGGTACGACGTTGGGTGATCCGATTGAGGCGCAGGCGTTGTTGGCGACGTATGGGCAGGGGCGTGAGGAGCCGCTGTGGCTTGGGTCGTTGAAGTCGAATCTGGGTCATACGCAGGCTGCTGCTGGTGTGGCTGGTGTGATCAAGATGGTGATGGCGATGCGGCATGGGGTGTTGCCGCGGACGTTGCATGTGGATGAGCCGTCGTCGCATGTGGACTGGTCGGCGGGTGCGGTCGAGTTGTTGACGGAGCAGCGTGCCTGGCCTGAGGTGGGGCGTCCGCGTCGGGCGGGTGTGTCGTCGTTCGGGATCAGTGGGACGAACGCGCACGTGATTCTGGAGCAGGCGCCTGAG
>NZ_JAAGMH010000015.1:0-247 GCF_010548505.1 Streptomyces sp. SID14515 | reverse complement strand
CCGCCTCGCCGCCGCTGTGCGCGACCAGCCCGGCGGCGGCGGTCGTACGGATCAGCTCGGCGGCCGACGGGCTCGGGGCGGCGGCCGCCGCCTCCGCCCAGTCGGCGGCCTTCTCGCAGGCGTTGACCAGCCGGGCCAGGCCGTCGGCGAGACTCTCCTCGGCCAGGGCGTAACGGTCCAGGCCCAGCAGGACCTGGACCGGCTCCCGGGCCACGTCGGCGTCCTCCGCGAGGCCCGCCCCGTCCTC
>NZ_JAAGMH010000009.1:0-19990 GCF_010548505.1 Streptomyces sp. SID14515 | reverse complement strand
CTGCGGCGGCTGCGCTGGCCCGGCACCTCGCGGCGCGGCCCGTCGGCGCCGCCCTCCCGCGCCCCCCGGCGCCCGGAACCCTCACGGGACGAGCCGGTCCGGGTACTGCTGCGGCGGCCCGTGCCCTCGGCCGTGGCCGTACGCGAAGGGCTGCTCGACTCCCCAGCGGAGTGATCCAGTCGCAGTTCGTAATTGCCGGTGTTCGGGTTGAGTACCCACTGGTCGGCGGGGTCGATATCGTCCGCCCGTCCACGACTGTGCGCGTCCACGGTTGCCTGCGTCCTCCGTCGGTGCCACGCGAGGCGCCCTCCCCCGGCAAGGCGCTCGTTCCTTCGCTCCAGCAGTGCACGACCTGACGGCCGGAAGCACCGGATCGCGTCACACTATCCGGCCGATTCCGCGTCGAGCGACGTGCGTGACACATTCCACGCCCCTTACAACCGGGCATACTTCCCATTACGCGTCGATTGTGTTCGCTGTCTTGGCAATTGCTTTACTGCTTGCACAGGTCGTCCGCCGCACTCGAACCCGAATAGGTGGGTGTGGGCGTCGGACTTTCGGTGCCGGCGTCGTCCGGCTTTCCGTCCCGCTCCCTTTCCTGGTCCTGCTGCGCTTCCTCCAGTTCGTCGGCCGGGACCACGGCGACGGGCCGGTCCTCGCGGAGTTGCTTGAACAGCTCGCCCGCGTCCGGTTCGACGAGTTCGTCCCGGTTGATGTTGTTGCGGTACGGCTGCCGGGGCACGGTCAGGAACTGCACCTGCTCGGTCGGTACGTTGCGCATCCCGCGCACCAGGTCGTACAGGTCGCGCAGCGAGTCCAGCCCCGGGTCCGTGGTCAGCGACTTGGTCGCCGCGTCCAGCACCGGGTAGAGCCGGGTCGGGTTGAGCAGAACGCCGTTGCTCTGCATCTTGTTGACCAGGGCGCCCAGGAACTGCTGCTGGCGCTCCATCCGTTCGGTGTCGCTGCCGTTGCCGAGGGTCTTGCGCGCCCGTACGTAGCCGAGCGCCTCCTCGCCGTTCAGCGTCTGCCGGCCGGCCGGCAGCTCCAGGTGCGCGTCCTTGTCGTCGATCGGCTCCTTGAGACAGATCTCGACCCCGTCCACGGCGTCGACCATGTCCTTGAAGCCGTTGAAGTCGACCACCATGTGGTGATCGATGCGGATGCCGGTCATCTTCTCCACGGTGCGGATCGTGCAGGCGGTGCCGCCGAGTTCGAACGCCGAGTTGAACTGCGCGAACTGCTCCCGCGTCTCCTTGTCGTCGGCGGTGCGGCAGCTGGGGATCTCCACCATCAGGTCACGGGGGAGGGATACGGCCGTCGCGCTCTTCCGGTCCGCCGCGAGGTGCAGCAGGATCGTGGTGTCGGAGCGCTGGCTGCCGCCGTCGTCCCGGCCGTACTTACGGTTGTCACCGGCCCGGCTGTCGGACCCGATGAGCAGGATGTTCTGGGCGTCCATGACGACCGGTGTCGGCCGTTCCTTCTCGTACGCCTTGAGCTCGGCGGCGGCGCTCGTGTCGGTGGTGATGTTCCCGTCGAGCTTCTTGTAGAGCCACCAGCCGGCTCCTGCGGCGACCAGTACGAGGAACGCGGCGGCGAGCGCGGTCCAGCGCAGCCAGTGGCTCTTGCGCGCGGCGACGATGCCGGCCTTGGGCTGATCGGCCCAGGTCTGATCGCCGTCACTGTCGCCGCTGCCGCTGCCGCTGTCGTCGCCGCTGCCGCTGCCGCTGTCACTGTCGTCGCCGCTGCCGCTGCCGCTGTCACTGTCGTCGCCGTTTTCGCTCTTCGCGGAGCTTTCGGCTTGCTGGGCATGTTCGGGTTTCCCGGCCTGCTCGGCATTCCCGTCCTGCTCGGCCTTCTCAGGCTTCACAGGCTCCTTGGGCTCCTCGGGCTTCTCCGGCTCCTCGGCCTGTTCGGGCTTCTCCGGATCGGAGGCCGCCGAGGCCTCGGGCGCCTCGTCCGCAGGGGCCTGGCCCTCAGGTGCTTCGTTCTCGGCGGCTCCGGTCCCGGGGGTGGGGCCCTCGGGACCGGACTGTTCCTGCGACCTGCCCTGCGGCTTGTCCCCGGCCGGGTGGTCCGGGTCGGACGGCGGGCCAGCACTGTCGGTCACGTCTGCGTCCATCCTTCACGTTCGGCGGCGCGAGGAGCCGCCGGTCGCAGGAGTAGACGGCTGAAACTCGCGCTTGGTTGTGCACGTCCAGGAGAGTGGTCTGTACCGCCCGATCATCTACCCGCTCCGCTGCTGAGTACCGAGGACTCGGCCCGCTGTGGGCCGGACGAGTGGACCTCAGGGCGCTTGTCATACCGCGGTGTTGGTGACCCGCTCGCTCTCGGTCCGCTTGGCCAGGCCGTCCGCGTCGAGCTGTCCGAGATGGCGGCACAGCACCACGGACCCGCCGGCCGCCAGGGGCGCGAAGAGCCCGGCGCTCAGCCCGTCCCAGGTGTCGTACGTACGCCCGGTGAGCAGCCGGGATCCCGGTACGAGCCCGAGGGCGTCGGCGTCCTCGCGGGCCTTGGCGACGAGCTGCGCGCCCGTCAGCTCCACCCCGCCGACGGCCAGCGCGGGAGCGTCGGCGTCCACCGGGGCGAAGGGCGCGAAGCGGTCGCCCTGGCTCGGCACCTCCACCGCGTAGTCCGAGAACCCCTCCGGAGCCTGCGGGAACCGGCCACCCAGCGGACGCAGGGCGAGGGCGACCCGCTCACCCCGGCAGGCCCGCGCCCGCTCCAGGGTGTCCGGGCCGGTCACGACGAGATCGGCGGCGGCCGGGTCGCCCTGGACGTCGGCGACGACCCCGACGGAGGAGCAGGCCAGCAGCCAGACCGCGGACTGCCAGTGCGCGGGGAGCAGCAGGGCGAGCCGGTCGCCGGGCTCCGCGGCGAGGTCGCCCTGGAGCAGGTTGGCGGTCTTGGCCACCCAATTGGCGAAGGTGGCCACCGACAGTTCGACGCGTTCTCCGGTGGCGTCGTCGTAGAAGGTGACCAGGGGGCGGGCCGGGTCCGCGGCAAGGGCGGATCGCAGCAGGTCGGCAGGGGTGCGGTCGCTGGAGTTCATCCGCGCAAGCGTACGCGGGGGCGCTGTGCGGGGCGGGCTGAACGGGTGTCACGTCCACCGGTTCGGCAGACGGCCCGGCAGACGGTGCGTCAAGGCGAGGCCGATGCCCGGGTAGCCGGAGTCATGACTGTATGACCACGATCGTGCGTATGCGTGCACTATTGGTCACCTCAGTCGGCGTCACCTGCGCGGCGGCCCTCACTCTGCCGCTCGCCGCCCCCGCCCTGTCCGCCCCGGCCCCGCTCTCCGCCTCGGCCCGGCCCCCTTCCCTGTCCCCTGAATCACCGGGCTCCGGCCCGCCGTCGTCGGCACGGGCCGAGACGGCCTCCTCGCGAGCGGCCGAGCTCGCCGGTTCGACGCAGTCCCTGCCCCTGGAGCCCCTCGCCGCCCCGTCCGACCGGGTCGCGGGCGCGGCGGCCGGCCAGGGCCTGGCCCAGCGCGACGCCCGACCGTTCTCCCTGGTGGGCGTGGTCTGGGACGACGCCGAGGCCGAACTGCACGGCACGGTCCAGGTCCGCACCCGGGCGACCGGCGGCGAGAGCTGGTCGGGCTGGCAGGACGTCGAGACCCACAACGCCGAACACGCCGCCGACCTCGGCAGCGCCGAGCGGGCCTCCGGCGCCGTGCGCGGGGCGACCGCCCCGCTCTGGGTCGGCGACTCGGACGGCGTGGAGGTACGCGTACGTCCGGAGGCGGCCGATCCGCAGCACCGGGCCGCCGCCGCAGCGCTCCCCGAAGGTCTGCGCCTCGAACTCGTCGACCCCGGCGCGGACCCCGAGCCGGACCCCGCCGACGCCGAGGCCGCGGCCACCGACGCCGTTCCCGCGGGCCGCGCCGCCCCCGTAGGCCGGTCCGCCACCCCGGCGACGTTCGCCGTCAACCCGGCCCCGCCCACGACGACGGTCGTGCCGGAGGTGCTCACCGCCGAGGCCGAGGCGGCCTCGGCCGTCAACGCGGAGCTGGCACCGCTCGGCGCGTCCGTCATCCCCGCGCTGACCAAGGCGGAGACGGAGGAGGCGGCGAACGTCGCCGCCGGGGCGAAGCCGTACATCGGACCCCGCCCGAAGATCGTCACCCGTAAGGGCTGGGGCGCGGACGAGAAGCTCCGCGAGCGCCAGTTCGCGTACACCAAGACCGTCAAGGCGGCCTTCGTGCACCACAGCGCGACCGGGAACAACTACACCTGCAAGCAGGCGCCCTCGGTGCTCCGCTCCATCTACCGCTACCACGTCAAGAGCAGCGGCTGGCGGGACTTCGGCTACAACTTCGCCGTCGACAAGTGCGGAAACATCTACGAGGGCCGGGCCGGCGGTGTCACCAAGGCCGTCCTCGGAGCGCACACCCTGGGCTTCAACACCAACACCATGGGCATCGCGGTCCTCGGCTCCTACTCCTCCACCAACCCGCCCGCCGCCGCGGTGACCGCCGTCTCCAAGCTCACCGCCTGGAAGCTCGGCCTGTTCGGCGCCAACCCCAAGGGCAAGGTCACTCTCACCTCAGGCGGGAGCAACAAGTACAAGGCGGGCGTGAAGGTCAAGATGAACGTCATCTCGGGTCATCGGGACGGCTTCGCAACCGAATGTCCCGGAGCGCGTCTTTACAAGAAGCTCGGCACGGCCCGGACCAGCTCCGCCAAACTGCAGGGCCGCTGACCGGGGCATATCCGACCGGTCTGCTTAGACTGGCCAGCCACATCCAGGCCAGGCCCCAGCAGGAAAGCAGAGACGGTGCTGTGACAGAGGCAAAAGAAGCGATCCTCCTGGTCGGTGGCAAAGGCACCCGGCTGCGCCCGCTCACGGTGAACACCCCCAAGCCGATGGTCCCGGCGGCGGGGGTGCCGTTCCTCACCCACCAGCTGGCGCGGGCCAGGGCGGCCGGGGTGGAGCACATCGTGCTCGCCACGTCCTACCTGGCGGAGGTCTTCGAGCCGTACTTCGGCGACGGTTCCTCGCTCGGCCTGCACATCGAGTACGTCACCGAGCAGGAACCGCTCGGCACCGGCGGAGCCATCCGCAACGTCGCGCCGAAGCTGACCTCGGGGCCGGACGAACCGGTCCTGATCTTCAACGGCGACATCCTGACCGGGCTCGACATCCGGGCCCTGGTCACCTCGCACACCGACTCCGGGGCGGACGTCTCGCTCCACCTGACCCGGGTCGAGGACCCGCGCGCCTTCGGCCTCGTGCCGACCGACGCGACGGGCCGGGTCACGGCGTTCCTGGAGAAGCCGCAGACGCCGGAGGAGATCGTCACCGACCAGATCAACGCCGGGGCGTACATCTTCCGCCGCTCGGTCATCGACACGATCCCCGAGGGCCGCCCGGTCTCGGTGGAACGCGAGACCTTCCCCGGCCTCCTCGCCTCCGGTGCCCATCTCCAGGGCATGGTCGACTCCACGTACTGGCTGGACCTCGGCACCCCGGGGGCCTTCGTCCGCGGCTCCGCCGACCTCGTCCTCGGCCGCGCCCCGTCCCCGGCGGTCCCGGGCCGGTGCGGCGACCGCCTGGTCCTGCCGACGGCTTCCGTGGCCCCGGACGCCAAGCTCACCGGCGGTACGGTGGTCGGCGCCGACGCGGTGATCGGCGCGGGCGCGAGAATAGAGGGCTCGACGATCCTGGCAGGCGCGATCGTCGAGCCGAGCGCGGTCATCACGGACTCCCTGGTCGGGGCGGGCGCGAGGGTCGGCAGCCGTACCGTCCTGGCGGGCGCGGTGATCGGCGACGGGGCGCAGGTGGGCGCGGACAACGAACTGCGCGACGGGGTCAGGATCTGGTGCGACGCGATCCTGCCGGACGCCTCGGTCCGCTTCTCCTCGGACCAGTAGGACCGCACCCGTACCCTCAAGAGACCACACAAAGAGCACCGAGAGCACGAGAGCACCGAGGCCCCGTGGCAGGACGATTCGCCCCCCGTACCGCGCGAGCGGCGCTGCCGCACCAGGCCGCCGCTCCGCTCGGCAAGGCGGCTCCGCTCTCCTCGTCCGACGGACCGCCGCTGACCAGGGAGTGGACCCCGCCCGGCCCGCTGGACCTGCGCCTGGTCCTCGGCCCACTGCGCCGAGGCCCGGCCGACCCCACGTTCCGGATGACCGCGGACGGCACGTTCTGGCGGGCCACCCGCACGCCCGAGGGCCCCGGCACGCTACGGATCGCCGCACGAGGCGACCGGGTCACGGCGGCCGCCTGGGGCCCCGGAGCGGACTGGCTGCTGGCCGGGCTGCCCGCACTCCTGGGCGCGGAGGACGACCCGGACGCGTTCGTCCCGCGTCACCGCCTGCTGGCCCTGACCCGGCACCGCCGCCCGGGCCTGCGCCTGCTGCGTACGGGCCTGGTCATGGAGTCGCTGATCCCGTCGATCCTGGAGCAGAAGGTCACCACGGACGAGGCGTACCGAGCATGGCGCCACCTGGTCCGCCGCTTCGGCACCCCGGCCCCGGGCCCCACGGCGGACCTGGGCCTGCACGTCATGCCGGACCCGCGCGGCTGGGCGATGATCCCGTCCTGGGAATGGCACAGGGCGAACGTCGACGCCAAGCGCTCGTCGACGATCCTGCGAGCGGTACGGGTGGCCCGCCGGCTGGAGGAGGCGGCGACGATGAACCTCCCCGAGGCACTGGCCCGCCTGCAACTGATCCCCGGCATCGGCCCCTGGACCTCGACCGAGACCCTCCAACGCTCGAACGGCGCGGCGGACGCGGTCACGGTCGGCGACCTGCACCTCCCGGGCATCGTGGGCCACGCACTGGCGGACAACCGCGCCGCGGACGACGAGGAGATGCTGACCCTGCTGACCCCGTACGAGGGCCAGCGCCACCGAGCGACCCGCCTGATCCTGCTCTCGGGCCACACCCCGCCCCGCAGAGCCCCGAGGATGACCCCGGGCAACATCGTGAACCTGTAGCCCGACGCCTTCAGCTCTTCCGGCACACCTCAGCCATCTTTCAGCCCCTCCGGCGCTTGAGGAGCGGGGTACGGGGCAGAGCCCCGAACTTCAGCCCGTCCGGCGCTTGAGGACAAGAGCGGCGCCCGGGACAGCGCCCCGAATCCAGCCCGTCCGGCGCTTGAGGACAACCGGGGCCCGGGGCAGCGCCCCGGTTTCGGGAAGGGGCGGGTAGGGGAAAGGCCCCGCGCAGCGGCCCCCACCGCCCCGCCCCACCTCACCGCACGGTGAGAAACGCCTCCACATCCCGACGCCCCCGCTCCCGAGCCACCCCCACCGCATGCCCCACAGCCACCGCCCCCAACGGATCCCACGAGGAAGGCAGCGCCAGCACCTCCCGCACCACCGGCCGGCAGAACATCGTCGAGGACACCCAGGCCGACCCCAGCCGCTCACCGGCCAACGCCACCAGGAAGTTCTGCACGCCCGCCCCGGCCGCGACCACGAACATCTCGCGCTCCGCCGTGTCGCGGCGCTCGTCCCCGTACGTATGGGAGCCGTCCATCACCAGGCACGGCACCACCAGATACGGCGCGTTGCGCAGCACATCGCCGCGCCGTACCCGCTTGGCGATCGACTCCTCGCTCCGGCCGTCCCGCCGCAGGTCCTCGACCCAGGCGTCCCGCATCGCATCGAGCAGCCGCGTCCGCGACTCGGGAGACTCCAGCAGCACGAACCGCCACGGCGTCGTGTGGTGAGGCGCGGGAGCGGTGACGGCAGCGGCGACGGCCCGCCGCACGGCCCCCGGATCCACCGGCTCATCGCTGAACTCGCGCACCGTACGCCGCAGCGTCACCGCCTCACGGACCGCCTCGGACGTCCCGAGCCGGAACATGTCATCGGCCGCACTCCGTACGAGCGCACGCGCGCCCGGGCTGTCCGCGTCGGCGGAGGAGACCACGTGCGACAGCCCCCGCACCACGGCCACCGGCAGCCCCTCCGCCTTGCCCTTGACCAGATCCCCGGCCGCGGCCAGCTCGTCCGCCGTGGCCACGACCGTGGCGCTGAGCGGATTGCCGTGCGCGTCCGTCCCGCCGCGCAGATCGTCCAGCACCCGCACCCCGGCCGCCCCGATCGCGACATCGGTCAGCCCGTTGCGCCAGGGCCGCCCGAAGGTGTCCGTGACGACGACGCCGACATCGACGCCGAGGGCGTCCCGCAGCCCGTCCCGGACGGCCCGCGCGGAGGCGTCGGGGTCCTCGGGCAGCAGCAGCACGGTCCCGGCCGGTGTGTTCGAGGCGTCTACCCCGGCGGCGGCCATGACCAGGCCCTGCCGGTTCTCCACGATCCGCAGCGGCCCGCGCCGGGCCACCACCCGCACGGTCTCCGCGTCGATCGCCGCCTCCCGGTCGGCGGCCTCGACGATCCGGCCCTCCGCCTTGGAGACGATCTTCGAGGTGACCAGCAGAACGTCCCCGTCGACCAGCCCCGGCGAGGTCGCGGCGATCAGCTTGGCGAGATCGTCACCGGCCCGCACCTCGGGAATCCCGCCCAGCGCCCACACCCGAAAGGAAGGCGCACGGGAAGACCCGCTCACATCGCCATCGCCGTGCGAGGAACCGCTTACATCGCCATCACCATGGGAGGAACCACTCACGCCCTGACCTCCTCGGCCAGATCCAGCGCCTGCCGGGCCATCTCGGCGGTCGTGTCCACGTCCGTCATCATCAGCGGCACCGCCCGGCAGCGGATCCCCGCCGCCTCGACGTCACCGACCGCACCCGCGTCCACCGTGTCCACCAGCCACCCGTCCAGCAGCCCCGACCCGTAGTGCTGGGCCACGGCGGCGGCCGTCGACTCGACGCCCACCGCCGCGAGCACCTTGTCCGCCATCCCGCGCACGGGCGCGTCCCCGACGATGGGGGAGAGGCCGACCACCGGCACCCCGGCCTCGGCGATGGCCTCGCGGATCCCGGGCACGGCGAGGATCGTGCCGATGGAGACCACCGGGTTCGACGGCGGGAAGACGATGACGTCGGCGGAACCGATGGCCTCCAGCACCCCCGGAGCCGGCTTGGCCTGCTCCGCCCCGACCGGCACGATCGCCTGCGCCTCGACGGAGGCGCGCAGCTTCACCCAGTACTCCTGGAAGTGGATCGCCTTGCTCTCGCCGTCCATCTCGACGGCGACATGCGTCTCGACCCGGTCGTCGGACATGGGGAGCAGCCGCACACCGGGCTGCCAGCGGGCGCAGAGCGCCTCGGTGACCGCGCTCAGCGGATAGCCGGCGCCCAGCATCTGCGTACGGACGATATGGGTCGCGAAGTCACGGTCGCCGAGCCCGAACCACCCGGGCCCCACGCCGTACGCCGCGAGCTCCTCCTTGACCTGGAAGGTCTCGTCGGTACGCCCCCAGCCCTGCTCCTCGTTGATGCCACCGCCGAGGGTGTACATCACGGTGTCGAGGTCGGGACAGACCTTCAGCCCGAACAGATGGATGTCATCACCCGTGTTGCCGATCACCGTGATGTCCGCGTCGGGCGCGGCCTGCTTGAGGCCGCGCAGAAAGCGGGCACCGCCGATACCACCGGCCAGAACAACAATGCGCATGCACAGCAGTTTGTCAGGCGGGTACGACGTCCACGGCCGTCGGGGCGCTTTGCGTGGCGTGCATCGGCATCTCGGTCAGTCCCGGGTAGTAGACGTGCAGACTGACGGCCGGTTCGAGCGAGTCGTTGACCACTTCGTGGACGTACCCCGGGGCGAAGGCACGCTGTGCGCCCGCGCCGAGGGACCGCGTCCCGCTCTCCGTGTGCTCGGTCAACTCGCCTTCCAGGACCGTCAGTACGCCGGCGGAGAGGCCGTGGTCGTGTCGTCCGCTGCCCTGCCCGGGCACCCAGCTGAGCAGCCACACCTCGTAGCCGGGGCCCTGGTGCAGGCGGTGGTACCAGCGGGAGGCGGAGTCGTACTGGACGATTCCGGCCCACTGCGCGCGGTCGGTCGCGATGGAGCGCGCGAGGCCGACGAATTCGGAGACGGTGGAGGGGTGCTCGCGGGCGGGCTGCAGGAGGTGCTGGACCTCAAGGATGTCGCCGGCGATCTGAAGGTCGCTGTCGCTGTTCATGGCTGCGGTGGTTCCTCGGCATGGGGGGTGCACGTGCGGGGAGTCGCGGTGAGCGTCGGCAGCCCGGAAGGAGCTGCGGGAAGTGCGGGACTGCGGCAATGCAGGGGAGGAGCGAAACAAGCGAAGGAAGAAGCACGCTCGACCGGAGAGGCTGGATCAGAGCTGGAGCGCTACGGCATCAACAGCTGTGACAGCTGGAACAGCAACAGCGGGCCTGGACAGCGCTACGGAACCCACGGACGTGGGTGACGTGCATGGCTGCGGTCGCTGGCATGAAGTCAAGGAGACCGGCTCGGCCGTCCGCTGTCAACCCAATGCCCGATATGGGGGCAATGTTTCACTCCTTCCGGTCGCCGGATTCGGAGAAAGGTTTATGCAGCCGTGAGCAGGGACATGTGGCGCATCATCCGCGCCCTCAAACGCGGCTGACGCTCCGTGACCTGACTGTGATCTTGATCGCTTCGGTGATCGAATCGCAACACAAGGGCGTCTCCACTCGTCTCTCTCATGGGAGGGCGTGGGGTTGTGGAGCCTGTGGCATATGTCAGGTTTTTGCTGATTTGAACACTTTCCGCATACGCTTGGTTCCGCAGAGTGAATCCCTGGGCCAATAGCAGATCCTCGCTTGACTGGCCTGGAGCTACACACTTGTAATTTCACTCGTGTCGTTCAGCCGCAAACGGCTGCATCACGGGACGCAAGAGACAGACGAGGGGCGCACATGACCGAGCTGTTCCAGCAACTGCTGGTCGAGGACGCGGACGAGGAACTCGGCTGGCAGGAGCGCGCACTGTGCGCCCAGACCGATCCCGAGTCCTTCTTTCCCGAAAAGGGCGGATCCACCCGCGAGGCCAAGAAGGTCTGCCTCGCCTGCGAGGTGCGCTCGGAATGCCTTGAGTACGCCCTCTCCAACGACGAACGCTTCGGCATCTGGGGCGGGCTCTCCGAGCGGGAGCGGCGACGCCTCAAGAAGGCCGCCATCTGACGTACGCACCACCACCGGACGCGCAGGCCGAAGGCCGTCGGCCACCGGATCCCGGCCCCCGGACCCCGATCGCAGGGCGCATCCCGAACCCTCCCCGAACCTCCCCGACCAGGCCCGGCCGCAGTCCGGACCGTCACGGGCCGCTCCACCCCCGAACCGCGGAGCGCCCGCAGGCCCACGGACCTTCCACCCCCACCCCCACCCCCACCCCCACCCCCACTCCCGCCTCCGCGCTTCCGTCCGGAGCCGCCCCTCGCACGGGCCCGCTTCCCCCACCCCCGGCTTCCCGCCACCCCACAGCCTTCGAGTACCTCGGGGCATCCGGGACACCCAACACCCGAGCACCCGAACATCCCCCCGACGGCCCGTCCGCCGACCCCTTCCTCAGGGCCCGGCCGACGGGCCGTCGGCAGGTCCGCCCCCGGTCGCTCCCAGGTCGCTTCACCCGCTCGGACCTCCGCCACCTGTCCGTACCGTTAGTGTGGGGCCCCGTCCGAGACGCGCCAACGCCCCGCCGGGGCGCGCGTGTACACCGATGCAGCCCCCGGGGATACGCCCCCGGACCCGGCCGGAGGGCCCGTACCTCGATGTCCGTGCACAGCCACTCGGCGGCGCCGAACGCGGCCGCCGCCGCCCCAGAGTTCCCCCGGCACGTCGTCACCGCCGTGCTCGTCTCCCACGACGGCGCCCGCTGGCTGCCCGACGTGCTGGCCGGGCTGCTCGGGCAGGAACGCCCCGTACAGAACGTCGTCGCCGCCGACACCGGCAGCGCCGACGACTCGGCCCGGCTGGTCACCGAGGCGCTCGGCGACGAACGCGTCCTGCACCTCGCACGCCGTACGAGCTTCGGCACGGCCGTCGACGAGGCGGCCCGCACGGCCGGGATCCTGACCCCGGACGACCTGCCCTACCTCAAGCGCCCCAGCGGCTGGGACCCGGAGACCCGCACCTGGGTCGACGAGAACTACGACCTCCCCGAGCTGCCGCACGGCGAACCCGTCCAGTGGCTCTGGCTGCTGCACGACGACTGCGCACCCGAGCCGGACGCGCTCGCCGAGATGCTGCGCGTCGTCGACACCGACCGGCACGCCACGATCGTCGGACCCAAGCTGCGCGGCTGGTACGACCGCAAGCAGCTCCTGGAAGTCGGCGTCTCCATCGCCAACAGCGGCCGCCGCTGGACGGGCCTGGACCGCCGCGAGCAGGACCAGGGCCAGCACGACCAGGTCCGTACCGTCCTGTCCGTCTCCTCCGCGGGCATGCTCATCCGCCGCGACGTCTACGAGGAGCTCGGCGGCTTCGACCGCAGGCTCCCGCTGATGCGCGACGACGTCGACCTGTGCTGGCGCGCCCACCTCGCCGGACACCGGGTCCTCGTCGCCCCGGACGCCGTCCTGCGGCACGCCGAGGCCTCCGCCCGCGAACGCCGCCCCATCGACTGCGCAGGCCGCTCGGTCGCCAGCCCGCACCGCGTCGACAAGGCGGGCGCGGTCTACACGATGCTCGTCAACGCCCGCGGCAAGGCCCTGCCCTGGGTCCTGCTCCGGCTCGTCGTCGGCACCCTGCTCCGTACCCTCGCCTACCTCGTCGGCAAGGTGCCGGGCCAGGCGCTCGACGAGGTCACCGGCCTGCTGGGCACCCTGCTGCGCCCCGGCCGCATCCTCGCCGCCCGCCGCAACCGCGGAAAGGGCGTCGTCGACGCCGCCGAGCTGCGCGCCCTATTCCCGCCGCCCGGCGCGACCGTCCGGGCCACCGTCGACCAGGTCGCGGGCAACTTCGGCGGCCGTACGGACGCCGACGCGGGCGGTTCGCGGCACGGGGCCGTCGAATCCGGGCCGGGCGGCGACGACGCCGACTTCCTCGAAGTCGACCAGTTCGCCCGCCTCAAGCGCATCGGCCGCAAACCGGGCCCCGTCCTCTTCGCGCTGCTCCTCGTCGTCTCCCTCGTCGCCTGCCGCAACCTGCTCAGCGGCGGCGCACTGGCGGGCGGCGCGCTGCTGCCCGCCCCCGCCGAGGCCGGCGCGCTCTGGGACCGGTACGCGGACGCCTGGCACACCGTCGGCACCGGCGGCACCCAGACCGCCCCGCCCTACCTCGGTCTGCTCGCCGCCCTGTCGGCCCTCTTCCTCGGCTCGACCGGCCTCGCCGTCAGCGTGCTGCTGGTCTGCTCGATCCCGCTGGCCGGGCTCACCGCCTACTTCGCCTCCCGCCCGCTGCTCCCCTCCCGGCTGCTGCGGGCCTGGGCGAGCGTCGCGTACGCCTTCCTGCCCGCCGCGACCGGCGCCCTGGCCACCGGCCGCCTCGGCACCGCCGTCCTCCTCGTCCTGCTTCCGCTGATCGCCCGCGCGGGCGTCGCCGCCCACGGGCTGCGCGCGGACAGCGCGGCGGGCGAGCGCGGCAGCTGGCGCGCCACCTGGGCGTACACGCTGCTGCTGACCGTCACCATGGCGTTCACCCCGATCGTCTGGCCGCTCGCCGTGGTCCTCGGCCTCGGCGTGCTCGTGCTGCGACGCGGCGACATCACGGCGTACGGGCTCCGCTTCGTCGCCGCCGTCGGCACCCCGGTGCTGGTCCTCGCCCCCTGGTCGCTGAGCCTCCTGACGAACCCGTCCGCGCTCCTGACCGAAGCGGGCCTGGACATCGGTACGGGAGAGGCCTCGGGTCTCGACCTGCTCGGCATCAGCCCCGGCGGCCCCGGTGCGGCGGGCGGCATCCTGCTCCTCGGCATCGTGCTGGCCGCGCTCGCCGCCCTGCTGCGCGAGGAGCGGCAGTTCGCCGTCCGCACCGCCTGGGCGGTCGCGCTCGTCGGCTTCCTCTTCGCCGCCGTCGCCAACGGATCCACCTGGGCCGGACCCGCCACCCTCGTCTACGGCACCGCCCTGATCGCCGCCGCCCTGGTGGGCGCTGACGGCGCCCGCATCCGGGTCGCCGAGCAGAGCTTCGGCTGGCGCCAGCCCGTCGCCGCCCTGATCGCGCTGGCCGCCGGGCTGGCCCCGGTCCTGGCCGCGGCCGGCTGGATGATCGGCGGCGCGGACGGCCCGCTGGAACGACGCGACCCCGTCCAGGTGCCCGCCTTCGTGGCGGAGGAGAGCACCACCCGCGACCAGCCCCGCACCCTCGTCCTCGGCGGCACCTCGCCCGACTCCGTGGCGTACAGCCTGGTCCGCGGCTCGGGCGCGCGCCTCGGCGACGGCGAGCTCACCGAGGCGGTCGGCGACAACAGCCACCTCGACAAGGTCGTCGCCAACCTCGTCGCCGGCTCCGGCGCCGACCAGGGCGGCCAGCTCAGCGGCTTCGCGATCCGTTACGTCCTCGTCCGGGACGGAGCGCCGCGCGAGATGAGCCGGGTCCTCGACTCGACGCCCGGCCTCAGCCGCCTCAGCCAGCTCGACGGCAGCGCCTTGTGGCGGGTGGACCGCCAGGTCGCCCGCGTCATGATCACCCCGGCGTCCGGCGAGGGCGAGCACCTTCCGGTCGGCTCGGCCGCCGTCGAGGCCCACTCCGAGATCCCGGCCGGTGAGGCGGGCCGCGTCCTGCGGATCGCGGACGCCGCCGACCCGGGCTGGACGGCCACGCTGGACGGCAAGCCGCTGCCGCACAAGACCGTCGACGGCTGGGCCCAGGGCTTCGAACTGCCCGCGAACGGCGGCCGCCTGGACCTCACCCACGACGCCCCGATCACCCACACCGCGTGGATCTGGGCGCAGGCCGCGCTCCTCGTGGTCCTGGTGGTCATGGCCCTGCCGGGCCGCCGCCGGGAGATCGACGACGACCTGCCCGAGGAGGCGCTCGCCGTCGCCGCCGAGCCGGTCGACGGCGAGGGCCGCCGCGCCCGCAGGCTGCGCGCCGCGGCCCAGGCCGAGGCGGCGGCCGCCGCCGAGGAAGCCGGTAACGCCGCGAACGCCGGGAGTACCGGGAACGCCGCGAACGCCGGAGACGCAGACCTGCCCGACGCGGGGGAGTACATCCCCGCGCAGCAGTCCGCCGACCCGTACGCCGAGAACGCCCCGGCGCACGACCCGCAGGAGGCCACCGGCGGCTACGCGGCGGTCCCGCAGCAGCAGTACGACGAGTACGCGCAGTGGGACGGGCGGCAGCAGCCGGGCGCCGACTACTACGCGGCGTACCAGCCGGACCCGTACGCCCAACAGCAACAGCAACAGCAACAGCAACAGCAACAGCAACAGCAGCAGCCGGAGCATCAGCAGAACACCGGCTACCAGGGCTACGGCGACCAGAGCGGCGGCTACGCCGTCCAGGACCCCTACACGCAGCAGTACAGCGAGCAGGGCACGTACGACAGCCAGGGCACGTACGACGGCCAAGGCGCGTACGGCGACCCTGGCGCGTACGACGAGTACGGCCAGTACACCGGCGGGCAGTACCAGCAGCCTCAGCAGCCCCAGTACGCCGACCCCGCCCAGCACCCCACCGAGAACGGCGAACACACCGACCCTCCGGCCCCGGGTCAGGCCCCGTGGCAGACCGGTAACGCATCGCGAGGCGAGTCCGAGTGAAGTCCACCCACCTGTCCCTGATCGCGGGCGCCGCCGTCCTGGCCGCCATCACCGGATTCGCCACGGTCACCGCGCCCGGCGCCCCGACGGACACCGGGGCGAAGTCCGCCACGCTGCTGCCGGTCGAACGCTCCAGCCTGGTCTGCCCGGCGCCCAGCAACTCCGAACTGGCGGAGACGCAGTACACCGCCTTCACCCCGGCGGGCGAGGGCGGCGAAGCCAAGGGCGCCGCCGAGCTGAAGCCGGCGCTGCCGGTCGTGGACGACGAGGACGAGACCGACCCGAAGAAGGTCAAGAAGGCCGAGGAAGCCGCGAAGAAGGCGAAGGAGAAGGCCGACAAGCCGGTCCTCGCCGTGAAGGAGCCCGGAAAGCCGGTCGTCGCCGAGGCGAACGGCTCCGCAGCCCCGGCCCTCGTCGGCACGGCCACCGGCCGGCTGGCCCCCGGCTGGGCCGCCCAGCAGACCACCGAGGTCACCGCGGGCGGCGCCCGGGGGCTCCTCGGGGTCACCTGCACCGCCCCTGACACGGACTTCTGGTTCCCGGGCGCGAGCACCGCCAAGTCCCGCCAGGACTACATCCACCTCACCAACCCCGACGACACCGGCGCCGTGGCCGACATCGAGCTGTACGGCCCCAAGGGCGCGCTCAAGTCCGACGTCGGGGACGGCATCACCGTGCCGGCCCGCTCCAGCGTCGCCGTCCTGCTGTCCACCCTCACCCCCGAGGCCGTCGACCAGCTGACCGCCCACGTCACCACCCGATCGGGGCGGATCGGAGCGGTCGTCATGAGCGCCGAGGACGGCGCGGGCAGCGACTGGATCACCGCGTCCGAGGACCCCTCCGGCACGCTCGTGCTGCCCGGCATCCCGGCCGACGCCACCTCCGTACAGCTGGTGGCGTTCGCGCCCGGCGAGGACGATGCGGACGTGAAGGTCCAGCTCATGGGGAAGAACGCGACGTTCTCCCCGGCCGGCAACGCCACCCTGCACATCAAGTCCTCGATGACGGCGACCGTCGACCTCAAGGACGTCACCCGGGGGGAACCGGGCTCCCTGCGCCTGAGCCCGGTGCAGAAGGACCGGGCGACGCCGATCGCAGCTGCGCTGCGCGTGGTCCGCGGCAAGGGCGACCAGCAGGAGGTCGCCTACATCCCGGCCACCGGACCGGTCGGCGCCCGGGCGAGCGTCCCGGACAACCGGGCCAAGGACTCCACGCTGTCCCTGACCGCGCCGGGCGCCACGGCCAAGGTGAAGGTCACCGCGTCGGCGGGCAGCGGAGGCGGTGAACCGTCCGTGGAGACGTACACGGTCAAGGCCGGCACGACCCTCGCCGTCACCCCGACGGCGCCGGAGGGCCTCAAGGGCGCCTACGCGCTGACCGTCGAGACGACCTCGGGCGGCCCGGTCCACGCGTCGCGCACCCTGGCGCGCACCGAGGGTGGCGTCCGGATGTTCACCGTGCAGACGCTCCCCGACGACGGCGGCACGGTCAAGGTCCCGTCGGCCCGCCAGGACCTCTCGGTCCTGGACGACTGAGGCCCGGTCCCGCTGTCGGCCCCCCGGAGGGAGGGCCAGTGTCGGTCCGCCCGGGGAGGAAGAACCAGTGTCGGCCCCCGGGAGGGCTAGTCCTGCCCGTACCGGGGGTCGACCGACTCGGGGGCCAGCCCCAGCAGCTCGGCGACCTGCTCGACGACGACCTCGTGCACGAGCAGGGCGCGCTCGTCGCGGCTCTTCGTACGGATCTCGACGGGCCGCCGGTAGACGACGATCTGGGCGGGCCGCCCCTTGCCCGCGGCCACCGCGCTGCCGAGCGGAACGACCTCCTCCGGGGTGCCGGGCACATCGAGGACGACGAAGTCGACCTCGGCCAGCTGAGGCCAGCGCCGCTCCAGCCGCTCCACCGAGTCCTGGACCAGATCACGGAAGGTCTCGCCCCGGCTGGCCGACAGCGGCACCTGAGGTGGCGCGACCGGCCCACGCATACCGCGGCCATGACGGTCACGGCGCCGGGGCCGCGGCTCGAACGGGTGGGGAGGTACGGAGCTGTCCATCACCGACGCAGCGTAACGCTCCGGAGACCGTGACGATCAGGTGAACGACGCGGCCGACCGGGGGTGACCGCATCCCTGCCCCGGGGGTGGAGGCGGAGGAGTCGGCCCCGCTTCCGGATGTCCACAGTTGAACATTTCGGCCAAGGTTGAGCCCTTTTCAGGCCCCTCATCCGATCGCCGGCCCCGCGCCCACGGCCGCGATCCGCCCCGCCCGCGACCGGCACGACCACCGTGCGATCACTGGGCCCCGGCCCCGGCGCAGGTCAGGGTAGCCGCCGGAAGCGCCGCTGTGCCGCAGGTCACAGGGCGACACGGTGGGGTGACCCGAGGGGGAGTCGTCGCAGCCCGCTCAAGAGTGCGGTACCGTCCAACATCGTGAGCCCTGTACGTCGCTGTTCGCGCACCGCGTGCGGCCGCCCTGCCGTCGCGACACTGACGTACGTCTATGCCGATTCGACTGCGGTCCTCGGCCCGCTCGCCACCTACGCCGAGCCCCACTGTTACGACCTCTGCGCCGAACACAGTGAGCGGCTTACCGCGCCACGGGGCTGGGAAGTGGTGCGGCTCTCCGACGGCTCCGCACCGGCGCACCCCAGCGGCGACGACCTCGAAGCACTGGCCAACGCGGTTCGCGAGGCCGCCCGCCCGCAGGACCGCGGCCCGGGCGGCGGAGGCCGGGGCCCGCGCGCCGCGGACCCGGTGGAAGTGGCCCGCCGGGGCCACCTGAGGGTGCTGCGCTCCCCGGACTCCTGAGGCCGTCTCTTGGGGCACCGCCCGGCCGGGTAGTTTGGGCGGTCCGCAAAGACCCCAGGAGGACCGGCCGTGGTTGCTGATCTGTCGCAGCTCGTGAAGGCGTACGACGTGCGCGGAGTGGTGCCCGACCAGTGGGACGAGTCGCTGGCCGAACTCTTCGGAGCCGCGTTCGTCCAGGTCACGGCCGCCGACGCGATCGTGGTCGGCCACGACATGCGCCCCACCTCACCGGGTCTGTCCGCCGCCTTCGCGCGCGGCGCGGCGGCCCGTGGCGCGGACGTCACCCTCATCGGCCTCTGCTCGACTGACCAGCTGTACTACGCGTCGGGGGCGCTGGACCTCCCCGGCGCGATGTTCACGGCCTCGCACAACCCGGCGCGGTACAACGGCATCAAGATGTGCCGGGCGGGCGCGGCCCCGGTCGGCCAGGACACCGGCCTGGCGGAGATCCGCACGCTCGTCGAGCAGTGGTCGGAAGGCGCCCCGAGGCCGGCCGCCGCCACGACCCCCGGCACGATCACGGAACGCGACACCCTCAGCGACTACGCGTCCCACCTCCGCGGCCTGGTCGACCTGACCGCGATCCGCCCCCTGAAGGTCGTGGTCGACGCGGGCAACGGCATGGGAGGCCACACGGTCCCCACGGTCTTCGAGGGCCTCCCGTTGGACCTGGTCCCGATGTACTTCGACCTGGACGGCACCTTCCCCAACCACGAGGCCAACCCCCTCGACCCCGAGAACATCGTCGACCTCCAGGCCCGCGTGCTCGCCGAGGGCGCCGACCTGGGCCTCGCCTTCGACGGCGACGCGGACCGCTGCTTCGTGGTCGACGAACGGGGTGCGGGCGTCTCGCCGTCCGCGATCACGGCCCTGGTGGCCGCCCGCGAACTGGCCCGCAACGGCGGCGAGGGCATCGTCATCCACAACCTGATCACCTCCTGGTCCGTCCCCGAGGTGGTCCGCGAGAACGGCGGCACCCCGGTCCGCACCCGGGTCGGCCACTCCTTCATCAAGACGGAGATGGCGCGGCACGGAGCGATCTTCGGCGGCGAGCACTCGGCGCACTACTACTTCCGCGACTTCTGGAACGCCGATACGGGCATGCTCGCCGCCCTCCACGTACTCGCCGCACTCGGCGGCCAGCAGAAGCCGCTCTCGGAGCTGGTGGCGGAGTACGACCGGTACAGCGGCTCCGGCGAGATCAACTCCACCGTCGCCGACCAGACAGCCAGCCTGACCAAGGTCAGGACGGTCTACGGCACCCGCGACGACATCACCTTCGACGACCTGGACGGCCTCACGGTCACGGCCGCCGACTGGTGGTTCAACCTCCGCGCCTCGAACACGGAGCCTCTGCTGCGCCTGAACGTCGAGGCGAGGGACGAGAAGACGATGACGGCGGTACGAGACGAGGTCCTGACCTTGATCCGCACCCCCTGAACGACCACCAGATCAGCCCCTCGGGGGTCGCCTTCCAACCCGTCCAGGGTTTACTTTCCAGCTCCTCCGGCGTTGGCCTTCCAGCCCCTCCGGCGTCTACCTTCCAGTGCCTCCGGGGCCGCACGTCCAGCCCCTCCGGAGTTCCCTTTCCAGCCCCTCCGGCGTTTGAGGAGCGGGGTCCGGGGCGGAGCCC
>NZ_JAAGMH010000003.1:0-34622 GCF_010548505.1 Streptomyces sp. SID14515 | reverse complement strand
GTGGCCGTGGCCCGGTCCGGGCCCGGGCCCCGGTCCGTCGTGGCCGCGGTGGCTGCCCGCGTCTGGGCGGTGGGCGTCACCGTGCGGGGGCGGGGCGCGGCCGTGCTGCTCGCGGCGGCCAGGGCCTCGGCGAGGCCGCCGATCTCGACGTGGACGACGGCCACCGGCTTGGCCGAGCCCCCGGCCACGGCCTTGTGCAGGGCGGCGGCCAGCACCTCGCCGTCGCCGGTCTCGGCCTCGCCGTTCTCCCCCACCCACGGGATGGCGGTGACGATCACCGCGTCGCAGGTCCCGTCCGCCAGCGCCTCGGCCAGCGCGTCCCGGAAGTCCTGCGGGGAGGCGGCCGTGGTGAGGTCGATCGGCGGGCGCGGGCGCAGCCCCTCGGCCAGGCAGGCGTCGTACGTCAGGAGGCCGAGGGACTCGGAGTTGCCGAGGATGGCGACCCGGGGACCGGCCGGGAGCGGCTGGCCCGCCAGCAGGAGGCCCGCGTCGACCATCTCGGTCACGGTGTCGACCCGGATGACGCCGGCCTGGCGCATCAGCGCTGAGACCGTGGCGTCGGGGATGCGGCTGACCGGGACCGCGTGGCCGGGCGGGGTGGAGCCGCTGTGCCGGGCGCCCTTGACCACGACGACGGGCTTCACGGCGGCGGTGCGGCGGGCGAGGCGGGTGAACTTGCGCGGGTTGCCGAGCGATTCGAGGTAGAGGAGGGCGACGTCGGTGTCCGGGTCCTCGAAGGAGTACTGGAGGAAGTCGTTGCCGGAGACGTCGGCCCGGTTGCCCGCCGAGATGAAGGAGGACAGGCCCGCGCCGCGCCGGTGGAGGCCGGAGAGCAGCGCGATGCCGATCGCGCCGGACTGGGTGAACAGGCCGATCCGGCCGCGGGCCGGCGACTCGGGGGCGAGCGAGGCGTTCAGCCGGACGGACTCGGCGGTGTTGATGATGCCGAAGGCGTTCGGGCCGATGATCCGCATGCCGTACGAGCGGGCCTGGCGGACCAGTTCGCGCTGGAGTTCACGGCCGTCGGCGCCCCGCTCGGCGTATCCGGCGGAGAGGACGACCAGGCCCTGGACGCCGTGCTCACCGCAGTCGGCGACGGCCTCGGGCACCCGGTGGGCGGGGACGGCGATGACCGCGAGGTCGACCTGCTCGTCGATCTCGCCGAGCGAGCGGTGGGCCGGAACGCCGTCGAGGGTGGCGAGACCCTCGTCGAAGGCGCTGTTCACCGCGTAACTGCGGCCGGTGTAGCCGGAGGCGAGGAGGTTGCGCAGGAC
This sequence comes from Streptomyces sp. SID14515, assembly GCF_010548505.1. Taxonomy (NCBI): domain Bacteria; kingdom Bacillati; phylum Actinomycetota; class Actinomycetes; order Kitasatosporales; family Streptomycetaceae; genus Streptomyces; species Streptomyces sp. SID14515. The sequence goes on along the minus strand of NZ_JAAGMH010000003.1, from coordinate 33,348 downwards.
CGTGCGGCCCACCCCGCCGTGGGTGCGACCGGCGCCGATGACCGCGACGGAGCCGGGAGCGAGGAGGCGCTGCACCGAGCGGGCCTCGGCGCGCTGTTCGCGGCCGCGCTGGACGGCGAGGGACTTCTCGGTGGGTTCGAGGTCGAGGGTGAGATGGACGGAGCCGTCCTCGAAGCTGCGGCGCTGGGTGTACCCGGCGTCCCGGAACACCTTGATCATTTTGTTGTTGGCGGGGAGCACCTCGGCGGCGAAGCGCCGGATGCCGCGCTCGCGGGCGACCGCGGCGATGTGTTCGAGCAGCGCCGAGGCGACTCCGCGGCCCTGGTGGGCGTCCTGGACGAGGAAGGCGACCTCGGCCTCGTCGGCGGGCGCGGAGGCGGGGCGGCCCTGCTCGTTGATGCGGTCGAAGCGGACGGTTCCGATGAACTCGCCGCCGATCGTGACGGCCAGCCCCACCCGGTCGACGTAGTCGTGATGGGTGAAGCGGTGCACGTCCCGGTCGGATAGCCGCGGATACGGGGCGAAGAACCGGTAGTACTTCGACTCGTCGGACACCTGCTCGTAGAAGCTGACCAGTCGCTCGGCGTCGTCCGTGGTGATCGGCCTGATGCGCGCGGTGCCACCGTCGCGGAGCACCACGTCCGCTTCCCAGTGGTCGGGGTACGCGTGATGCGGACTCTGCTCCGGCGTGGGCTCCATGGGCAAAGCCTACGGCGGGGACCCCGGTCGCGGAGGGATCGGTGCCGGGGCAGTCTGAGGAGGCCCGGACCTGGGCAGCCGGAGCACGGGGCCGGACGGGAGGCCGGGCACAGCACCACGCACTGCATGAGAGACTGGTCTAGACAACCGTTGATATGTGAAGGGCAGAACCATGGCTGAGCGCCGCGTAAACGTCGGTTGGGCCGAGGGCCTGCACGCCCGCCCCGCTTCCATCTTCGTCCGTGCCGCCACGGCTTCCGGCGTCCCGGTGACGATCGCCAAGGCCGACGGCAACCCGGTGAACGCCGCCTCCATGCTCGCCGTGCTCGGTCTGGGCGCGCAGGGCGGCGAGGAGATCGTGCTCGCGTCCGACGCGGACGACGCCGAGGCCGCTCTGGACCGGCTGGCGAAGCTGGTCGCCGAGGGCCTGGAAGAGCTTCCCGAGACCGTCTGACCCGACGGGGTCCGGCCCTGCCGGATTCACGAGGTGCGAGAGCCGCGATCCCCGAGAGGGTCGCGGCTTTTTCGCATTCCGGTTCGCTTTCCGGTTGGCCTCCCGGTCCACTCTCCGGAAATAGCGACGCCCGGACAAGGTAATTCGGGCAGCACGAACTGCGCTCCCGGAATTACTTCTCTTTGTATACGGCTCGCTTGTTAATGGCGGACGCCCGCGATGTTTACGTCGTGTTGCGAAGAGCTCACGCGGGGAACGGGCGCGGTGCGCCGACCCGGCTGATCCGGGCGGCGCAGCCGGTGGGCCCCGGTGGCGCGTTCCGCGTGCTGGGCCGTGAGCGCCCTCGCCCGCTCCGCGTCGCCGCGCGCCACGGCGTCCACGATCGCGCCGCGCTCGGCCCAGGCGTCGACCGGGCGGGCCGGCTGCTCGACCGCGTACATCCAGGCGATCTTGTGCCGGAGCTGGGTGAGCAGCGCGATGAGGGCGGGGCTGCCGGAGGCCTGGGCGAGCGTCTCGTGGAACCAGCCGGCCAGCGAACGCAGATCCTCGCCCTCGCCCCGGCGGGCCCGCTCCTGGCCCAGCCTGACCAGACCCCGGAGCACCTTCAGATGGGCCTCCGTGCGGCGCTGGGCGGCGCGTGCCGCGCCCAGGGGCTCCAGGAGCATCCGCACCTCCAGGAGGTCGGCCGCCTCCTGCGCGGTGGGCTCGGCGACACAGGCGCCGGCGTGTCTGCGGGTGACCACGAACCCCTCGGACTCCAGGGTGCGCAGGGCCTCGCGGACCGGGACGCGGGAGACCCCGTAGCGGCGGGCCAGCAGCTCCTCGGTGAGGCGGCTGCCGCGCTCGTAGACACCGGAGACGATGTCGTCACGGATTGCCGTGCATACCGAATGCGCGGGAATGCGCATGTCCGAACCTCCGCCTTGATCCCCGCGAAACGCGGCCGCCCGACGTCTGTTCCGTGACTCTATTGCAATCTGCCGGAATTTCCGATGGCAGGCCGGAATCCATGGATATCTTCAGGCCGGAATTGCCGAAGGCCCCGGCGGGTGCCGGGGCCTTCGGGCGGGGTCGCGCGGGGGCGGGTCAGACGTTCAGACCGTGCGAGCGCAGGTAGCCGACGGGGTCCATGTCTGAGCCGTAGTCGGGGGTGGTGCGGGCCTCGAAGTGCAGGTGCGGGCCGGTGGAGTTGCCGGTGGAGCCGGAGAGCCCGATCTGCTGGCCGGAGGAGACACTCTGGCCGACGGAGACGCCGATCGAGGAGAGGTGGCCGTACTGGGTGTACGTGCCGTCCGTCATCCGGAGCACGATGTTGTTGCCGTACGCGCCGCCCCAGCCGGCCTCGACGACCGTACCGGCGCCGACCGCGACGACGGAGCTGCCGGAAGCGGCCTGGAAGTCGACGCCGGAGTGGCTGCCGGAGGACCAGAGCGCGCCGCCGGTGTTGTAGCCGGTGGTGATGTGGGAGCCGGCGACCGGGAGGTGGAAGGCGTTGAGCCGGGCGCGCTCGGCGGCGCGGGCGGCACGGGCCTTCTCTTCGCGGACCTCCTTGGCGCGGGCCTCGGCCTTGCGCTCGGCCTCCGCCTTCGCCTTGGCCTTGGCGGCCTTCGCGCGGGCCTCCGCCGCGGCCTTGGCCTTCGCCTCGGCGATCGCGTCGGCCTGCTGCTTCTGGACCTGGGCCTGGGCGTCGATCTGGTCGGCGAGGGTGGCGTCGAGGGCGATGGCCTGGGTGAGGCCGGTGTCGGCGACCTTGGCGGCCTCGGTGTCCGCGGCGAGGGCCGGGGAGGCCAGCGAGCCGATGACTCCGGTGGTGGCCAGGGCCGCGACGCCGGCGGCCTGGGCGCTGCGGCGCGTCAGGCGGCTCGGAGCACGGTGCTTCCCGGTGGCACGGGTGAACGCCATGGAGGGGCTGATCCTTTCCTTCCTTCTCGCCTACCGGGTTAGCTGACGGGTTCGGAGCAGGAAGGTCTCCTACGGATCCCCGCGCCGGTTCACGGCACGGGCCTCCGATTCACCCCAGGGACTGCGTGTGGGTCCCCGGCTCCCCAGGCTCGCGCCTGACGGGGACTCGGCGATGACTGCCCGGCGCCGCGGATGCGGCATACGGGTGACGGACAGCCGGGCCGACGCTAGGCGGGGCGACTTCCCATCACCAAACGGACAAGGGGATTTGTCGCGCATCCCACAGGGCAGACAGGCAACCTCTCCAATAAAAGCCGCAAAGCTCAGCAATCGGGCAAAAAGGGAGGACCCCGACGAACTTCCGTCCGTCGGGGTCCTGTTCGCGGCGGTGTGCCACGGGTGCCGTCAGCCGGTGACGACGGAGACCTCGCCGATGCCGAGCGCCCGCACGGGCTCCTCGATCTGCGCGGCGTCGCCCACGAGGACCGTGACGAGGCGGTCCACCGGGAAGGCGTTGACCACGGCGGCGGTCGCCTCCACGGTGCCCGTCTCGGCGAGCCGGGCGTAGAGGTGGGCCTGGTAGTCGTCGGGGAGGTGCTGCTCGACCTGGTCGGCCAGCGTGCTGGCGACGGAGGCGGCGGTCTCGAACTTCAGCGGGGCGACGCCCACCAGGTTCTGCACGGCCGTCTCGCGCTCGGCGTCGGTCAGCCCCTCGGCGGCCAGCGTCCGCAGGACCTTCCAGAGGTCCTCCAGGGCCGGTCCGGTGGACTCCGTGTCCACCGAGCCGCTGATCGCGAGCATCGCCGCACCGCCGGAGTCGGGGCCGCTGGAGCGCAGCACCTGGGCGAAGGCGCGCACTCCGTAGGTGTAGCCCTTCTCCTCGCGCAGCACCCGGTCCAGCCGGGAGGTGAGGGTGCCGCCCAGGCAGTACGTGCCGAGGACCTGCGCGGGCCACACGCGCTCGTGCCGGTCGGCGCCGATCCGGCCGATCAGCAGCTGGGTCTGGACCGCGCCGGGGCGGTCCACGATGACCACGCGGCCGGTGTCGTCCGCGGTGATGGGCGGCACCGGGCGGGCCTGGCCGGCGTTGCCCGACCAGTCGCCGAGGGTCTCCGCCAGCAGCGCGTCCAGGTCGATGCCCGTCAGGTCGCCGACGATCACGGCCGTCGCGGTGGACGGGCGGACATGGGCGTCGAAGAAGGCGCGCACGGCGGCCTGATCGATCCGCCGGACGGTCTCCTCGGTGCCCAGGCGCGGGCGGGACATCCGGGCGGTGGCCGGGAACAGCTCCTTGGAGAGCTGCTTGGCGGCGCGCCGGGACGGGTTGGCCTGCTCGTGCGGGATCTCGTCGAGGCGGTTGCCGACGAGGCGCTCGATCTCGCTCTCGGCGAAGGCCGGGGCCCGCAGTGCCTCGGCGACCAGGCCCAGGGCCTTGGCCAGCCGGGAGGCCGGAACCTCCAGGGAGACCCGGACGCCGGGGTGGTCGGCGTGCGCGTCGAGGGTGGCGCCGCAGCGCTCCAGCTCGGCGGCGAACTCCTCGGCGCTGTGCTTGTCGGTGCCCTCGGAGAGCGCCCGCGACATGATCGTGGCCACGCCGTCCAGGCCCTCGGGCTCGGCCTCCAGCGGCGCGTCCAGGAAGATCTCCACCGCGACGACCTGCTGGCCGGGGCGGTGGCAGCGCAGCACGGTCAGCCCGTTGGGCAGGGCGCCGCGCTCGGGCGCCGGGAAGGCCCAGGGGCGGGCCGTGCCTGCGGTGGGCTGCGGGTGGAACTCCATGGCTACTCCAGTCACGGCGGCGTCGCTCACTTGGCCGCCCCCTCGTGCGCGTCGGTGCCCTCGGTGCCGTCTTCGCCCTCGTCGGCCTCGTCGGCCGGCTCGATGGGCTCGTACACCAGCACCGCCCGGTTGTCGGGGCGCAGGGCCGCCTCGGCCGCCGCGCGCACCTCCTCCGCGGTGACGTCCAGGACCCGGCCCACGGCGCTCAGGGCGAGCTGCGGGTCGCCGAACAGCACCGCGTAACGGCACAGTTCGTCGGCGCGGCCGGCGACCGTGCCGAGCCGGTCCAGCCACTCGCGCTCCAACTGCGCCTGGGCCCGCTCCATTTCCTCGGGGGTGGGCCCCTCGGCGGCGAACCTGGCCAGCTCCTCGTCGACGGCGGCCTCGATCTGCTCCACCTCGACGCCGCCGGACGTCTTCACGTCCAGCCAGCCCAGCGAGGGCGCCCCGGCGAGCCGCAGCAGCCCGAAGCCCGCCGCCACCGCCGTACGGTCGCGGCGCACCAGGCGGTTGTGCAGCCGGGAGGACTCGCCGCCGCCGAGCACGGTGAGCGCCAGGTCGGCCGCGTCACAGGCACGGGTGCCGTCGTGCGGGAGGCGGTAGGCGGCCATCAGGGCGCGCGCCGGGACCTCCTCGTGGACCACTTCGCGCAGCTGCTCGCCGATGATCTCCGGCAGCGTCCCGTCGCGCGGCGGCTGCTTGCCGTCGTGGGACGGGATGGAGCCGAAGTACTTCTCGATCCAGGCGAGGGTCTGCTCGGGGTCGATGTCGCCGACCACCGAGAGCACCGCGTTGTTGGGCGCGTAGTACGTACGGAAGAACGCGCGGGCGTCCTCCAGCGTGGCCGCGTCCAGGTCGGCCATGGAGCCGATCGGGGTGTGGTGGTAGGGGTGGCCCTCGGGGTAGGAGAGGGCGGTCAGCTTCTCGAACGCGGTGCCGTAGGGCACGTTGTCGTAACGCTGGCGGCGCTCGTTCTTGACGACGTCGCGCTGGTTCTCCATGGACTCCTCGTCGAGCGCGGCGAGGAGGGAGCCCATCCGGTCGGCCTCGAGCCAGAGAGCCAGCTCCACCTGGTGGGTGGGCATGGTCTCGAAGTAGTTGGTCCGCTCGAAGCTGGTCGTCCCGTTGAGCGAGCCGCCGGCCCCCTGGACCAGCTCGAAGTGGCCGTTCCCCTTGACCTGTCCCGAGCCCTGGAACATCAGGTGCTCGAAGAGGTGAGCCAGACCGGTGCGTCCCTTGACCTCGTGGCGCGAGCCGACGTCGTACCAGAGGCAGACCGCGGCGACCGGGGTCAGATGGTCCTCGGAGAGCACCACACGCAGGCCGTTGGCCAGGCGGTGCTCGGTCGCTGTCAAGCCGCCGGAGCCGGCCTGTGCGGTGGCCGTGTGACCCATGGGCATGTACGTCCCTTCGATCGCGATACTGGACTTCCTGCCAGACCTGCCACTCTAAGCAAGCGCACCGGCGCCTGGCGAAGTTCCCGTTCCGTGGATGTTTCCGTCGATGGTGTCGTGGACGCCCTCGCGGGCGCGCCGCCCCGACCGCTTCGGGCCGGCCTTCGGACGGGTCGAGGTCGGCGTTGTCAGTGGCGAGGTCCACAATGGACCGCGTCAGTAGCTCGTGTTGTACCGAACAAGCTCAGGTTGTCCGAACAGAATCTGTGAAGGAGTCGCAGCCGCGATGGCCCGCCGTAGCACGAAGACCCCGCCGCCGGACGACTTCGAGGAGAAGATCCTCGACATCGACGTCGTCGACGAAATGCAGGGCTCCTTCCTCGAGTACGCGTACTCGGTGATCTACTCCAGGGCCTTGCCCGACGCCCGCGACGGCATGAAGCCGGTGCACCGGCGCATCGTGTCCCAGATGAACGAGATGGGTCTGCGCCCCGACCGCGGCTATGTGAAGTGCGCCCGCGTCGTCGGCGAGGTGATGGGCAAGCTGCACCCGCACGGCGACGCCTCGATCTACGACGCCCTGGTGCGCATGGCGCAGCCGTTCTCGATGCGGCTGCCCCTGGTCGACGGCCACGGCAACTTCGGTTCCCTCGGCAACGACGACCCGCCGGCCGCCATGCGGTACACCGAGTGCCGGATGGCCGACGCCACCTCGCTGATGACCGAGGCCATCGACGAGGACACCGTCGACTTCCAGTCGAACTACGACGGTCAGGAGCGCGAGCCGGTCGTCCTGCCCGCCGCCTACCCCAACCTCCTGGTCAACGGGGTCTCCGGGATCGCCGTGGGCATGGCCACCAACATGCCCCCGCACAATCTGGGCGAGGTCATCGCCGCGGCCCGGCATCTGATCAAGCACCCGGGCGCCGACGTCGAGACGCTGATGCGTTACGTCCCCGGACCCGACCTGCCCACCGGCGGCCGCATCGTCGGGCTGAACGGCATCAAGGACGCGTACACGAACGGCCGCGGCACGTTCAAGATCCGCGCCACCGTCGCCGTGGAGAACGTGACGGCCCGCCGCAAGGGTCTCGTCGTCACCGAACTGCCCTTCACCGTCGGCCCGGAGAAGGTGATCGCCAAGATCAAGGACCTGGTCTCGGCGAAGAAGCTCCAGGGCATCGCCGACGTCAAGGACCTCACCGACCGGGCGCACGGCCTGCGTCTGGTCATCGAGGTCAAGAACGGCTTCGTGCCGGAAGCGGTGCTGGAGCAGCTCTACAAGCTGACGCCGATGGAGGAGTCCTTCGGCATCAACAACGTGGCCCTGGTCGACGGCCAGCCGCTCACCCTGGGCCTCAAGGAGCTGCTGGAGGTCTATCTCGACCACCGCTTCGAGGTGGTGCGCCGGCGCAGCGAGTTCCGCCGCACCAAGCGCCGCGACCGGCTGCACCTGGTCGAGGGTCTGATCGTCGCCCTGCTCGACATCGACGAGGTCATCCGGATCATCCGGGACAGCGACAACTCCGCGCAGGCGAAGGAGCGCCTGATGGCGCACTTCTCGCTGAGCGAGATCCAGACCCAGTACATCCTGGACACCCCGCTGCGCCGGCTCACCCGTTTCGACCGGATCGAGCTGGAGAGCGAGCGCGACAAGCTCAACGGCGAGATCGAGGCGCTGACCGCGATCCTGGAGTCGGACGCGGAGCTGCGCAAGCTGGTCTCCTCGGAGCTGGCCGCCGTGGCGAAGAAGTTCGGCACGGACCGGCGCACGGTGCTGCTGGAGTCGGCCGGTTCGCAGATCGCGTCCGTGCCGCTGGAGGTGGCGGACGACCCGTGCCGGGTGCTGCTCTCCTCGACGGGTCTGCTGGCCCGTACGGCGAACGCGGAGCCGGTGGAGATCTCCGAGGACGCCCGGCGGACCAAGCACGATGTCATCGTGTCGGCGGTGGCGGCCACGGCCCGCGGCGATGTCGGGGCGGTGACCTCCACGGGCCGGCTGCTGCGGCTCTCGGTGATCGACCTGCCGCAGCTGCCGGACACCCACGCCGAGCCGAATCTCTCCGGCGGGGCGCAGATCTCCGAGTTCCTCAGCCTGGAGCCGGACGAGGAGCTGATCTGCCTCACGACGCTCGACGAGGCCTCGCCGGGTCTGGCGATCGGCACGCTCCAGGGCGTGGTGAAACGCGTCGTGCCGGACTACCCGGCCAACAAGGACGAGTTGGAGGTCATCACCCTCAAGGACGGTGACCGGATCGTGGGCGCGGCCGAGCTGCGCACGGGCGAGGAGGATCTGGTGTTCATCACCTCCGACGCCCAGTTGCTGCGCTATCCGGCGGCCCAGGTACGCCCGCAGGGGCGGCCCGCCGGAGGCATGGCGGGCGTCAAGCTGGCGGCCGGGGCAGAGGTGCTGTCGTTCACGGCGGTGGACCCGGCGGCCGAGGCGATCGTGTTCACGGTGGCCGGCTCGCACGGCACGCTGGACGACTCGGTGCTGACGTCCAAGCTCACCCCGTTCGACCAGTATCCGCGCAAGGGCCGGGCGACCGGCGGCGTGCGCTGCCAGCGGTTCCTGAAGGGCGAGGACGTCCTGGTGTTCGCCTGGGCGGGCGCCACTCCGGCCCGGGCCGCCCAGAAGAACGGCACCCCGGCGAAGCTGCCGGAGCCGGACCCGAGGCGGGACGGTTCGGGCACACCGCTGCTCGAATCGGTGGCCGTGATCGCGGGACCGCCGCTGTAGGCGCCCGTTTCGTACGGCAAGGAGCGGCCCGGGGGCCTTACGCCTCCGCGGCCGCTTCCTGCTCGGGGGCCTGCTCCTGTACGTAGCGGAGCACGCCCCACATGCCGCGTTCGACGGCTTCGGGGTCGGCGGACGCGTCGGGGGCGGGCTCGTCCGCGCGGCAGGCGGCGAGTCCGGCCAGCAGCGCTTCGGCGTCGATGCCCGCGCCGATCATGACGAGCTGGGTGAGCCGCTGTTCGCCGCGCGCCCACGGCCGGGGCACGAAGCGCAGGAAGCGGCCCACCGCGTGCAGCGCGTACGTGTTGTCCCGGTCGCCCGCGCCGAAGTCCGCGAACCCCTTGATCCGGTAGAGCCCTTCGGGCCGGGAGTCGAGGAACGCCATGAAGCGGCGCGGGTCCAGCGGCACGTCGGAGGTGAAGTCGACGCTCTCGTACGAGGCGTGGAGGTGGTCGGCGTGCCCGTGGCCGTCACACTCCTCGTGCTCGTCGCACTCCTCCTGGCGCAGCAGGTCCTCGAAGCTCAGCTGACCCGCCATCTCCTCGCCGTCCGGCCGCAGCGCGGGGTCGAAGAACAGCTCGGGGTCGATCCGGCCGTGCACGGCGGAGATCACGGCGGCCGGGCCGCTCAGCTCCGCGACCGTCGCTCGCAGCCGCTCCCGCTCGGCCTCCCCCACCCGGTCGGTCTTGTTCAGGACGACGAGGTCGGCGACGGCGAGATGGCGGTCGAGCTCCGGGTGCCGCTGACGGGTGCTGTCGAACTCCGCCGCGTCGACGACCTCGACGAGGCCCCCGTACAGGATGTGCGGGTTGTCGCTGGCCAGCAGCATGCGCACGAGTTCCTGGGGTTCGGCCAGTCCGCTCGCCTCGATGACGATCACGTCCAGCCGGGCGGAGGGCCGGGTCAGGGTCTCCAGGAAGGTGTCGAGCTCGCTCGCGTCGACGGCGCAGCACAGGCAGCCGTTGCCCAGCGAGACCGTCGAGCCGACCTGCCCCGAGACGGTCATGGCGTCGATCTCGATGGCCCCGAAGTCGTTGACGATCACGCCGATCCGGGTGCCCGCCCGGTTGCGGAGCAGATGGTTCAGGAGCGTGGTCTTGCCTGAGCCGAGGAAGCCCGCCAGGACGACGACCGGGATCTGCGGGGTACGGGGCGGGGTCAACGGGAGCCTTCCTGGGGGCGTCGTCAGGGTGCCGGGACCGGCTGCGGCGGGGGTGCGCCGACGTAGCGGGCCGCCGGGCGGATGATCTTCGAGTCCTCCGCCTGCTCCAGGATATTGGCGCTCCAGCCGACCACCCGCGCCGCACAGAAGGTGGGGGTGAACATCGCGCGCGGCAGCCCGCACAGCTCCATGACCACTCCAGCGTAGAACTCCACGTTGGTGTGCAGCTCCCGGCCCGGCTTCAGCTCGGCGAGGATGGCCTCGACCTGGCGTTCCACCTCCACGGCGAAGTCGACGAGCGGGCCGCCGAAGCCCTGGGCGAGGGACTTGAGCATCCGCGAGCGCGGGTCCTCGGTGCGGTAGACGGGGTGGCCGAAGCCCATGATGCGGCGGCCGGCGAGGACCTGTTCGCGGATCCAGGGGGCGATGCGGTCCGGGGTGCCGATGGCGTCGAGGGTGTCCAGGGCCCGGCTGGGGGCTCCGCCGTGCAGCGGTCCGGAGAGCGCGCCGACCGCCGCCACCAGGCAGGCGGCCAGATCGGCGCCGGTGGAGGCGACGACCCGGGCGGTGAAGGTGGAGGCGTTGAAGCCGTGGTCGATCGTGGAGATGAGGTACTGCTCGACGGCCCGGACCTGGTCGGGCGCCGGCTCCGAGCCGGTCAGCATGTACAGATAGTTCGCCGCGTGCGGCAGGTCCGCGCGGGGTTCGACCGGCTGGAGGCCCTGGCCCAGGCGGTGCAGGGCGGTCAGGATCGTGGGGACGGCCGCGCAGGCGGCGAGCGCGTCCTCGCGTCGGCGGTCGGCCCCGATGTCGTACACCGGGCGGAATCCTGCCGAGGCGCCGAGCAGGGACAGCGCGGTGCGGAGTCCGGCGAGCGGGCCGGAGACGGCGCTCGCGCGGGCGATGGCGGGCAGGGCCTCGCGCACCTCGGCGGGCAGGGTGCGCAGCGCCGCCGTGCGGGCGGCGAAGTCCGCGGCGGCCGCCCGGTCGGGCAGTTCGCCGTGGACCATCAGATACCAGACGTCCTCGAAACCGCGGGTCCGCGCGAGCTCGATCGCCGAGTACTGGCGGTAGTGGTAGAAGCCCTCGCGGCCACGGACGTCGCCGAGGGCGGTGTCGGTGACGACGACGCCGGCGAGGCCGCGGGGGACGGCGGGGACGACAGGGGTGGTGGTCATGGCCGTTCTCTCCTCCGTGCATGCAACATTGATTTGACTGTCCATGCTTGACTGGAGATCTGTCAATGTTGATTGAATCAATGTACAGCTGCGATGGATACGGTGGTCTCCATGACGGATCAACCAGAGCCCGGCCGAGCGGACGCACCCCGGCTGACCACCCGTGAGGCGGCCGAGCTGCTGGGCGTGAAGCCCGAGACGGTGTACGCGTACGTCAGCCGGGGCCAGCTCAGCAGCGTGCGGGCGGCCGGAGGCCGGGGCAGCACGTTCGACGCCGACGAGGTGCGGGCGCTGGCCCGGCGCTCGGGGCGGCGCGAGCCGTCACCGGCCGGGGGCGACCTCGCCTTCCGTACCGGCATCACGCTCATCGAGGACGACCGCTGCTTCTTCCGCGGTGTCGACGCGACGGAGCTGGCCCGGAGGTACGGCTACGAGGAGGTCGCCGAATGGCTGTGGACGGGCGAGCTGCGGCCCGGCGCCCGGTTCAGCGCGCCCGCCACGACCCTCGCCGCGGCCCGCCGGACGGTTGGCGCGCTGCCCGCGCACAGCGGGTCGACGGACCGACTGCGGGTGGCGGTGACCGCCGCGGCGGCCACGGATCCGCTGCGGTTCGACCTGTCGCCGGAAGCGGTGCTGAGCAGCGCCCGCGGCCTGATCCCGACCCTGGTGGGCGCCCTGCCGACGCTGGGCGGCCCGGAGGGCGAAGGGGGTTCCCCGGCGTCGGCGGATGAGGGTTCCCTGGCGCGGGAGCTGTGGTCACGGCTCACCGCGGAGCCGGCCGACGCCCCTTCCCTCGCTGTGCTGGACGCGGCACTGGCCCTTCTGGTCGACCACGATCTGGCGGCCTCCACCCTGGCCGCCCGGGTCGCCGCCTCCGCGCGGGCCCACCCGTACGCCGTGGTCTCGGCGGGCCTCGGCGTGCTGGAGGGGCCGCTGCACGGCGCGGCGAGCGGGCTGGCGCACCGGATGCTGCGGGAGGCGGTGGACCGGGGCAGCGCGGTCCCGGTGGTCGCCGATCATCTGCGGACCGGGCGGCGGGTGCCGGGCCTGGGCCATCGGCTGTACCGGGGCGAGGACCCACGGGCGACGACCCTGTTCGCGCTGCTGGAGGACGTACCGCAGGCGGCCGGTGCGCTGGCGGCGGCCCGTGAGGTGGTCGCCACCACGGCCCGCCACGCACCGCTGCACGCCAACATCGACCTGGCGCTCGCCGTTCTCTCCGTCTCCCGTGGGATGGCGGCGGACGCGGGCGAGACGGTGTTCGCGGTCTCCCGCACGGCGGGCTGGATCGCGCACGCGCTGGAGGAGTACGGGGAGCGCCCGCTGCGGATCCGGCCGAGCGGGCAGTACGTCGGCCCCCGGCCGCCCCAGCCCCTCCCTGGGGCCGGACCAGGCCCGGTCTAGGTCCGGACCAAGGGTCGAGCAGCGCAAATTAGCTACGGATCACAGGGAATTCTCGCGCGGCGGCTGGGCGGTGGACCCGCGCACCACCAGCTCCGGTTCGAAGAGCAGCTCGTCCGAGGGCACGGTACGCCCGCCGATCTGGACCGAGAGCAGCTCCACGGCCGCCCGCCCCATGGCCTCGATGGGCTGGCGGACGGTGGTCAGCGGCGGCTCGGTGCAGTTCATGAAGGCCGAGTCGTCGTAGCCGACGACCGACACGTCGCCGGGCACCGAGAGACCCCGGCGACGGGCGGCGCGCACGGCGCCCAGCGCGAGCGGGTCACTGGCGCAGATGATGCCGGTGACGCCCCGGTCCAGCAGCCGCATCGCGGCGGCCTGTCCGCCCTCCAGCGAGAACATCGCGCGCGCCACCCGCTCGTCGGGGATGCTCGTGCCCGCCTCGTCGGCGAGCACCCGGGCGGCGGCGAGCTTGCGCTGCGAGGGCACGTGGTCGGACGGGCCCAGGACGAACCCGATGCGCTCGTGGCCGAGCGAGACGAGGTGGCGCCAGGCCTGTTCGACGGCGACGGAGTCGTCGCAGGAGACGCCGGGGAAGCCGAGGTGTTCGATGGCCGCGTTGATCAGCACGACGGGGATCTTGCGGTCGGCGAGCACCTTGTAGTGGTCGTGCGGGGCGTCGGCCTGGTGGTAGAGGCCGCCCGCGAAGACCACGCCGGAGACCTGCTGCTGGAGGAGCAGCTCGACGTAGTCGGCCTCGGAGACGCCGCCCTTGGTCTGGGTGCAGAGCACCGGGGTCAGCCCCTGCTGGGCGAGCGCGCCGCCGACCACTTCGGCGAAGGCCGGGAAGATCGGGTTCTGCAGCTCGGGCAGGACCAGCCCGACCAGCCGGGCCCGTTCGCCGCGCAGCTGGGTCGGCCGCTCGTATCCGAGGACGTCCAGCGCGGAGAGGACAGCCTGCCTCGTGGCGTCGGAGACGCCCGGCTTGCCGTTCAGCACCCGGCTGACCGTCGCCTCGCTGACTCCCACCTTCTGGGCCACTTGAGCAAGTCGTCGCGTCATGAACGCAAGATTAGCGCAAGAAAAGCAAGAAGATTGCGTTGATCGTGAACTCCCCTGGAACGCTCACAGACGCGGCGCGCCAAGGCAAGGGGTGCGCGCGGCGGAGCCCCCGATACGCGGCAATACCCGGCCGAATTTCCGCCCCGGCCGCCCGGCCCTTACCGTCTCTACGATGAACGCCCCACCGACCCCCGGCCGGGGACCGCGCCGGTTCGGCTGGCCCCAGCGGGTCTTCTCCCAGGTCCTGCTGATGCAGCTGGCCATCATCACCGGCGTGATCGTCCTGGTCACCGGCCTGTTCCTGGCCCCGCTCAGCGACCAGCTGGACGACCAGGCGATGCGCCGCGCGCTGGCCATCGCCCAAAGCACCGCCGCCCAGCCGGAGATCGTGCGGGACCTGAGCACCACCGACCCGTCCGACCGGGGGCCGGTCCAGTCGGCCGCCGAGCGGGTCAGGCGGGCGACCGGGGCGGAGTACGTCGTCGTCATGGACCGGCACGGGGTGCGCTGGTCGCACCCGGAGACCGACCGGATCGGCGCGGTCGTCTCGACCGACCCCGGTGAGGCGCTGCGCGGCCGCGAGGTGATGGAGATCGACAGCGGCACCCTCGGCCGCTCGGCCCGGGGCAAGGTGCCGCTGTTCGGTTCCTCCGGCGAGGTGATCGGCGCGGTCTCGGTCGGGATCGAGTACGACAGCGTCCGCGCCCGTCTCCTCGGGGCGATCCCGGGGCTGCTCGCGTACGCGGGAGGGGCCCTGGCCGTCGGGGCGCTCGCCGCGTACCTGATCTCCCGCCGGCTGCAACGACAGACCCATGACCTGGCGTTCTCCGACATCTCCGCGCTGCTGACCGAACGCGAGGCCATGCTGCACGGCATCCGCGAGGGCGTCGTCGCCCTGGACGGGGCCGGACGCGTCCGGCTGCTCAACGACGAGGCGCAGCGGCTGCTGGGCGTGGGCCCGGAGGCGGCGGGCCGGACGCTGGAGGAGGTGCTGGGCGAGGGCCGGACCGCCGATGTGCTGGCCGGCCGGGTGGTCGGCGACGATCTGCTGGCGGTACGGGGCAGCCGGGTGCTCCTTGCCAACCGGATGCCCACGGACGACGGCGGAGCGGTGGTGACCCTGCGCGACCGGACCGAACTGGAGCATCTGGGCCGCGAACTCGACTCCACCACGGGGCTGATCGACGCCCTGCGCGCCCAGGACCACGAGCACGCGAACCGGCTGCACACCCTGCTGGGGCTGCTGGAGCTGGAGATGCACGAGGACGCGATGGAGTTCGTCACGGAGGTGGTGGGCGTGCACCGGGCGACGGCCGAGCAGGTCACCGAGAAGGTCCAGGACCCGCTGCTGGCCGCCCTCCTGGTCGGAAAGACGACGGTCGCCGCCGAGCGCGGCGTCTCGCTGCGGCTGGCCCCCGGCACGCTGCTGCCGGACCGGGTGGTCGATCCCCGGGGCCTGGTCACGGTGGTCGGCAACCTCGTCGACAACGCCACGGACGCGGCGGCCGGATCGGACGCCGCGCGGATCGAGGTCGGGCTGCACACGGAGGGCCGTACGGTGATCCTGGGGGTGCGCGACAGCGGCCCCGGCGTCCCGCGGGAGCAGCACGCGTCGATCTTCACGGAGGGCTGGTCCACCAAGGACCTCCCGGCGCACGGCAAGCGCGGCCTCGGGCTCGCCCTCGTACGGAGGCTCGCGGAGCGCCAGGGAGGCAGTGTGACGGTGTCGGCGGCGGACGGCGGCGGTGCGGTGTTCACCGTGGTGCTGCCGGACGCGCTGGCCGAGGCCGGGCCGGGGGCCGAGGCCGACGGCCCGCCGCCGCCCACACGTCCGGCCACGACGGGAGAACAGCGGTGATCCAGGTCCTGATCGTGGACGACGACGTCCGGGTGGCGCAGATCAACGCGGCGTACGTCGCCAAGGTGCCCGGATTCCGGGTGGCCGCGCAGGCCCACTCGGCGGCCTCGGCGCTGACGACGGTCGAGGAGGTCCCGGTGGACCTGATCCTGCTGGACCACTATCTGCCCGACCGCAACGGCCTCGCCGTCGTACGGGAACTGCGCCGCCTCGGCCGTCAGGTCGACGTGATCATGGTGACGGCCGCCCGGGACGTCGCGACCGTGCAGGACGCGATGCGGCACGGCGCGCTCCAGTACCTGGTGAAGCCGTTCACGTACGCGGGCCTGCGCTCGAAGCTGGAGGCGTACGCGGCCCTGCGGCACACGCTCGACGGGGGCGGGGAGGCCGAACAGGCGGAGGTGGACCGGCTCTTCGGCGCGCTGTGGGCGGCGGGCGAGCCGGACCTCCCCAAGGGCCACTCCCCCACCACCGCCGAGCTCGTCCGGCAGGCCCTGCGCGGCGCGGAGGGCCCGCTCTCCGCCCAGGAGATCGCGGACAGCGCGGGAATGAGCCGGCAGACGGCCCAGCGCTATCTGAAGCTGCTGGAGCGCACCGGCAAGGTCCGGCTGACCCTGCGGTACGGGGAGACGGGCCGCCCGGAACACCGGTACGCCTGGGCCACGGGCTGAGCCCCGTACGCCGGTGTGCCCGGCCTGCGGGACTGAGACCTCGGACGGGCCCCGGGACGCCCTCTACGCCGCCCCGGCCCCCGTCAGCGCCCGGACCTCGGTCTCGGCGTGCTTGGCCTCGTCGGGCTTCTCGGGCGAGGTGACCGTACCGATCCAGCCGGCCAGGAAGCCGAGCGGGATGGAGACCAGGCCCGGGTTCTCCAGCGGGAAGAGCTGGAAGTCGACGCCGGGGAACAGGGACGTGGGGCTGCCGGAGACGACGGGCGAGACCAGCACCAGCACGACCGCCGGGATCAGCCCGCCGTACACCGCCCAGACCGCGCCCCGGGTGGTGAAGTCGCGCCAGAACAGCGAGTAGAGCAGGGCCGGGAGGTTCGCCGAAGCGGCCACGGCGAAGGCGAGGCCCACCAGGAAGGCGACGTTGAGGTTCTGGGCGAGCAGTCCGAGGCCGATCGCGACCAGGCCGATTCCCGCGGCGGCGACGCGCGCCACGGCGACCTCGCCGTGCTTCTTTCGCCCGGGACGGCGGAGCGAGGCGTAGAGGTCGTGGGCGACTGACGCGGACGAGGCGAGCGTGATGCCCGCGACGACGGCCAGGATGGTGGCGAAGGCGATGGCGGCGACCACCGCGAAGAGAATCGTTCCACCGGTGGACCCTTCACCGCCGCCGAGGTGGAGGGCCAGCAGCGGGACCGCTGTGTTGCCCGCCGCGTTCGAGGAGCGGACCTCGGCGGATCCGACGAGCGCGGCCGCGCCGAACCCGAGCACGATCGTCATCAGGTAGAAGCTGCCGATCAGGCCGATGGACCAGACGACCGAGCGGCGCGCGGCGCGGGCGGTGGGCACGGTGTAGAAGCGCGACAGGATGTGCGGCAGCCCCGCCGTGCCGAGGACGAGCGCGACGCCCAGGCTGATGAAGTCGAAGCGGGCGGTCCAGTCCCCGCCGTAGCGGAGGCCGGGCGCGAGGAAGTCCTTGCCGTGGCCGCTGCGTTCGGCGGCGGTGTTGAGCAGGTTGTTGATGTTCCCGTGGAAGTGGACCAGGACGAGCACGGTGAGCGCGACGGCCCCGGCCATCAGCAGGACGGCCTTGACGATCTGGATCCAGGTGGTGGCGCGCATGCCGCCGAAGGACACGTAGATCACCATGAGCGTGCCGACGCCGACGACCGTCCAGGACCGGGCCGCGTCGCTCGTACCGCCGAGCAGCAGGGCCACGAGGCTGCCCGCGCCGACCATCTGGGCCACCAGGTAGAGCACGGAGACGGTGACGGAGGAGGTGCCGAGCGCGGTACGCACCGGGCGCTCCGCCATCCGCGCGGCGACCACGTCGGCCAGGGTGAACCGGCCGCAGTTGCGGACGAGTTCGGCGACGAACAGCAGGACGACCAGCCAGGCGACGAGGAAGCCGACGGAATAGAGCATGCCGTCGTAGCCGAAGAGGGCGATCAGCCCGGAGATCCCGAGGAAGGAGGCCGCCGACATGTAGTCGCCGGCGATGGCGAATCCGTTCTCCATGGGCGAGAACAGGCGTCCGCCGGCGTAGAACTCCTCGGCGGAGCCCTGCCGGTTGCGGCTGACCCAGGTGGTGATGAAGAGCGTCACCGCGATGAACGCGCTGAACAGCAGCAGGGCGAGTGTCTGGTGGTCGCCTCTCAACGTCCGAGCCCTCTCGTCATCTCCTGGGTGTCCCACCGCAGATCGAGCGCCGCACGGTCTCTGCGCAGCCGTGCGTGCCGTGCGTACGCCCAGGTGAGCAGGAACGTGGTGAGGAACTGGCCGAGACCCGCCACCATCGCGACGTTGACCGCGCCGGCGACCGGGCGGGCCATCAGCTCGGGCGCGGTGGTCGCGGCGACGACGTAGGCGAGATACCAGAGGAGGAAGGCGAGGGCGGCGGGCGCCACGAAGCGGCGGTAGCGGCGGCGCACCTCGCGGAAGGCGGCGCTGCGGTGCACTTCCAGATAGACGTCGGCCGCGCTGGGGGCCGGATCCGGCCATGTCGTACCGGACGCGTCGAGGCCTCCGACGCCTCCGCTCCCGTCCCGGTCGCCCCGGTCCGGGACCGGCACGTCGTCCCACGGGTCGTCGAGCCGCACTCCCGCGGTCTCCGGCCCTGCTTCCTTCTCCACCGAACAACTCCCCTGATCCGCCGACCTTTTCGGCCGCACGGCCAACCATGGGCGGTTCGGGAAGATCGCGGGCGCGTCATTCGCCCGACTTCACCCCTTCAGGTGACAGAAGTCCCGGACGGCTGCGCGTTTCCCCGGGAGAGCCCCGGGAAACGTCCGCGGCCCCCGCTCCGTCGGGACGGGAGCGGGGGCCGGGCGGGCGTACGGGGGTCAGGCGTCGATGCGCGAGCGGTCCAGGGTGGCCGCGGAGCTGGTGATGAACTCCTTGCGGGGGGCGACCTCGTTGCCCATCAGGAGGTCGAAGACCTGCTCGGAGGCTTCCAGGTCGCCGATGTTGATGCGCCGCAGCGTGCGGTGGCGCGGGTCCATCGTCGTCTCCGCCAGCTGATCGGCGTCCATCTCGCCCAGGCCCTTGTAGCGCTGGATCGATTCCTTGATCCGGACGTTCTTGCGCTGGAACTCCAGGAGGGTCTGGCGCAGCTCGTTGTCGGAGTAGGTGTAGACGTACTTGTCCTGCCCCTTCTTGGGCTGGACCAGCTCGATCCGGTGCAGCGGCGGAACCGCGGCGAAGACCCGCCCGGCCTCGACCATCGGGCGCATGTAGCGCTGGAAGAGGGTCAGCAGCAGGGTCCGGATGTGGGAGCCGTCGACATCGGCGTCGGTCATCATGATGACCTTGCCGTAGCGGGCGGCGTCGATGTCGAAGGTCCGCCCGGACCCGGCTCCTATGACCTGGATGATCGCGCCGCACTCGGCGTTCTTCAGCATGTCGGAGACGGACGACTTCTGTACGTTGAGGATCTTGCCGCGGATCGGCAGCAGCGCCTGGAACTCGCTGTTCCGGGCCAGCTTGGCCGTGCCGAGCGCCGAGTCCCCCTCGACGATGAACAGCTCGCTGCGCTCGACGTCGTCACTGCGGCAGTCGGCGAGCTTCGCGGGCAGCGAGGAGGACTCCAGCGCGGTCTTGCGGCGCTGGGCGTCCTTGTGCTGGCGGGCCGCGATCCGGGTGCGGGCAGCGGCCACGGCCTTCTCCAGCACCGCCCTGGCCTGCGCCTTGGCGTCCCGCTTCGTCGAGGTGAGGAACGCCTTGAGCTCCTTGGCGACCACGTTGGCCACGATCCGGTTGGCCGCCGAGGTGCCGAGCACCTCCTTGGTCTGCCCCTCGAACTGCGGCTCGGCGAGCCGCACGGTGACGACGGCCGTGAGCCCTTCGAGGGCGTCGTCCTTGACGACGTCGTCCTCGGCGACCCGCAGCATCTTGGCGGAGCGCAGCGCCTCGTTCACCGTCTTGGTCAGGGAGCGCTCGAAGCCGGTGACGTGGGTGCCGCCCTTGGGGGTGGCGATGATGTTCACGAACGACCGTACGGTCGTGTCGTAGCCGGTGCCCCAGCGCAGGGCGATGTCCACGGCCAGCTCGCGGGTGACCTCGGTGGCGGTCATGTGGCCGCGGTCGTCGAGGACCGGGACGGTCTCCTTGAAGGTGCCCGTGCCGCTGAGGCGCTGGACGTCGCAGACGGCCTTGTCCTGGGCCAGGTACTCGCAGAACTCGCTGATGCCGCCGTCGAAGCGGAACGTCTCCTCGGTCTTGCCCTCGCCGTCGAGTCCGCGCTCGTCGCGGACGATGATCGTGAGGCCGGGGACGAGGAAGGCCGTCTGGCGGGCGCGCTGGTAGAGCGTGTCCAGATTGAGCTTGGCGTCCTTGAGGAAGATCTGGCGGTCCGCCCAGTACCGCACCCGGGTACCGGTACGGGTCTTGGGGACGCGCTTGCCCTTGCGCAGGCCGTTGGCCGGGTCGAACGGGCTGTCCGGGCCCTGCTCGGTGAACATGCCGGGAACACCGCGCCGGAAGCTGATGGAGTGGGTCGCGCTGTTCCGGTCGACCTCGACGTCAAGGCGGGCGGAGAGGGCGTTGACCACGGAGGCGCCGACGCCGTGGAGGCCGCCCGAGGCGGCGTAGGAGCCGCCGCCGAACTTGCCTCCGGCGTGCAGCTTGGTCATGACGACCTCGATGCCGGAGAGGCCCGTCTTGGGCTCGACGTCGACCGGGATGCCGCGGCCGTTGTCCCGGACCTCGACGGAGGCGTCGTCGTGGAGGATGACCTCGATCTGGTCGCAGTAGCCCCCGAGAGCCTCGTCGACGGAGTTGTCGATGATCTCCCAGAGGCAGTGCATCAGGCCGCGGCTGTCGGTGGACCCGATGTACATCCCGGGGCGCTTGCGGACCGCCTCCAGGCCTTCGAGGACGAGAAGGTGCCGCGCGGTGTAGTTGGAGCTGTCCCGGTCGCCGCCTGCTCCGGTCAGCATCGCGGTGGACGGCACGGACGTTTCGGCGGTCACGCGGTTCGCTCCTCGCTGAATTTCATCTGGGGCCCCCGTGGGTACAGGGCTGGGCTTCGGTTGCCGCTGAGAGCCTACAGAGGCCTGGTAGAGCGGTTGTAACGCCACCCTCGGGGAATCCTCATGCTAGTCGAGCTTCTTCCGGGCTCGCATGGGTGTTCGATCATTCGTTGGAGTGACGTGCACATCACGTTCCCTTCGACGCATGAACCATTTAGGCTCCGGGCACGTCCTCATGAACAAACCGGCAAGCCGGCCGGCGGGACCGACCCCCAAGACAAGCAATGCGAAACCGTAGCGCTCCGCATACGGCACATTCGCCGCCAACCGGCAACAGACAGCCACACCGAGAAGAAGTTTCGAAGAAAAGCCACGAGCGGGAACGTTTTCGGCCTGGTTGGATGTTGACCCTGGTACGACAGCTCGTCGAGCTAGAGAAGAGGCGACGTGACTACTGTTCTGACCCCCGCGAGCCCGCTGACCGCAGCAGACCGCTGTGACCGTTGCGGCGCCCAGGCATATCTGCGCGTCGTCCTGATCAGCGGCGGTGAACTGCTCTTCTGCGCCCACCACGGGCGCAAGTTCGAGCCGGAACTCAAGAAGATCGCCGCGGAAATACAGGATGAGACGGATCGGCTCACCGCCGTGCAGACGGCTGCCGCCGACGAGGACCAACACTGACACCTCGCATCCACGACGAGCCAGGGGCCGGTCCAGGACCGGCCGACGGGCGGCTCCCCCACCGGGGGAGCCGCCCGTTCTCGTCGTATCGGCCGGACCGCCCAGGCGGCCCGGCCCGGCTCAGATGCGGCCCGCGGCCCACTCCAGGGCGGCGGAGACCCGGGTGTACACCCCGGGGCTGCCCGCGCGCCCGCAGCCGCTGCCCCAGGACACCAGGCCAATGAGCCGCCCACGGGCCACCAGCGGCCCGCCGCTGTCGCCCTGGCACGCGTCCCGGCCGCCCGCCGGATCGCCCGCACAGACCATCGCCGAGGCCTTGTACGTGCCCTCCTGGCCGCCCGGGTAGGCCCGCGCGCAGTCGTTGTCCGGCAGAACCTGGACCCGTGCGGAGCGCAGCACGGAGGCGTACGTACCGCTTCCGGTGGTGTCGCCCCACCCGTAGACGTCCGCGGCGGTCCCGGCCCGGTAGGCGGCGTCCCCGCCCCTGGCCATCGGGATGACGCCGTCCTTCGGCAGCGCGCGGGAGAGGGTCAGCACCGCGAGGTCGCCGGCGTTGGAGACGGGGTCGTACGCCGGGTTCACCCAGATGCCCCGGACCGGGATCTCCTGGCCGCCGGAATCGCTCAGCCGTTCCCGGCCGGCGATCACCAGCAGGTCCTTCACCCGGTTCGCCGGTCCGCCGAGCGCCTCGTCACTCAGACAGTGGGCGGCCGTCAGGATCTTCGTGGGCGCCACGGCGACGCCGCCGCAGAACTGGCCCGAGCGCGCCCCTCCGAACCGGTCCCGGCTCGACAGCGCCACGGCCCAGGGGCTGTCCGCCACGGGGGCGGGCCGGCCGCCGACGATGATGCTGTCCGCGGCCGCCGGGGCGGGCGAGGCGAACGGCAGCACGGCCGCGGCGGCGGTCAGGGCGAGCACCCCGGTCAGGGCACGGACGACGGAACGGGGCATGGAGGCTCCTGACGCTGAGGTGACAAGTAATCCACCCAGCGTGATCCAGCCGGTCCGCGTACGCACCCGAGGACACGCCGGAGGGCCCGGATCCCCTGGGGGTTCCGGGCCCTCGGCCGGTGAAAATACCTCGATCTAGTCGAGGTAGTCGCGCAGCACCTGGGAACGCGACGGGTGACGAAGCTTCGACATCGTCTTCGACTCGATCTGACGGATGCGCTCACGCGTCACGCCGTAGACCTTGCCGATCTCGTCGAGCGTCTTCGGCTGACCGTCGGTGAGACCGAAGCGCATCGACACCACGCCGGCCTCACGCTCGGAGAGCGTGTCGAGCACCGAGTGGAGCTGCTCCTGGAGGAGCGTGAAGCTGACCGCGTCCGCCGGGACGACGGCCTCGGAGTCCTCGATCAGGTCACCGAACTCGCTGTCGCCGTCCTCGCCGAGCGGGGTGTGCAGCGAGATCGGCTCGCGACCGTACTTCTGGACCTCGATGACCTTCTCGGGGGTCATGTCGAGTTCCTTGGCCAGCTCCTCCGGGGTGGGCTCGCGGCCCAGGTCCTGGAGCATCTGGCGCTGCACGCGCGCGAGCTTGTTGATGACCTCGACCATGTGCACCGGGATACGGATGGTGCGGGCCTGGTCGGCCATGGCGCGGGTGATCGCCTGACGGATCCACCAGGTGGCGTAGGTGGAGAACTTGTAGCCCTTGGTGTAGTCGAACTTCTCGACCGCGCGGATCAGACCGAGGTTGCCCTCCTGGATCAGGTCCAGGAAGAGCATGCCGCGACCGGTGTAGCGCTTGGCCAGGGAGACCACCAGACGGAGGTTGGCCTCCAGGAGGTGGTTCTTGGCCCGGCGGCCGTCCTCGGCGATGATCTCCAGCTCGCGCTTGAGCTTCGGTGCGAGCTTGTCGGCGTTCGCCAGCTTGTCCTCGGCGAAGAGACCGGCCTCGATGCGCTTGGCGAGCTCGACCTCCTGCTCGGCGTTGAGGAGAGGAACCTTGCCGATCTGCTTGAGGTAGTCCTTGACCGGGTCGGCGGTGGCGCCGGCGACGGCGACCTGCTGGGCAGGTGCGTCGTCCTCGTCGTCGTCGGAGAGGACGAAGCCCTTGTTCTCGCCCTCGCCCTCCTCCTCCTCGCCCTTGCCCGCCTTGACTTCCTCGGCAGCCTCGTCACCGTCGAGGAGCTCGTCGTCCTGCTTGCCGGACTTCTTCGCCGCTGTCTTCTTGGCCGCCGTCTTCTTCGCGGCGGTCTTCTTGGCGGCCGTCTTCTTGGCTGCCGCCTTCTTGGCGGGAGCGGCCGCGACGGCGTCGTCGGCCACCGCGTCCGCACTCTCGGCCGCCGGGGCGGCGGTGGCCGCGACGGTCCTGGTCACGGTGGTCTTCGCCGCGACGGTCTTGGTGGCGGTGCGCTTGACCGGGCTCTTCGCTGCGACGCTCTTGCGGGCGCGCTTCGGCGACTCCGCGGCACTGACCATCAGCGTCACACCCTCTTCCTCGAGGATCTGGTTGAGGCTGCGCAGAACGTTCTTCCACTGGGTTGGCGGAATCTGGTCAGCCTCGAAGGCCCGACGCACGTCATCGCCGGCGATCTGCCCATCAGCCTTTCCCCGCTCGATGAGCGCCATCACAGACTCGGACTCGGCGATCTCCGGCGGGAGCGTACGGGATGTGCTGGCCGACACGAACAACCTCTCGGAACGATGGAAACGGCTTCCGGCCCTGCCCTGGAGAGGGCTGGAACCGACGACCGTCGACTGGGGATGTCGCCGACGGCGCGGGTTAGGCCTCAGAACTGCACAGCGCGCCCAAGGGCTGCTGTATTCCTTCCGCGACGGTCACCTCTTAAGTCATCGCGCTGCTTCGAGGAGTGTTACGGCCAATCCGCGTGGCCCGAGTCACACCCCATTTGCGGCGAACCGGCCCATGGACGGCATCCCCCCACAATTGTGCCGCCGGACCCGTGCGGCCCGGCGACACCGGGCCCACGCACCCGACCGCGCCCCGGTCAGTGCTCGCGCGGCGCCGGAACCACACGCTCGACGTCGGGATGGACGACGAGCAGCTGACGCATGGCCGTCTCGGCGGCCCCGGCGTCACCCGAGGCCAGGGCGTCGGCGATGCGCGCGTGATGGGCGAGCGAGGTCTCGCCGGGCCGGTCACAGCCGGTGACGGGACCGCCGGAGACATGGAGGGCGGCCGAGACGATGCCGGAGAGGTGTTCGAGCATCCGGTTGCCCGCGGCCTGGATGAGCAGGGCGTGGAACTCCGCGTCGGCGCGGGAGAAGGTGATCGCGTCCCCCTGCCCCATCGCGTGCCCCATGATCTCCACCATGTCGCCGAGGCGCTGCTGGATGTCGTCCCGGCCGTGCCCGGCCGCGAGGCGGGCCGCGAGCGGCTCGATGGTCCAGCGGAGCTCGGCCAGCTCACGGCGCTGGTCGTCACGCTGCGGACCGAAGGCCCGCCATTCGATGATGTCGGGATCCAGCAGGTTCCAGTCGCTGACCGGGCGGACCCTCGTCCCCACATTGGGGCGCGCGCTGACCAGCCCCTTGGCTTCGAGGACGCGCAGGGATTCGCGGACGACGGTGCGGGAGACCTCGAACCGCTGGCCGATCTCCTCGGGAACGAGGGGGCGGTCCGCGCCGAGGTCACCGGAAACGATCATCTGGCCCAGCTGCTGGACGAGTTGGCCGTGGAGACCGCGCCCGCGGCTGGCCGCCCCCCGTCGGCTCGCCCGTCCCAGCTCGGAATCGGTACCGCCCCAGGCCCGGGACGCGGCACGCTCGCCGGCCTGCGCCTCCGAATAGGGATAGCGGTCGAGTTCGCCCGAGCCGGCCAGGCCGGAATCGACGGTGCGGGCGGCGGTCATCATGGTGTGCGCAAGGGTACTCACGCATCCTTTGTCGGCGCGGCTCGCCCGCCCCTTGAGGTCTTTGGTGAAAAGCACACGAAAGGGTGATCGGCGCTCGCTCCGCAATTGACGCCATATGCTCACAAACCCGTCATTTCTCAGGGAGTTGCGGCCCCCTGCCCTCGACACGGGACGACGGTGATCACCAACGCGCCTTTCCTCGAAGGCTGGTGAACAGATACGCGCAGATCAGGGCTGACAACGACAGGGCGAGCGCGGTCCCGACGGGCTGGGCCACCACCCGCGCGATGGCCAGGACCCAGTGGTCCGCCTGCTGCGGCAGCTGCCACCCGGCCAGTTCACGCAGTCGGCCCGGAAGTCCGGCGACCGAACGCGCGGACGGCGCCGCGAAGAGCTTCTGCACCAGCGGAACGACGAGCACGGGTACGGCCAGCACCGCCGCGATGCCCGCCCCGGCCACCCGGAAGACGCCGGCCGCCAAGAGCCCCGCCCAGGCGCAGCCGACCGTCAGAGCGGCCCAACTCACGCCCAGCGCGACGGCGTTCGAGGGGATCTCGATCAAGTCCGGTCCGTACACGATCCGAAGGCTCTGCGCTCCGCACACCACGGCGAGACCGGCGAGCAGCAGGGCGAAACCCGCGGTCACGGTGAGCTTGGCCAGCAGCAGCCCGAGCCTCCGGGGCACGGTGCCGCGCGCGGCGGCGAGTGCCGGATAGCGGAACTCGTCGCCGAAGGACAGCGCCCCGAGCAGGCCCGCGCCGAGCGCGGCGGGAGGCAGCGGCAGCAGAGCGGGCCACGCGGCGAGCACGCGGGGCAGCGCGGTGCCGTCGGTGCGGGCGAGCAGGACGGACACCACGGCCGACACCACCAGAACGGCCGCCATGATCATGGCCGTTGTCCGGACGCCGAGGGAACGGCGCAGTTCGTACCGGAGCGGGCGCAGCGGGCCGCGTGCGGGGCGCACCCGGATCGGGGGCGGCAGCTCGGACAGGGCGGCGGCCGAGTCGTCGCGCTCCCCGCTCCCGGTCTCCGCCGGGGCGGCGGGTCCGGTGTCGCCGATCTCGTCGGCGAGCTGGTGCACGGGGACGCCGTGCCGGTAGGCGGTGTCGCCGATCTCCGCGCAGTTGCTGCCGTAGACCGTCAGCCGGCCGGCCGCTTCCTCGACCACTTCGACGGAGCGCTGCGCGGCTCGGGCCTCCCGGCTGACCACGGCCGCCAGCCGGGCCGCGTGCGGGGTGCGGACGGCGACCCGGGCCCGGAGCCGGGTACGGGCGAAGTCGGCGACATCCTGGTCGGCGACGAGGCGCCCGCCGCCGATGGTGACGACGCGGTCGGCCGTACGGGCCGCCTCCTTGGGGTCGCCGGTGGTGTGGAGGACCGTGCCGCCCTGGGCCGCGTGCGCGCGCAACAGCCCGTACAGCCAGCTGTTCTCCCGTGGGGACAGCCCTTCCGCGGGCTCGTCCAGGATCAGCGTGTGCGGGTCTCCGAGCAGCGCGGAGGCGAGGCCGAGCCGACGGTCCATGCCCACCGAGAGCGTGCCCAGGCGCTGGTCCCCGAGCCCGGCGAGACCGACGACTTCGAGCACTTCGTCGGCCCGGGTGGCGGGCACGCCGGCTGCCGCGCAGAGCATCCTGAGCTGCCCCCGGGCGGTCCGGGAGGGATGGCCCGGTACGTCGCCGAGCAATACGCCCACTTCCCGCGCCGGGTGGGCGATGCGGTGCAGTGGCCGCCCCCGGAAGTAGGCGACGCCCCGCCCGGCGTCCAGTTCGAGCATCAGGCGCAGGGCCGTGGTCCTGCCCGAGCCCGGGGCGCCCAGCAGGGCCGTGACACGGCCGGGCGGAGCCTCGAAGGTCAGATCGTTCACGGCGGGCGGAGCGTCGCGACGTGGGGTGCTGGTGAGTCCGATGGCCTGGAGCATCGCTTCTCTCGCGTCTCTCGCGGAAGGTGAGACCGCTCGGCGGCAGGGGGTTACCCAGCAACATAACGCGACATTTCCGACTTTTGGTGCAGGGGTGAGGCGACAGGCGTTCCGCGCGGCCATCAACAGCGGAACGCCCGGTGACTCAGACCTCGGGGCGCAGCATCGGCGGATTGAGGACGGTGGCCGCCCCGGCACGGAACAACTGCGCGGGCCTGCCGCCCTGTCGCGTGGTGGTCCCGCCGGAAGGCACCAGGAATCCGGGTGTTCCGGTGACCTTGCGATGGAAGTTACGAGGATCGAGGACCACGCCCCACACCGCTTCGTACACCCGGCGCAGTTCGCCGACCGTGAACTCCGGCGGGCAGAACGCCGTGGCCAGCGAGGAGTATTCGATCTTGGAGCGGGCCCGCTCCACTCCGTCGGCCAGGATCCGGGCATGGTCGAAGGCCAGCGGCGCCGCCTGCTCGCCCTCCCGTCCGGTGCCGGGGTGCAGCAGATCCTCGACCGGCGCCCAGCGCGCGCTGTTGGCATCGCCGCCTGCCCGGGGCGCGGGCAGGTCCGGTGCGAGGGCGAGGTGGGCGACGCTGACCACCCGCATCCGGGGATCGCGCGCCGGATCCCCGTAGGTGGCCAACTGCTCCAGATGCGCGCCGTTGCCCACGGCCGGTTTCGCCGGATCGTGCGCGCAGAGGCCGGTTTCCTCGACGAGTTCACGCGCCGCCGCGGACCCCAGGTCCTCGTCCATCCTGACGAATCCGCCGGGCAGCGCCCATCGGCCCTGGAACGGGGTCTCTCCGCGGCGGACGACCAGCGCGCAGAGCGCGTGACGGCGCACCGTGAGCACGACCAGGTCGACGGTGACAGCGAAGGGCGGGAAGGTCGACGGGTCGTAGGGCGGCATGTCGCGATCATAGTCGTCTTCCTGACGATAAACACTCCCTTCCGCATGCTCGTGATCAGTCCGGGTTCCCCGGTCCCGGATTGGTCGCGGTCGGGGCGGAACGGGTCGTCCACACCGGGCACCTGCCGCGGCACGGGAGATGCGCGCCGCGGCGGTACCGGTCCGGGTGTCATCGGCGCGTCCTGGTGCCTCGGCGGCCGTACCGCCGGGCCTCGCGCGGCCGCCGCCCGGCCACCGAGGTCCGGGGACGGACCGATCCGGGCGCCGCCTTTCCCCGCTCGGCGCCCGGGGGCCGGGAAGCACGTCCTCGCCGTCGGCCACCGTCGGGCAGCGGGCGGACCCTGCGGACACGCAACGGCGTGGCGCCCCGGTCGACGGCGGTGGACACCGACGTCTGTGCCACCCCGGCGCCGGAACCCGTCTCCTCCACGTCCACGGACTCATCCAGACCCTCGTCGAGGCCCTCGTCCGCGGCCTCGCGCAGGCAACGGCGCAGTGCCTCCGGATCGAGCCCTTCGTTGCAGGCCCGGTGCAGCAGCTGGGCGAAGGTGTAGTCGGGATCGGCGCGCAGCGCCAGCGTCAGGGCGACCCGCGCACCCGGCTCGTCTCCCGTGGACCAGGACACCCAGCCCGCCAGGGTGAGCGGAGCGGCCGCGTGCTCCCCGTACCGCCCGACGCAGCGCCGCGCCAGGACGCGCCACAGGCGTAGCGCCGACTGCGCTTCCGCCCCCTCCATCCAGACCGCGGCCTTGTCCCGGGTCTCCCGGTCCTGGAGCCCGAGGATGACCGCGGCGGCCTCGTCGGAGCCGATGAGCTGGTCGTCCCCGGCGTCCGCGAGCGCGGGAGGCGCCGGCTGCGCCTGTGCGATGCGGTCCATGAGCGTGCGCGCCAGCTGAAGGGTCTCCGCCGCGACCTCCCGCCTGGCCCGCTCGTCGAGGAGCCTCGGCATCAGCTCCGGCACGGCCCTGTCCAGGGCCTCCTGCTGGGTGGTCACGTCGACCGGGGTCCGCCAGGGCTGGAGCCGCGCCTCCATGTCGCGCAGTGTGCCCCGGACATGGACGCCCGCGTAGGTGGCGGCCGCGGCCATCACCGTGGTGCCGGGCATGGCCAGCGGATTTCCCTGGTCGGGGCAGCATCGGGGGTCGGGGCAGCAGTAGGACCAGTAGCGGCCGTCGGAGATGCAGAGCGCTTCGAGGACGGGCACGTCGAGCGCACCGCACGCCGTGCGCAGGCGTTGCGCGAACGGCCTGAGCCGCTCCATGGTCAGTCGGCCGCCCGAGCCGTCCGGCGAGTCCTGGCAGAGGAAGATCACGATCGCGTCGGGCCGTCCTTCACGGCGCTCGCTCCCCGATACCAGGCACTCCGCCAGCTGGTCGGCGACCGGCCCCCATTCGCCGGGCGCCTGCGGGATTCCGAGACGGAGCCGGCCGCCGAACCGGCCCCGTCCGCCGTGCAGGGCGACCATCACGACGCTGTCGTTGGGGTAGAAACCCATGAGATACGGGAGGGCGTCGGCGAGCTCGGCGGGGCCGCGCAGGGTGATCTGCTGTTCCCCGGCCGGGCCGGTGGATTCGTGGTGCTTGTTCATGGCTTGACGGTCCCGCAGCCCGCCCCGTCCCGCGACCCCTGTGGATAACGTTATCCACAGGCTCGCCCTGTCGTTCGCGGTTTGTCGTAGCCATCGGGTTGCATGGGGGCATGACCAACGCAGATCGTGCAGCGCTCAGGGCTTCGGCCGATTCCGTCCTCGCCCGCCTGGTGGGCGATGCCACCGGTAAGGCCGTGCTGCGCGAGGACCAGTGGGTGGCCATCGAGGCGCTCGTCGCCGACAAACGCAGAGCTCTGGTCGTGCAGCGCACCGGCTGGGGCAAGTCCGCCGTCTATTTCGTGGCGACCTCGCTGCTCCGCGCGCAGGGCAGCGGCCCCACGGTGATCGTCTCGCCGCTGCTGGCGCTGATGCGCAACCAGGTCGCGGCGGCGGCACGGGCCGGTATCAGTGCCCGCACGATCAATTCGTCCAACACGGAGGAGTGGGAGAGCGTCCAGGCCGAGGTGGCGGCGGGCGAGGTCGACGTGCTTCTGGTGAGCCCCGAGCGGCTCAACAATCCCGATTTCCGCGACCAGGTGCTGCCGAAGCTGGCGGCGGCGACCGGGCTTCTGGTGGTCGACGAGGCCCACTGCATCTCCGACTGGGGGCACGACTTCCGGCCCGACTACCGGCGGCTGCGGACCATGCTCGCCGATCTGCCGACCGGGGTGCCGGTGCTCGCCACCACCGCCACGGCCAACGCCCGGGTGACGGCGGACGTCGCGGAGCAGCTGGGCACCGGCGCGGGCACCGACGCACTGGTCCTGCGGGGCCCGCTGGACCGGGAGAGCCTGAGCCTGAGCGTGCTGCAACTGCCGGGCGCCGCACACCGGCTCGCCTGGCTGGGCGACCACCTCGGCGAGCTTCCCGGCTCCGGGATCATCTATACGCTGACCGTGGCGGCGGCCGAGGAGATCACGGCCTATCTGCGCCAGAACGGGCATCCGGTGGCCTCGTACACGGGCCGGACCGAGAACGCCGAACGCCAGCAGGCCGAGGACGATCTGCTGGCGAACCGGGTCAAGGCGCTGGTCGCCACGTCCGCACTGGGCATGGGATTCGACAAGCCCGACCTCGGCTTCGTCGTGCACCTGGGCTCGCCCTCCTCCCCCATCGCCTACTACCAGCAGGTCGGGCGTGCGGGGCGCGGCGTCGAGCACGCCGAGGTGCTGCTGCTCCCCGGCAAGGAGGACGAGGCGATCTGGCAGTACTTCGCCTCGGTCGCCTTCCCGCCGGAGGAGCAGGTGCGGCGCACCCTGGACGTTCTGGCCCGCGCGGATCGGCCGGTCTCCCTCCCGGCGCTGGAGCCCATGGTCGATCTGCGGCGGACCCGGCTGGAGACGATGCTCAAGGTGCTGGACGTCGACGGTGCGGTGAAGCGCGTCAAGGGCGGCTGGATCTCCACGGGCGCGCCGTGGGTCTACGACGCCGAGCGCTATGCCTGGGTCGCCCGGCAGCGGGAGGCGGAGCAGCAGGCCATGCGGGACTACGCCTCGACGACGGCGTGCCGGATGGAGTTCCTGCGGCTGCGCCTCGACGACGAGGAGGCCGCGCCCTGCGGACGCTGTGACAACTGCGCGGGCGCCCGCTTCGACGACAAGGTCTCCACCGCCGCCCTGGACGGAGCGCGCAACGAGCTGGGCCGGCCCGGAGTCGAGGTGGATCCGCGCAAGATGTGGCCCACCGGCCTGCCCGCGGTGGGCATCGATCTCAAGGGGCGCATCCCCGCGGGGGAGCTGTCCTTCACCGGCCGGGCGCTCGGCAGGCTCTCCGACATCGGCTGGGGCAACCGGCTGCGTCCCATGCTCGCGGCACAGGCTCCGGACGGACCGGTGCCGGACGATGTGACGAACGCGGTGGTCACCGTGCTCGCCGACTGGGCGAAGGGGCCCGGCGGTTGGTCCTCCGGGTCGGCGGACGCCGCTCCGCGCCCGGTCGGCGTGGTGACCGTCGCCTCTCGCCGCAGGCCGCAACTGGTCCAGTCGCTGGGCCTGCGCATCTCCGAGATCGGCCGGATGCCCCTGCTCGGGACGGTCTCCTACGCGCCGGGCGCCGAGGACGTGATGATGTCCCAGACCAACAGCGCGCAGCGGGTGCGGGCGTTGCACGAGACCCTGGTCGTGGAGCCGGAGCTGGCGCAGGCGTTGGCGTCCGCGGACGGCCCCGTTCTGCTGGTGGACGATCTTTCGGACACCGGCTGGACCCTGGCCGTGGCCGGGCGGCTGCTGCGGCGGGCCGGAGCACAGGGGGTGTTTCCGCTGGTCCTCGCGGTTCAGGGGTGACAGAGGGAGTCATCCCGGGCGGGTCTGGGCAGGGATATCAGTGTCATTCCGGCTGATTCCCGTCAGCCGCAGTAATTGCTCGTTGCCGCCTGCCGGTAGGCCAGGGAGAATTGGAGACGCCCCCGCACAGTTCCTCATCGGGCCC
The DNA here is from genome assembly GCF_010548505.1 of Streptomyces sp. SID14515. Classification (NCBI taxonomy): domain Bacteria; kingdom Bacillati; phylum Actinomycetota; class Actinomycetes; order Kitasatosporales; family Streptomycetaceae; genus Streptomyces; species Streptomyces sp. SID14515. The sequence continues at coordinate 1,246 of NZ_JAAGMH010000003.1, read as the reverse complement.
GGAAGGGCTGTGTCGCGGCGCGCCCTCACTCGACCCTGCCCGCACCACGGGCGCGTAGCGAAGGGAGGACCGTGACCTTCGGATTCGCCCCGCCCACAGCCACTTCGACAGCGGCGTCCTCGGTTTCCGCAGACTCCGTCAACCGCCTTGCCCGGATGCTGGAACCAGCGGAGTGGGCCTCGGCGGGCATACCCCTGCTCCGCAGTCCCCGGGAAGTCGTCAGCGGGCTGCACTCCCGGCACCGGCCGGCTCCGGCCACCGCCGTGGTCGCGGTCCTCGATCATGAGGAACGGCTCACGGCGAGCGCCTCGTTCGCCCGCCGGACGACGGTGGCCGCGGACGGCTGGGAGTTCCGCAACGCCCTGCTGGCGCAGCTGCGGCGCGTCATCCCGCACGATCTGCGCCGCCGCACTCCGGTCCGTACGGCCGTCCTTCTGTACTGCCGTGACGGCGACGAACGGTGGACCGAGGAGGACGGTGCGTGGATGTGGGGCCTCCGGGACGCCTGCACCCTGCACGGGCTCCGTTGCGGGGCCTACATCACGCTCACCCGAGGGGGCTGGCAGGTGCTCGGCGAGGGAAGGGGCGGGCGGCGGCCCAGTTCGCTGTCGGAGCCCTCGTCGCTGGCCGACGCCGTCAGCGACCACCGGGCCTCCCCGACCCGGTCGGGCGGCGGCGCGGCGGAGGCACTGCGCCGCACCGCCGCCCGCTGAAGGGGCGCCGATCCGGTAGGCGCCGGGCCGGGCCCGGTTGCGGCCCGGAGACCGGCGGTGGTGTCTCCGGCCGCCCGTGCGGGCGGCCGGAGGCACCGGTGGGGCGTGTTCAGACCCCGGCGCCGAGCGCGGAGTTGATCGTCTGCGGGTCTCCGCAGACGATCAGCAGCGCCGCGGCGCGGTCACGTGCGACGGGCAGCGTACGGGCCGCCGCGACCTGGTCGGCGTCGTTGACCGCGACGACGACCACGGGCCGGGAGCCGGCCTTCTGTGCCGCGGAGGCGTCGGCGAAGAAGACGTCGTCGCCCGCGTCGTGCTGGGCCCAGTAGGCGGCTTCGCCGAAGGACAGCTCGTGCGCGGCCCACGGGTGCTGATCGCCGGTGGTGAGCACCAGGATGTCGCCCGGTGCGCGACCGGACTCCAGCAGCAGGTCGACGGCCTCCTCGGCCGCGTCGAGTGCGCCCGCCGCCGGCGCCGGGATCAGCTGGATCTGCGGCGCGGAACGATTCTCCGTCGCCGCCGGGCGGGTGGGC
>NZ_JAAGMH010000078.1:0-139647 GCF_010548505.1 Streptomyces sp. SID14515 | reverse complement strand
GACCAGCCCCGCCCGGTGGCCGCCGCCGCGGTGGCGGGGCTGCTCTGGGCCGGGCTGCGCGCCGCCCGGGGGCGGTACACCGACCCTCCGAGGACCGAGCCGGGCGGTGCGCTCGGCTCGGTCGGTGACTGGCTCGTGCTCATCGGCCTGCTGGCCGTGCTGCACACGGCGGCGGGAAGCCCGGTGGACCCGGCCACGGCGGTCGTGGCCGTCGCGCCGGGGCTGCTCGTCGCCACCGCGGTGGCGGGGCTGCGCCGGTGGCCGCTCTCCGGGCGCCGGGGCCACCGGGTCCGCAGGGTGTTGCTGGTCGGCGAGGCGGCGGGCGTGGACCGGGCGGCCGGGCTGCTCAACTCCCGTACGGATCACGACTTCTCGCTGGTCGCCGCGATTCCGGTGGGCGCCGCCCGGCTGGAGCTGGACGGCGTGCAGATACCGGGGCGCCTCGCGTCCTGCCCGGCCGATGACGATGTGAGCACGGTGCTCGGCGGGGTCTACGCCCACGAGGCGGACCTGGTGCTGGTGGCTCCCGGGCCCCAGCTGACCGGCGACCGGCTGCGGCGGCTCGGCTGGGGGCTGCACGACGGGGGCGTCGCCCTGGCCGTGCTCTCGGAGCTGTCCGGGGTGGCGGCCGAGCGGGTGCGACCCGCCACGGCGGGCGGGCTCACCCTGCTGCACATAGCGCCGCCGTTGCGGGGCGGCCCGCAGGCGGTGTTCAAGAACGTGCTGGACCGTGCAGGCGCCCTGTTCGGACTGCTGGCCCTGGCACCGCTGTTACTGACGGTGGCGCTGAGCGTCCGGCTGTCCTCGCGGGGGCCGGTCTTCCACCGGCAGGTCCGGCAGGGGCAGCACAACCGCCCGTTCACGATGTGGAAGTTCCGCACGATGGTGGCGGACGCGGAGAAGCTCAAGGCGCAGCTGGTCGCGGCCAACGAGGTCGACGGGCCGCTGTTCAAGATGCGGGGCGATCCTCGGGTGACGCCGGTCGGGCGACTGCTTCGGCGCACCTCGATCGATGAACTCCCGCAGCTGCTCAATGTGTTGCTGGGTCATATGTCGCTGGTCGGTCCGCGGCCGCCGCTGCCGGAGGAGGCCTCGCGCTACGACGAGCGGGAGCATCGCCGGCTCGCGGTGAAGCCGGGGCTCACGGGCCTGTGGCAGGTGAGCGGCCGCTCCGACCTGAGCTGGCAGGAGGCCGTCTCGCTCGACCTGTGGTACGTCGACAACTGGTCGGTCGCCGCCGACATGGGACTCCTCGCCCGCACCGTGCGCGCCGTCACCGACGGCCGCGGGGCGTACTGAGGGCGGGGCGGGGCGTGCGGATGCGAGGAGCAGCACCGGTGTGCCGCCGTGAGACACCTCACGGCGGCGGCGAACCATCACTGTCCGGGCGGGAGTTGGCCGAGCCACCAGGCGTAGGTGCGGGCGACGCCGTCACGCAGCGGGATCTGCGGCTTGAAGCCGAGGGAGGAGAGGCGGGTCACGTCGAGCAGCTTGCGGGGCGTCCCGTCGGGCTTCGACGTGTCCCAGCCGATGCGCCCTTCATAGCCCGTCACATCCCGTACGGTTTCGGCGAGTTCGCGGATCGTGAGGTCTTCGCCGCAGCCGATGTTGACGGGCGCGTCTCCGTCGTACGCCTCCAACAGGCGTACGCAGGCGGCGGCGAGGTCGTCGACATGGAGGAACTCGCGGCGCGGGGAGCCGGATCCCCACAGGGTCACCTCGGGCGCCCCGTCGCGCCGTGCCTCGTGGAAGCGGCGGATCAGCGCCGGCAGGACGTGCGAGGTCTCCAGGTCGAAGTTGTCGCCGGGCCCGTAGAGATTGGTGGGCATGGCGCTGATGTAGGAGGCGCCGTACTGCCGCCGGTAGGACTGGGTCTGGACGATTCCGGCGATCTTGGCGAGGGCGTACGCCTCGTTGGTGGGCTCCAGCTCGCCGGTGAGCAGCGCGTCCTCGCGGATCGGCTGGGGTGCGAGCCGGGGGTAGATGCACGACGAGCCGAGGAAAAGCAGCCGCTCGGTCCCGGCCGCGTGCGCGCCGGCGATCACGCTGAGCTGGATGCGCAGGTTGTCCTCCAGGAACTGCACCGGATACGTGCTGTTGGCCATGATCCCGCCGACCTTGGCGGCGGCCAGCACCACGACGTCCGGGCGGACCTCCTTCAGATACGTCTCGGTCCGCGCGGCGTCGCGCAGATCGAGGAGGTCGCGGCCGCGGGTGAGCACCTCGTGGCCGTCGTCGGCGAGGCGGCGGGCCACCGCCGAGCCGACCAGGCCGCGGTGTCCCGCGACGAATATGCGGGAGCCGGGCCGCAGTAGGGAACGGGCGGATTCCTGGTGTGGGACGGGGAGTTCGGTCGTCATGGCTCGGATTGTGCCAGCAGAAAAGGACTGCGGTGACACTTTGCCGCAGAACGCTCCAATTCCGATATGTCGGTGAACGTCGCCGTCGAGGCGATCAGCAGAGAAGGGGGAATCGTGGCGAAGACCGCGCTCATCACCGGAGTGACCGGCCAGGACGGTTCGTATCTGGCCGAGTTGTTGCTCGACAAGGGGTACACGGTGCACGGGCTCATACGGCGTTCGTCGAGCTTCAACACCGAGCGGATCGACCACATCTACCAGGGTCCCGAGGAGCCGGAGCGCTCCTTCGTCCTGCATCACGCGGACCTCTCCGACGGTGTCGCGCTGGTGAACCTGCTGCGCGACATCCAGCCCGACGAGGTCTACAACCTGGGCGCGCAGTCGCATGTGCGGGTGTCCTTCGACGCCCCGCTGTACACCGGTGACGTCACGGGGCTCGGCACCATCCGGCTCCTGGAGGCGGTCCGGGCCAGCGGTATCCAGACCCGGATCTACCAGGCCTCGTCCTCCGAGATGTTCGGCGCCAGCCCGCCCCCGCAGAACGAGAAGACCCCGTTCCACCCGCGCAGCCCGTACAGCGTGGCGAAGGTCTACTCCTACTGGGCCACGGTCAACTACCGCGAGGCGTACGGCATGTTCGCGGTGAACGGGATCCTCTTCAACCATGAGTCGCCGCGCCGGGGCGAGACCTTCGTGACCAGGAAGATCACCCGGGGCGTGGCCCGGATCAAGGCGGGGCTCCAGGACCGGCTGCACCTGGGCAATCTGGAAGCGGTCCGGGACTGGGGGTACGCGCCGGAGTACGTGGACGCCATGTGGCGGATGCTCCAGTGCGACACCCCCGACGACTATGTGGTCGCCACCGGCGAAGGGGTCAAGGTCAGCCAGTTCCTGGAGTTCGCCTTCGAGCACGCGGGCCTGGACTGGCGCGAGCATGTGCGCTACGACCCGAAGTACGAACGCCCCAGCGAGGTCGACGCGTTGATCGGCGACGCCTCGAAGGCCGAGGAGCTGCTGGGCTGGAAGCCCGAGGTGAAGTCCCGGGAACTGGCCCGCATCATGGTCGACGCCGACATCCGCCAGCTGGACGACCAGCTGACCGGGGCCGCCGTCCGGGTGGACCGATGACGGGGCAGGACCGCTGCCCCGGTGGGCCGGTGTACGGGCGTGGCCGTGACGTGCGCCGCTCCCCCGGCGGCCGGGCCGGTCCGCTCCGCCGTCGGGCCGCCGTTCCCTTACCGGACCGACAGGACCGTGTGACCGCCGACGCCCGTACCGGGCCGGCGGCCACCCATGACTCCCGGCCGGCGCTCGCCGCGCCCGTGCCCGGGACGATCACCGGCGCCACCGCCGATCTCCACCGACCGCTCGGTGGAGCTCAACGCGCCGGCCACGGGCGGGGCCACGGCCCCGCCTCCCCACTCGCCCCGATCGGCGGCGGGACGAACCGTCCCCGCGGCCGGTCGGGCGAGGCAGGATCCGCGGCCTCTCGGCCGCAGCTCGAATCTCACCTTCGGAGCTGAATGATGAACGGAAGTACGGGGCAGAGAAGCGGAGGGCGCGGCCGTGTGCGGGCCGTGTCCGCCGCTCTCGGCCTGCTGGCCGGAGCCCTGACCGCGACCGCGGTCGGGCCCTCTCCGGCGGCGGCGCTGACACCACCGGTCGCCATCACCGCGGACGACCTCACCACCTGGCAGACCAACGGCATCGTCTGGTCGATGGCCGCCGGCGACGGCGTCGTCTACGCGGGCGGCACCTTCTCCACCCTGCGGCCCCCCACCGCGGCCCCCGGCACGAACGAGCGGCCCGCGGTGAACTTCGCCGCGTTCGACGCGGCGACCGGGGCGCCCACCGACTGCTCGCTGTCCTTCACCATCTCCTCGGGGACCGCGACCGTACGGGCCCTCGCCCTCTCCCCGGACGGCGAAACCCTGTACGCGGGCGGCCAGTTCGGTGCGGTCAACGGTGTCGGCGTGAGCAACATCGCGGCGATCGACACCGAGAGCTGCACGGTCCGCAACTCCTTCAAGATCGGGGTCTCGGCGACCGTGCGGGGGCTCGCCGTCACCGACGACACGGTCTATCTGGCGGGTGACTTCACCACGGTCGGCGGGCAGACCAGGAGCCACTTCGCCGCCGTCACGACCGGAGCCTCACTGCTGCCCTTCACGGCCAACGCCGACGAGGTCGCACGGGCCGTCGAGGTGACTCCGGACGGGCGGAACGTGCTGCTCGGCGGGGACTTCTTCCGGATCAACGGCACGAACACCCACGCACTGGCCGTCGTCGACGCCACCACCGGACAACTCACCAAGTCCTACCCGGGGTTCATCCACAACAACTCCACGGTCCAGGACATCACCACCGACGCCGGCGGCTTCTACACCGGCAACGAGGGCACCGGCGGCGGTGTGTTCGACGGCCGTATCGCGCTGAACCTGAACAACTTCGAGCAGCGCTGGCGGGACACCTGCCTCGGCGCGACCCAGGCCGTGCTGGTGCACTCCGGGGTGCTGTACAGCGGCAGCCACGCCCACGACTGCGCCAGCATGGGCGCGTTCCCGGACCAGCCGCGCAAGCACCTGCTGGCCCAGTCGGTCGACGACCCGAAGCTGCTGCCCTGGTTCCCGGACACCAACGACGGGATCGGGGAGCCGGTCGGGCCGCGCGTGATGAGCCAGACGAGCAGCGGCGGCCGCCACTACCTGTGGGTGGGCGGCGAGTTCACCACCGTCAACACCAAGCCGCAGCAGGGTCTGACCCGGTTCGCGGACGGCCCGGACACGGGCGTGCCCTGGGTGCCCAATGTCAGCCTGTCCACGCTGACGCCCGGGCAGATCGAGGTGAACTGGCAGACCAGCTTCGACACCGACGACGGTGAGCTGACCTACCGGATCTACAAGGACGGCTCCAACACCCCGATCCACACGACGACCGGCTACTCGGTCTTCTGGGACCGGCCGCAGCTGACCTGGAAGGACACCGACGTGGCGCCGGGCGAGACCCACTCGTACCGGATCACCGCGAGCGACGGCACGAACACCAGCGCCAAGTCCCCGGCCCAGTCCGCCACCGTGGCGAGCGCGACGGAGGCGTACCCGGCGCGGGTCAGGTCCGACGGAGCGAGCCTCTACTGGCGCTGGGACGAGGGCACCTCCACCTTCGCGCACGACAGCAGCGGCAACCTGAACAACGGCTTCATGCGCAATGGACCCGCCTACCGGCAGACCCCGGCGGCGGTCGCCGGGCCCTCGACGGCGATCGGGTTCAACGGCGCCGACGAGTACGCGTACAGCAACCGGCAGCACGCGCAGCCGGCCCGGTTCACCATCGAGACCTGGATCAAGACCACCACCACCCGGGGCGGGAAGATCGTCGGCTTCGGCAATCTGACCCAGCAGAACAGCAACCGCCACGACAAGCACATCTACATGCGCAACGACGGACGCCTCGTGTTCGGCGTCCAGAGCAGCGGGGCCCGCACCGTCGCCACATCGGCCGCCTACAACGACGGCCAGTGGCACCACGTCGTCGCCACCCAGGGCCCCCTGGGGCAGGGCATGGCGCTGTACGTCGACGGGCAGCTGCGCGCGTCGAACATCCTGGTCACCGGCAACGAGAACTACCCGGGCTACTGGCGGGTCGGCGGGGACAACCTGTCCGGCTGGCCCAACCGGCCCACCAGCAACTTCTTCGCCGGACAGATCGACGAGACCGCCGTCTACCCGACCGCGCTGAGCGCTTCCCAGATCAGCGCGCACTACGCCCTGAGGAACGGCTGAGAGATGAGAAACCCGTTCCTGGCCTGCGCCGCCGTCGTCCTGACGGCGGCGGCGCTGGCCGCCTGCGGCTCGTCCGCGGACGGGAACGACCCGGAGGCCGCGGGCGCCCAGCGCCCCGCGGCCTCCGGGTCCGCCGTCCCCGGCCCGTCCGCCACCACCACGGCCCCCGAGCCCGCCACCCCGCCCACCGAGGAGCCGGCGGCCTCGGGGGCGTCCGCTCCGGCCGCCGCGGCCGAGGGCCCGAAGACGCCCGTCGACGAGATCACCCCGGCCACGGGGACGTTCACCAAGAAGCAGAAGGAGTATCTGAAGGACCGGGTGCCGAAGGGGATGGACCCGGCGGCCGTGCTCCAGACCGGCCAGGAGACCTGCGACAAGCTGCGCTACCTCGTCAAGGCCGACCGGGACACCGCGGTCGGCGCGATCGTGACGGGCGAGATCCCCGGCGCGAAGGACGCCGTCGCCGGGCTCTGCACCCAGCACCAGGACCTGGTCGACGAGGCGGCGTACGCCTACCCGGACGGCAAGCACTCCGGGAAGAAGCTCCGGCCGGGCGTGTACCGCTCGGCCTCGCCCACCACGGACTGCTCCTGGCAGATCGAGGGGGCGGGCGGCAAGGAGCTGGCCCGGGGAACCTCCGACACGGGGAAGTCCCGAAAGATCACCATCCCCGATTCCGCCCGTACGTTCACGTCCACAGGCTGCTATGCCTGGCTGCCCGAAGGAGCCGAGGGATGACCACAGGTACGCCGAAACTGCCGATAGCCGTGGCGATCCCCACGAAGAACGAGGGCCTGAACATCGCGGAGGCGGTGAAATCGGTGCTCGGCCACTTCGAGGCGGTCGTCGTGGTGGACTCCCACAGCACCGACGACACCGTCAAGATCGCCGAGGAGTGCGGGGCCGAGGTGGTCAGGTACACCTGGGACGGTGGCCATCCGCGCAAGAAGCAGTGGTGCCTGGAGAACGTCCGCACCGATCTGAACTGGATCCTGCTCCTGGACGGCGACGAGCGGCTGAGCCCCGGGCTGCTGGCCGAGCTGCGGGAGACGTTCCGCGATCCGGCGGCGCCGAAGCCGGCCGCGTACGACATTCCGCTCGGCTACTGGTTCTCGGGGAAGCGGCTGCGGCACGGATACACCATCCGCAAGCGGTCGTTGACCGACCGGACCCGCTGCCACTACCCGGAGGTCGGAGACCTGGACGCGCCGGGCATCGGGGAGGTGGAGGGCCACTACCAGCCGGTCGCGGCGAGCGTGGGCACGCTCAGCCACCCCATCGAGCACCAGGATCTCGACCCGGTGACCGCCTGGTTCGAGCGGCACAACCGCTACTCGGACTGGGAGGCCTGGCTGGAGCACCACCCCCGGGTGAAGGAGCAGGTGCGCCAGGTCAAGTCGCGCCAGGGGCAGTTGTTCCACAAGGCGCCGTTCAAGCCGGTGGTGTCCTTCGCCTACATGTATCTCTACAAGCGGGGGTTCCTGGACGGCCGGGCGGGGTTCGACTTCGCGCTGGCGATGAGCTTCTACCGCTGGCAGATCGCGCTCAAGTCCCGCGAGAAGCCGATCCGTTGAGCGACGCGGTGCTCACCCTCGCCTCCGGCGGACCACGTCCTCGTAGGTCCGCCGGAGGGTGGCGGTGACGGCCTCGATGGTGAACCGCTCGTTCACCAGCTCCCAGGCGGCCTTGCCCGCCTGCTCGGCGGCCTCCGGCTCCAGCAGTTCCAGGATCGCGTCGGCGACCTTGCGGGCGTTGGCCGCGTCCTCGCCGACCCGGCTGTCGATCACCCGGCCCGAGCCCGCCCCGGCCACATCGGGGGCCTGCCCGCAGGTGCGGGTGATGACGACCGGGGTGCCGACCGACATCGCCTCCAGCACCGAGACCGGGAACGGCTCCTCGATCGCGGGCAGCACATACACATCGGCCTCACGGTCGGCGGCCAGGACCTCGTCGTGCTCCAACGGACCGACATGATCGAGGGATTCGGCCACCCCGAGCTTCCGGGCGAGCGCGAGGGTGCCGGCCAGCGCGCCGGTGTCGGGACCGGCCAGCACGAAGCGGGCGTCCGGGTGGCGGGCGAGGACGTGCGGCATCGCGGCGACGAAGTCCTCGGGCCGCTTGCGCGCCTGGATCCGGGCCAGATACAGCACGGTGGGCGGGCGGCCGGGCTCGCGGGCGGGCTTGCGCTCCTGCGGGCGGACCCCGTTGACCAGCCGTACGGTACGGGTGAGCGGGACGGGGGCGGCGACGGCGTTCACGTCGAGCCGCTCCATCTCGGTCAGATGCAGGACGGCGTCCGCCTCGCGCAGCACCTTGCGGACCCCGAGGAGGTCGGTGAGCTGGGCGACCTTCTTCTCGGTGGGGTCGATCATGCCGTGGGTCTGGACGACCAGGGGCGTACGGGTCGCGAGCGCGAGGAGGGCCGCGGGCAGGGTCACCAGGTCCCGCATCAGATGGACGTGGACGAGGTCGGCGCCGCGCATCATACGGCGGGCGGTGTTCAGCAGCCCGGCGGAGGTGATGCCGCTGACCTCGAACATCGGGAGGACGTGCCGGGCCTGGAAGAGATGGACCGGAACTCCTTCCACTTCGCTGGGCAGTTCACCGTCGGGAAAGCCGTCGCCGAGGGCCATGACGCGCGCGTCGTCGCCGTTCGCCCGCTGGACCTTGGAGAGGTTGAACGCCACTCGCGTCGGACCGCCGAAGGCGTGGTCCGGGGTGTGGAGCGTGACAACGTGCAGGATTTTCACCAGAGTTCCCCTCGACTATGGCCAAGTATTCACAGCGTAGTCATCGGCCCCCCTCAAGTGGGCTGATTCGTTAGAGTGTTCAGCGGTTCGCTGATCCCGGGGGGGCGCATGACGTCGGTGCACACGTCGGCGCGGGAGCAGGCCGCTCCCACGGTCGTGGGCTCGCAGGGACCAGGGGTTCCCGATGGCCCGCCGGAGCGGCCGATCGCCTGGTCGATGCTGTCGCGGGCGCTGTCCGTGCCGCTCATCCTGGGGCTGGTCTGCTTCCTGCCCGCGGTGATCGCCGCCCAGCCCGGCAGCGGGGTCCGGGACACGGCGTACTGGCTCCAGCTGGTGCTGACCTGCTACGCGGGCGCCCGTCTCGCGACGATGATCCTCTCCACCCGGCGGCGGCTGCTCCAGGGCGTCTTCTGGATGTTCGTGTACATCGCGATGGGCGTGGCGCCGTTCGCCCAGGTGGTGATCGGGCAGACGCCGACGCCGATGGTCGGCCCGCGCCAGGACCTGGTCACGGCCATCGCGATGGTGCTGGTGGGGTGTGCCGCCTACGACCTGGGGGCGCTGCTGGCCTCACGGCGCCCACTGCGCCGCCGGACACCCTCCGCACGCGGCTCGGGCGGCGGGCCCGCCGTCGCCCATCCGCTGCGGCTGCGGCTGCTGGTACTGCTGGCGTTCACGGCGAGCGCGTTCTACGTGATGAAGCTGGGCGGGCCCACGGTCTTCTTCGCCAGCAGGCAGGAGATCAACGAGACCGTCGCGGCGAGCGGAGTCGTCACAGAGGGGTCCAATGTGGGCTCGGCGTTCCTCAAGGGCTTCGGCCAGGTCCCGGCGCTGCTGGCGCTGCTCTTCTACACCCGCCGCCTGGCGACCTCCTACCGGGCCCGGCGCAGACCGTCGACGGTGCTGGTGTGGGTGGCGCTGGCGGCGTTGAACCTCCTGGTGAACAACCCGATCTCCAACGCCCGTTACTGGTTCCTGACGGTGGTGGTGGCGTTCGTGTTCGCCGCGTTCCCGAGCAGTGCGGCGGTCTACCGGACGGTGCTGACGGCGGGCGTGGTGGGGGCGCTGGTGCTGTTCCCGTACGCGGACAGGTTCCGGTACGAGGAAGGAAGCCAGCGGTCCGTGCAGTCGACCTCGGTCTTCGATCCGCTGGTGACCAAGGACTACGACCAGATGGTCATGTTCGCCAACACCATCTCGTGGGTCGACACCCGGGGCCACACCTACGGCCGCCAACTGGCGGGCTCCGGGCTGTTCTTCGTGCCGCGCGCGGTGTGGAGCGGGAAGCCGGAGGACACCGGGGTCCGGGTCGGGCAGTGGATGGGGCTGCGGATGACCAACCTCTCGGCCCCGCTGTGGACCGAGTTCTGGGTCGATCTCGGCGCGTCCGGCATGATCGGCGGGATGGCGCTGATCGGCTACGCCTCGGCCCGCACCGACCGCCGCTACGCCCTGGCCGTCACCCGGGCGGGGCCGGGCCCCGGGAGCGTACTGGCCATCGCCGCGCCGCTGATCGCCGGATACACCTTCATCCTGCTGCGCGGCCCACTCCTCCAGGCGGCGGGGAAGCTGGCCATCGCCGCGCTGTGTCTGCTCGCGATAGCCACGTTCAGGGAGCGGCGGGCAGGGCGTCGGCGCTGAGCGCGCCGACCGGTCCGCGACGAGGGTCAGGCCTCGACGCGCACCCAGGTGTCGCCCGCCCGGAGCCAGAGGAATCCGTCGCGGCCCTGGCCGCAGTGCATGACGACCCGCCCGGGCGTCCGGAGGCGGGCGCGGTCGGTCACCGACCAGGTGTCGCCGCCGAGTTCGGCTCGGAGGAGTTCGGTGAACCGCTTGTTGTGGTCCCGGCGTGTGAAGACGGCCCGGTTGCCGCGGACCGCGAAGCCGTCCGGCTGCTGAACGGGGCTGCGGTAGCTGGTCACAGCACCGGTGGCAGGTGTGATCCGGGTCAGGAAGGTGCCGCCCCTGGAGCTGCCGGGGTACCAGACGAGCCAGGCCCGGTGGTCCTCGGTCGCGGCGGTGCACCCCTGCAGGGGGTGGTCGGGCAGCCGTCCGCCGGGTGACCAGGTCGCCTCACCCCGGAGGTTCCAGCCCGCGAGGCCCTCTCCCGACTCGGGGTGGCCGCCGTAGATGCCCTCGTCCCCGTAGGCGGTCCAGATGGATCCGTCGGCGTCGGTGACCAGGGTGGCGATGTCGTCGCCGAGGCAGAACTCGGCTTCGGGAGAGCCCGACGCGGAGAACACCACGGCGTTGGCCCGCCAGGGTTCTCCGTTCTCGCCGTGCGACGTACGGCCGTTCACCAGCAGGAATCGGGAGTCCGGGAGCAGCGCCAGGTGGCTCGGGCGGATCCGGATGTCCGAGACCCGGGTGCGCCGCTCTTCCTGGTCCGTGATCGTGACCAGCTCGCCCGTGAACGGGATGTCCGGCCGCCACCCGGGCCATCCCCTGGGATACCGGCCACGGCCCAGGTGCTTCAGGGACACCAGCAGGACCGCTAGCTCACCGGCAGGGCCGACGGTCCACCAGAGGGCTCGTCGTCCCCGCACGGCGTCGGCGGTGGGAAGGCGCCACACCCGGTGCATCGTGGGACCGGGGCGGTCGGTCGTGGAGCGCAGATTCATGGACGGTCGCCTCTGGGACTCCGAGGGCGCGGCCGCTCGAAGATCACGACTTTACCCGTCCCGGCCCGGGAGGCCCAGCCTCCGTTTCAGGCCCGCCCACCGACCGCGTCCTCGGCGGTCGCCACGGCCCGGTCGGACGCCACCGTGCGCCGGCGCAGCCGCGCCACCCTGATCCAGGTGGCGACCGCCTTGCAGAGCGAGCCCAGGAACAGCCCCCAGGCCGCGCCCGGGACGCCCCCGACGACGTAGCCGCCCGCGAGGAACGCCACGGCGGTGAGCGAGAAGACGACCTGGATGGCGAGTGTGGTGCGCGGGTCGAGCATGCGCAGGGCGAGCAGGCCGCAGGTGCCGACGGCCATCGCGGCGTACTGGCTGCCCGTCGCGGGGAGCAGGGCGGCGGCCGTGGGCCAGGTGTCGCCGAGCAGTTCGCGTCCTGCGGTGTCGGGCAGCAGGGCCAGCACGGTGGCCCAGAGGGCGGCGGTCGCGGCGAGGGCGGCGGCGAGCACCGCGGTGGCCCGGATCCGGCGGCGCTCGTCGTCGATGCGGCCGAGCAGCGGCGGGCCGAAGGAAGTGGCCGAGGTGTAGAGCACGTTGAGCGGGCCGAAGAGGGTGGTCGCGCCGCGCAGCGCGCCGACGAGGAGCGGGTTGCCGACCGCGCCGAGGCCGAGGACGGACAGCTGGCCGGCCGCGTTGCCCACGCCGAACTCGACGGTGAAGCGCTGACCGAGGTGGCCGCGACGCAGCATCGGGCGCAGTCGCAACGGGGATCCGGCGGTGGCCCGGTGGAGGAGGGCGGCGGACAGGAGCAGGGCGGGCAGGGCGGACAGGCCCCAGACGGCGATCAGACGGGCCGGGGAGGCCCCGTAGTCCTGCACGGAGAGCGCACCGAGCACGCAGGTGAGCCGCAACAGGTCGGAGGCCAGGGCGAGATGGGGCTGCTGGAGCGTGGAGAAGGCGTACCGCACGGCGTCCTGTCCCAGCACCACGGGAAGCACCAGGCCGAGCATCAGCAGGGCGCGGGCGGTGTCGCCGGGGACGAGGACGCAGACGGCCGCGAGCGGTGCGCCGAGCGCGGCGGCGGCGAGCACGGTGAAGGTGACGGCGGACCGGCACGCGCCCCGGGTCTCCTCCCCCGCGCCGCGCTTGAGGACCAGCGGCTGCCCGGTGTACGCGCCCGAGACGCCGAGGAGCACCGTGAAGACCAGGTAGACCGCGGAGAAGCGGGCGAAGTCCGAGAGAGTGGAGAGCCGGGCGGCGGCCACCAGCACCAGAATGTTGGTGAGCGCCGCCACGCCCTGGTCCGCGACCGCGCAGAGGACGGCGGTGCGGGCTCTCACCGGCGGGCGGCCGGCAGGTTGATGGAGCGCAGGCCGAGGGTCTCGGCGGGGTCGCCGGTGAGCTCGGGCGCGTCCGCCTCTGCCGCCGGGGCTCCGCCGCCACCGCCCCCGTCGCCGCCGGTGGAGCGGCGGCGGGAGGGCTTGGCGCGGCGATCGGCCCGGCGCAGGCGGCCCCGGCCCGGGTGGAGCAGGGCGCCGAGCACGGCACCGCCGGAGGCGCCGATGATCTCGCGGATGCGTTCCAGGTCGCTGCGGTGCACCTCGCGCGGGTCGCAGACGATCATGACGCCCTCGACCCGGTCGACCAGGGCGACGGCGTCCGCGTAGGACAGGACGGGCGGGGCCAGGACGATGACGACGACGCCGGGCCGCTCGGCCTCGGCGACGATGCGGCCGACGGACGGTGAGGTCAGGGCGCGTGGGACGTTGTCGGCGGTGGTGCCGGGGATCAGCGCGAAGGCTCCGGAGCCGGGGACGTCGACGTTGGAGCGGCCACCGGTGGGCCAGCTGCCGTCGCTCTCCTCGGCGGCCCAGCGCGGCGGGCGTACCTCGTGGGCGGCGGAGCCGAGGTCGTCGGCGAGGGACGGGGTGCGCAGATCGGCCTCGACGAGCAGCACGTCGCGGCCCATCTCGGCGAACGCGGCGGCCAGGTTGGCGGCCGCGGCGGCGGCCGCCGCGTTGTCGCCGCGCGGGGCGGTGACCAGCAGGCGGCGGCTCTCGGCGAAGGAGGGGTCGTAGGCGAGCCGGAAGGCGACGGCGCGGTACTCCTCGGCGAGCCGGGAGCCGCCGCGGCCGATGGCGAGCAGGCTGCCGGCGGCGGCGCGTTCCCGGGGCAGGGTGCCGAGCAGGGGTGCGCCGAGCGAGCGGACGAGCTCGCGGGTGGAGCGTACGGCGGGGTCGAAGACGAGCCGCACCCAGGAGAGCAGCAGCCCCAGCGCGAGGCCGACGACACCGCCGAGCCCGAGGAGCAGGGGCAGTCCGGGGCCGGTGGGCGAGGTCGGGGCGACCGGCTTCTTGTTGAGGTAGCCGGGGGTGGTGTCCAGGGCCTTCAGCTCGGATATCTTCCGGCTCAGCTCGGAGATGGAGACGATGATGTTGGCGCGGGCGCTGCTGACGTCGTCCGCCGCTCCCGTACCGGCCTGCTCCTCCAGCAGGTCGCGCTTCTCCTCCAGCGGCTTCAGCTGGGCGCGGTAGCCGCTCGCCATGTTCTCGATGCTCTCCTCGGTGCGCGCCTTGCGGTGGGCCAGGTAGCCGTTCGCGAGGGCTTCGGCGCGGGCGCGGGCCTGCTCGGGGGTGGCGCCGGTGTAGGAGAAGCGGAGGGTGAGGGTGTTGGGCGGGTTGGTGACCTGGAGCCCGGCCAGCAGCTTGCGTGCGGTGACGTCGTCGCCCGCCTTGAGGAGGGTCCCGGCGGCCAGGGTGCCCACGGTGTCGCTGACGGCGGTCTGGCGTTCGGAGCCGATGTTGATGCCCTTGTCGGCGGTGGATCCGGCGGCGAAGGGGTCGGAGATCGCGGAGCGGACGAGGACCTCGCCGGTGGCGGTGTAGGTGTCCTCGCCGCCGAGGGCGAGATAGCCGCCGCCGAGCAGGCCGATGATCACGCCGGAGGCCAGCAGGGAGCGGTAGCGCAGGAGTTGGCGGAACTGGTCGCGCAGGAGCGCCGGCTCGTCCTGGTCGTCCGGGGCGCGGTGCTGTGGCGTCATCGGCGGGAGCTCCCTTGTGCGTCCGGCAGGGCCTCGGCGAGCAGGTCGTCGAAGCGGGCGAGGCCCGCCTCCCGGCTCAGATGGCGGGCGACGTAGCGCGGGCCCTCGGCCCCGAGGGCGTCGGCGGCGGCCGGGTCGGCGGCCAGCTTCCGCACCGCTTCGAGCAGGGCGGCCGGGTCCTCGGGGGCGACGAGGAGCCCGGCGCCCGAGCGGCGGACCTCGTCGGCGGTGCCGCCCTCGTCGGCGACGGAGGCGACCACGGGACGCCCGGAGGTGAAGTAGGAGGTGAGCTTGGAGGGGACGCTCATGTCGAGGACCGAGGCGCGCTGGGTGACCGCGAGGACGTCGGCGGCGGCGAGGACGTCGGTGAACTCCTCGGCCCCCGCGGGCTCCAGGAACTCCACGTTGGGCAGCCGGTCGGCGCGGGCGCGCAACGCGTCGCGCTGGTTGCCGTCGCCCATCAGGACGACGCGGACGTCGGGGGCGAGGCGGGCGGTGTCCACCAGGACGTCCAGGCCCTGCTTGAGGCCCATGTTGCCGGAGTGCAGGATCACCGGGGCCCCGTCGGGCCAGCCGAGCCGGGCGCGGGTCGCGGCCCGGTCGGCGGTGGGGCCCTGTACATGGGTCCAGTTGGGGACGAGGCGGATGCGGCCGGGTTCGACGCCGAGGGCCCTGACGCCGGGGACGAAGCTCTCGTGGATGACGCCGACGAGGGCGGCCCCGCGCAGTGCGTACCGCTCGGCGGCCGCGGCGACGGCGGCGGCCCGGCCGCCGCCCCGGATGCCGCTCTGCGCGGCGGCGGCGCCCATCAGGTCCTGGACGACGGGGAGATGGGGGACGCGGTGGTGCCGGGCGAGGCGGGCTCCGATGACGCCGCCGGCGAGGCTGGGCATCTGGGAGATCACGGCGTCGGGGCGTCCGGGCGGCGGTGCGAACAGTCCGGTGGCGAGCACGCTCGCCTCGAACGCGGCTCTTTTCAAAGCGGTCTGACGGGGTGGCACATAGTGCCGGCGTCGGTGCACCGCGACGCCGCCGCGTATCTCCACCGTCCGCCAGACGCCTCGATACTCCTCGTCGAGCCGCCAGGACGGGTAGTGCGGCATACCGGTGAGCGCCCGTACGCGGGCGCCGGACGCGGCCCAGTGCTCCGCCAGTTGGGTGGCGTACGGGCCGATGCCCGTGAGCTCCGGGGCGTAGTTGGTCGAAACCACCAGAAGCCGGCGGCCTCGCAGCGGACTGGGCCTTGATGTTTCGGACATCGGACGATCGCCTTCCCCCCCCACGACAACCGCTGCCCCCACCGGGGAACAGCCCCTGCCGAGCTTATCCGTTCACGGCTTGCACAAGTGTTCTTCACAGTAAGGTCGTTGCAACATCACCGGATCACGTTCACCGTGGGGGGAGAGATACGGATGGTGCAGCACAGGGTGGGTTACGCACCCGGGGTGTACGACCTGTTCCACGTCGGGCACCTCAACATCCTGCGGCACGCCCGCAGTCAGTGCGACTACCTGGTCGCGGGGGTCGTGTCGGACGAGATGGCGGCCCTGGCCAAGGGGCACACGCCGATGATCCCGCTCCGCGAACGACTGGAGATCGTCCGCAGCGTGCGGTTCGTGGACGCCGCGTTCGTGGAGACCGTGCCGGACAAGGTCGAGACCTGGCAGCAGGTCCGGTTCGACGTGATCTTCAAGGGCGACGACTGGCGGGGCACGGAGAAGGGCCAGAAGCTGGAGCGCGACTTCGCCGAAGTCGGCGTGGAGGTCGTCTACTTCCCGTACACCGTGCACACGTCCAGCACCCAGCTGCGCCGGGCGCTGGACGTGCTCGTCAGCCGGCCCGGAGCGCTTTCAGCTCCCTGAACCACTTGGCGAGGAAGGCCGCCAGGAACAGCGTGTGCACCACCGCGAGCGCGGCGTACCCGGCGCGGAAGGCCCCGGGTGCGCCGAGCAGCAGGAACACCAGGCAGAACACCCCGTAGTCGGCGGGCAGCAGCGCCACGGCCCGCACCCGGGACACCGGCTCGGCGGGCGCCGCCCAGGACGGGCCCCGGGCGCTCGCCGCGGCCTTGCCGAGCTGTTCGCGCAGCAGCCCCGCGCAGAAGGTCACCACGGCGGCCAGCTGGAAGCCCAGCGGCAGCAACAGCCATGCCTCCGAGGGAAGTTCGCCGAAGCGGTAGAAGGAGATCAGGACGGCGGCGTGGACGAGCAGCAGCTTCCCGCAGTCCACGACATGGTCCAGCCACTCCCCGTCCGGCCCGCCCCGACCGGTGAGCCGGGCGAGCTGCCCGTCGGCGGAGTCGAAGGCGAAGCCGACCGCGAGCGCCGCGTAGACCAGGACGCCGAGCGTCCACGACGGCTCGACGAGCGCCACCGATGCCAGCGCGCCGTAGGTGAACAGCGCACTGGTCAACGTTACTTGATTGGGCGTCATACCCGCCCGATGGGCCCCGGCCGCCAGCACCCGCCCGGCGGGCCGGTTCACGTACCGCGAATAGATCGAGACGCCCTTGGCGCTCTTCTGTGCGCCGCGCAATTCGCGCAGCACTGTGCCCGTGCTTCCCACTACGCCCCCCAGCGTCCGGCATTGCCCGCATCATGGCACGCGGGCCCGGGGCCGTGGGGGGTTTGGCCGGGACGGGGCCCGGAACACCGTCACTTCCCGTCGGTGAGCTGCTCGTCGAGTTCGTCGAAGAGCAGCTCGCCGTGTTCGACCTGGCCGGTGCGGTACGCGGACCGGGCCACCAGGTGCGAGGCCACCGGTCCGGTGAGCATCTGGAAGAAGGCGATGAGGGCGAGGGTGGCGAGGTCCATGCCGCTGCGCAGCCGTAGCGCGACCCCGGCCAGCACCAGGATCATGCCGAGGGTCTGCGGCTTGGTCGCCGCGTGGCTGCGGGAGAGGACGTCGGGCAGCCGGATCATGCCGATCACCCCGAGCAGACAGATCGCGGCGCCGATGAAGAGCAGCACGGCGCCGGCCGTGTCGACGATCTGGAGCCAGAGACTCACTGCGGGCCCTCCTGGGTGTCGCCGTGGTGCGGGGGGCGGGGGGCGTGGCGGGGCCGGTCGCGTACGGCGATGAAACGGGCGATGCCCACCGAGCCGGTGAATCCGAGGAACGCCAGCACCAGCATGATCGGGAAGTAGAACGGGTCGCGCGCGAACGCCGACTTGGCGGCGAGGCCGGCGATGATCAGGGCGGCGCAGACGTCCAGCGAGATCGCCCGGTCCAGCATGGAGGGGCCGCGCCAGATCCGGGCCAGCAGCAGCGCCCCGGCGACGAGGATCAGCACGACGGCGGTGGTCAGCAGGATCCGGTCGACCTGTTCGGGTGCGGTCATGGTGCGGGCCTCCCGGCGGCGAGCTGGGGCGGTGGCGGTGGTTCGGCGACCCGGGCGATCTCATCGGGGGTGCCGAAGGCCCGTACGGTCAGCTCCTCCAGCCGCCACACCTTGCGGCGGGCGGCTTCGAGCTCCTCGGGCAGGTCGGCGTCCAGGACGTGCAGGAAGACGGTGGCGGTGGCCCGGCGCACCTCGATGATGGAGCCGCCGGGCACGTTGGAGACGGCGACGGCGGTGGCCGCGAGCATCAGGTCGCTGCGGCAGCGGAGGGGGACGCCGATGACGGCGGCCCGGTGCGGCAGGCCGAAGAAGATCTGCCGGGTGACCTTCACCCCCGAGGTGTACATGTCGTGGAAGAGATAGCCGGCCAGGCACACGATGCCCCAGAGGTGGAGCCGCAGTCCGAGGTCGACCCGGGGCAGCGGGAAGGCGAGGCAGACGACGACCGAGACGACCAGGCCGGTCAGGACGTTGGCCCAGGTGAGGGTCGACCAGAGCAGGACCCAGATGACGGTGAGCCAGGCGATCAGCGGCAGGTCGATCACCCGTCGGCGGCGGTTGCCGAACTCGCAGCTCAGCGGCGGCAGATCGGCGTTTCTGAACGAGAAGCGCAGGATGCGTCTCACCGGCCCAGCACCTCCTGGATGTAGGGGGTCCGTTGGAGGAGTTCGGCGGCCGTGCGGTCGGTGAAGGAGGTGAGCGGGTCGGCGAACACGGTGAAGGAGAGACCGATCGCGATGGTCGCGGCGGTGGCCGCGACCATCGTGCGGGGCAGCCGGCTGGTGGTGATGACGGCCCGTCCGTGCAGGGTCGCGGCGACGGCCTGCCCCGCCGGGCGGTGCGCCGGCGCGATGCCCTCGTCGCCGGTGCCGTGGATCCGGTCGGGGCCCGGGTCGGCGTCGTCGTCGCTGTCGTCGCCGGACTCCAGGACCGTGCCGGCGGCGGCCTGTCCGGGCGGGGCGGCGCGCCAGAAGGCCAGGTTCCAGACCTTGGCGACCACGTACAGCGTCAGCAGGCTGGTGGCGGCCGAGCCGGCCACCAGGACCCAGGCCCAGCCGCCGCCGTCGGCGACGCCCGCGCGCATCAGCCCGAGCTTGCCGATGAAGCCGGACAGCGGCGGGATCCCGGCGAGGTTCATCGCCGGGACGAAGAACAGCAGGGCGAGCATCGGCGCCGCTCGGGCCATTCCGCCGAGCCGGGTCAGCTCCGTGGTGCCGCCCCGGCGTTCGATGAGCCCGGCGACGAGGAACAGCGTCGTCTGGACGGTGATGTGGTGGGCGACGTACACGATGGCCCCGCCGTACGCCTCGCGGGTGGCGAGGCCGATGCCGAAGACCATGTAGCCGATGTGGCTGATCAGGGTGAAGGAGAGCAGCCGCTTGAGGTCGGTCTGGGCGACCGCGCCGAGGATGCCGATGACCATCGAGGCCAGCGCGATGGCCATCAGGAGGTCGCCGATGCGGTTGCCGGGGAAGAGGAGGGTCTCGGTGCGCAGCATGCAGTAGACGCCGACCTTGGTGAGCAGTCCGGCGAAGACGGCGGTCACGGGGGCCGGGGCGGTCGGGTAGGAGTCGGGCAGCCAGGCGGCGAGCGGGAAGACGGCGGCCTTGATCGCGAAGACGGTCAGCAGCATCGCCTGGATCAGGGTCTGCACGCCGACGGGGAGATCGGCGAGGCGCACCGCGAGCTGGCCGAAGTTCGCGGTGCCGGTGGCCGCGTACGTCATGGCGATGGCGGTGAGGAAGAGCATCGAGGAGAACAGCGAGATGATCACGTACGTGGAGCCCGCCCGCATCCGGGGTCCGGTGCCGCCGAGGGTGAGCAGGACGAAGCTGGCGACCAGCATGATCTCGAAGCCGACGTAGAGGTTGACGAGGTCGCCCGCGAGGAAGGTGCAGGAGACCCCGGCGACGAGGATCAGATAGGCGGGGTGGAAGACGGCGAGCGGGGTCTCCTTGTCCCGGTCGGTCATGCCCTGGCCGAGGGAGTAGACGAGCACGCAGAGCGTGACGGCCGAGGAGACCGTGAGCATCAGTCCGGACAGCCGGTCGGCGACCAGGGTGATGCCGAGCGGCGGGGCGAAGTCGCCGAGGTGGACGGAGAGCGGGCCCTGCCGGTCGGCGGCGACCATGAGGGTCGCCGAGAGCGCGGTGACGGCGGTGAGCACGGCGACGCTGATGAAGCGCTGGAAGCGCCCCAGCCGGGTGCCGAAGGCCAGGCTCAGGCCGGTGGCGCACAGCGGCAGCAGCACCGGCAGCGGGACGAGCGCGTTCATCCTCGGGCTCCTCGGTCGCGGGGGTAGCGGTCGTCCGCCTTGGCGTCGCCGTCGCGTGCGTAGTCCTCGGGGTCCGCGCCCAGCACGTCGTTCCACAGGTTGCCGGAGGCGTCGCGGCCCCGGGCCTGGCGGGCGCGGTCGGCGCGGAGCCGGTCGCGGAGCCGGCGGCGCTCCTCGCGGTAGCGTTCGCGCTCCTCGGCGGTGGGTTCGGCGCCCGACCGGAACTGCTCGCGCAGCTGGGCCCGTTCGCCGAGGACTTCGGCGCGCAGCACGATGCGCCGGTCCTCGAGGTCGTCGTGGACCTCGTCGGTGCCGGTGATCTGGTGGCTGCGGTAGGCCATGGCCAGCAGGAACGCGGTGGTGGCCAGGGTGATGACGATGGCGGTCAGCGCGATGGCCTGCGGCAGCGGGTCGGTGACCCGGCTGAGGGAGACCCCGTACAGCAGCGGGGCGGCGCCGGCCCGGCCGGTGGAGGAGAGCACCAGCAGGTTGATGCCGTTGCTGAGGACGACGGCGCCGAGCAGGATGCGGGTCAGCGGGCGGGTGAGCATGAGGATGCCGCCGACGGCGCAGAGCACGACGGCGGTGGCGATGAGCGAGGCGCTGACGATCATCGCAGGGGTCCTCCCGCCTCGGGTCCGCCTTCGGGGCTGAGGACGCCCGCCGCCCGTTCGATCTGCCGGTCGACCTTGGCGCCGAGGGCCCGCACGATATCCAGGACGACGCCGAGGACCAGCAGATAGACGCCGAAGTCGAAGAGGACCGAGGTGCTCAGGTGGTATTTGCCGAAGACCGGCAGATGTCCGTAGTACGTGAACGCGTGCAGGACGGTGCCTTCCGCGAGTCCGAGGAGGCCCACCCCGGTGGAGATGAAGAGGCCGAGTCCGGTGAAGAGTCCGGGCTGGAGGGGCGCCGCCTCGGCGAGTTCGAAGCGGCCGCCCGCCAGATAGCGGGTGATCAGGGCGACCCCGGCGACGAGTCCGGCGACGAAGCCGCCGCCGGGCAGGGACTCGGCGCAGAACAGCAGATAGACCGAGAGCACCAAAATCGGGTGGAACAGCAGCCGGGCCACCACTTCGAAGACGATCGAGCGGTGCTCGGGGGCGAGGGTGGCTCCGGCGGCCAGCCAGCTGCGTTCGGGGGCGGCGTCGTCGCCGAGCGGCAGCCGGGAGGAGTGGTGCGCCGAGAGGGACCAGGCGGTGCGGCCCTGCAACTCCTCCTGGGCCATGGAGCCTTCGCTGCGGCGGTGCAGATAGATGAGGCT
The DNA here is from genome assembly GCF_010548505.1 of Streptomyces sp. SID14515. NCBI lineage: Bacteria > Bacillati > Actinomycetota > Actinomycetes > Kitasatosporales > Streptomycetaceae > Streptomyces > Streptomyces sp. SID14515. The sequence continues at coordinate 118,218 of NZ_JAAGMH010000078.1, read as the reverse complement.
GGTGACGCCGACCGCGGCGGCGGCGAGCACCGCGGACTCCCCCATCGTGTCCCAGGCGCGCAGGTCGACGAGGATCGTCGCGACGACGTCCTTGTACCCGTGGTCGGCGACCTCCTGGACCATGGCGGCGCCGGCCGGCGGGGCGGTGCGCGCGGCGGCGGCGACCCACATCCCGACGCCGACGGTGGCCGCCGCCGCGAGGGCGACGGGGACGCGGGTGGCGCGCCGCCAGGTGCTCACGGTCTCCTGGAAGTGGACGGGCATCCGCCGCAGCACCAGCACGAACACGATCATCGCGACGGTCTCCACGCAGAACTGGGTGAGCGCCAGGTCGGGCGCTCCCTGGACGACGAAGAGCAGCGCGGTGCCGTATCCGGTCAGACCGGCCAGGACGACGGCCTTCATACGCCGTCGCACCGTCAGGCAGAGCAGGGCGGCGGCGCAGGTCAGGGCGGCGACCGCGCCCTGGAGCGGGTTGTCCCAGAGCCGGGGGCGCACGGCCCCGTCCCAGGGGGTGTCGACCATGAGGACGGCGAGCTGGCCGCCGAGCATGACGAGCAGGGTGGTGGCCAGGTACACGGAGAGCGAGCCTCGTTGGATGAAGCCGGTGACCTGGAGGGCGAGACGTTCCTGCCCGAGGAGCAGATGGCCGAAGACGCTGTCGGCGGTGGGCCAGGCGATGCGGCGCGAGAGCCGGGTGACCTGGGCGCGCCCGAGGAAGAGCACGGTGCCCGCGGCCCAGGCGAGGGCCGACAGGAGCAGCGCGAGGCCGAATCCGTGCCAGAGGGCGAGGTGGTACGGGTCCGGGTCGGGCGGGAACGTGTCGGCGTACGCGCCCAGCAGCCGGTCGGTCCAGCCGACGCCGGGGCCGAGGACCAGGCCGAGGACGGCGAGCAGGGCGGGCGGGGCGAGGAAGGCCCACCCGACGGAGTGGACGGGGGTGTCGGGGACGCCGCGCTTGCGGGCGAACGCGCCCCAGACGAACCGCAGGGTGTACGCGGTGGTGAGCGCCGAGCCCGCGACGACGACGCCCAGTGCCCACCGGTCGGCGGCCGAGCCGTGCAGCAGCGCCTCGAACGCGGCCTCCTTCGCGGCGAAGCCGAGCAGCGGCGGCAGGGCGGCCATGGAGGCGGCGGCGAGCACGGCGACGCCGGCGACGTACGGCAGCGACCGGCCGACTCCGGAGAGCTTGCGCAGATCACGGGTGCCGGCGGCGTGGTCGACGATGCCGGTGACAAGGAACAGCGGGGCCTTGAAGAGGGCGTGTCCGAGGATCATCGCGACGGCGGCGAGCGCGGCGTTGCGGTTGCCGGTCCCGGCGAGCAGGGTGAGGAAGCCGAGCTGGCTGACGGTCCCGTAGGCGAGGACGAGCTTGAGGTCGTTCAGGCGCAGCGCCCGCCAGCCGCCCAGCAGCATGGTCGCGCCGCCGAGGACGAAGACGACGGGTTTCCAGACGGGGACGTCGGCGAATGCGGGGGCGAGCCGGGCGACCAGGTAGACCCCGGCCTTGACCATCGCGGCGGCGTGCAGATAGGCGCTGACGGGGGTCGGCGCGGCCATGGCGTTCGGCAGCCACATGGAGAACGGCCAGATCGCGGACTTCGACAGGGCCCCGCACAGCACCAGGACGACGGCGATGGACACGGCGAGCGTCGTCTCGGGCGGATCGGCGACGATCGCGGAGATCCGGTACGTGCCCGCCGCCTGGCCGAGGATCAGGAAGCCGACGAGCATGGCGAGGCCGCCGAAGGTGGTGACGACGAGGGCCTGGAGGGCGGAGCGGCGGCTGTGCCGGTGTTCGCTGCCGTGGCCGATCAGCAGATAGGAGAAGACCGTGGTCAGCTCCCAGAACACATAGAGCGTGATCAGGTCGTCGGCGAGGACCAGGGCGAGCATCGCCCCGGCGAAGGCGAGGAGGTTTCCGGCGAAGCGGCCCAGCTGCGGGGTGTCGTCGGTGAAGTAGGAGGCGCAGTAGAGCAGGACGAGCGCGCCGACCCCGGCGGCGAGCAGCACCATCAGCTCGGACAGCGCGTCCAGGCGGAGGTCGAGGGTGACCCCGTAGTCCGGGATCCACTCCCAGGTCCAGGTGTCGGCGGCTCCGGAGGCGGCGGTGCTCCAGCGGGTGAAGGCCCAGACGGTCGCGGCGGCCGGGGGCAGCGCGAGCACGACGAAGGCCCGTCGGCCGAGCCGGTGCACCAGCGGGCCCGCGCAGGCCGCCAGCGCGAAGTGGGCGACGATGAGCGCGATCACAGCGGGGTGTCCGGTTCTGGCGACGGGGCATCCGGAATAAAGGGCACTAAATACAGATATATCCCTCAGGCCGATTCACCCGACCGGCGCGCCGCGCACCGCCCGGCCGCTGTGTCCGGGGGTCCTGCCGTGCGGCCCGGCTCAGCCGTGTCCGGCGCAGGGGCCGCTGTGGTCGCAGTACGGCGTGTTGCCGGTGGCGCCGCAGCCGCAGAGCATCACCCGGGTCTCCTGCCGGGGCCCGTGGGGCGTGGCGACCTCCAGGTCGCCACGCAGGTGGAGCACCCCGTCGGCGTGCAGCGACACATGGGTGGGTACGTCGGGGACCTCGTCGGGCATGCCGTCGGTGCGGTGGTACTGGAGGGCGCCGCTCGGGCAGCGGTGGATGACGTCGGCGACCTCGTCGGCGGGGGCGTTGTCGGGCTGGACCCACGGGCGGCGGCCGACGTCGAAGACTGCGGGGAGTCCGCGTACGCACTCGGCGGCGTGCAGGCAGCGGTGCGCGTCGAAGCCGACGACGATGCCCTCGCCGTCGTAGGACCGGGCGGCGGGGCGCGGGGGCGGCTGGCTGGGCACCGCTGACTCTCCTGGGCGGCTCGGCATCCGGACCCCTTCAGCCTCGCCCCGCCGCGCCGCCGCCGCTACTCGGGAGCCGGGGGCCTCACGGCAGGACCGCGACCCCGTCGATCTCGACCATCGCCTGTTCGTCCCAGAGCCGGGCCACCCCGATGACCGCCATCGCCGGGTAGTCGCGCCCCGCGAGCCTGCGCCAGATCCGGCCCAGCTCGGCCGCGTGGGAGCGGTAGTCGGCGACGTCGGTGGCGTAGACGGTGACCCGGGCGAGGTCGGCGGGTGCGCCGCCGGCCGCGTGGAGGGCGGTGAGCAGATTGCCCAGCGCGACGGCGAACTGGTCGGGCAGCGTGGCCCCGACGACCTTGCCGTCCGGGTCGAGCGCGGTCTGCCCGGCGAGGAAGACCAGGTGCCCGCCGGTGGCGACGACGGCGTGCGAGAAGCCGGTGGGCGGGGAGAGTTCGGCCGGGTTGATCCGGTGGGACGGACTCATGCGGGCGGCTCCTGGGTCGGGGACGCGGGCTGCTGGGCGGGTGGCTCGTGGGGGCCGGGCCGCTGGGCGGCGTTCGCGTACAGCTCTTTGGCGATGATGGTGCGCTGCACCTCGCTCGCGCCCTCGTAGATCCGCGGCGCGCGGACCTCGCGGTAGAGGTGTTCGAGCAGGTGGCCCCGGCGCAGGGCCCGGGCGCCGTGCAGCTGGACGGCGGCGTCGACGACGTACTGCGCGGTCTCGGTGGCGTACAGCTTGGCCATCGCCGCGCGGCGCGGCACTCCGCTCTCCCCCGCGTCGTACGCCGCGGCCGCCGCGTACACGAGGAGGCGGGCGGCCTCGGTGCGGGTGGCCATCTCGGCGACCTGGTGCGAGACGGCCTGGAGGTCGCTCAGCGGGCCGCCGAACGCGGTGCGGTGGGCGGTGTGCTCCAGGGTCGCGTCGAGGGCGGCGCGGGCCATCCCGACGGCGAAGGCCCCGACGCTGGGCCGGAAGAGGTTGAGGGTGTTCATCGCGACCCGGAAGCCCCGGTCGGGCTCGCCGAGGACATCGTCCGCGGTGACCGGTACGCCGTCGAACTCCAGGGTGCCGATGGGGTGCGGGGAGAGCATGTCGAGGGCGGAGCCGGTGAGTCCGGGCCGGTCGGACGGGACCAGGAACGCGGTGATGCCACGGGAGCCCGCGCCGGGGGTCGTCCGGGCGAAGACCACGGCGAAGTCGGCCTCGGGGGCGTTGGAGATCCAGCATTTCTCGCCCGTGAGCGCCCAGCCGGCCGGGGTGGGCTCGGCGGCCAGGCTCAGGGCCGCCGCGTCGGAGCCCGCGCCCGGCTCGCTCAGCGCGAACGCCGCGACGGCCCGCCCGGCCCGGACCTCCGGGAGCCAGCGCTCGCGGTGGGCGGGGGTGCCCGCCTGGACGATCGGGGTGGTGCCGAGCCCCTGGAGGGCGAGCGCGGTCTCGGCCTCGGTGCAGCCCCGGGCCAGGGATTCGCGGAGCAGGCACAGATCCAGCGCCCCGGAAGCGAACATCCGTTCCAGCAGGCCCAGCTCGCCCAGGGCGGCCAGCAGCGGGCGGTTGACGCGCCCGGGCTCACCCTTCTCCGCCAGCGGGCGCAGCTCCTGTGCGGCGAGGGTGCGCAGCTCTTCGCACCAGGCGGTCTGTTCCGGTTCGAGGGAGAATGCCGTCATGGCGGCGCCTCTCTTGTCGCGTCGTTTCGCGTGTCCTGTCGCGTCGCGTGGCAGCTCGTCGCGGTGCATCACACGTCATGTCCCGTTGCATCGCACGTCATGTCTTATCGCGGACCGTTGACTACCGTCACCCAAACGATACGCTCCAGAGGCGACAAGGGGGCGATCCTTCATGGAGCCGAATTCCTCGCCGAACACGCCCACAGCCGCCGCCGACGCGTCCGTACGCGTCCCCGGTGCGCATTCCGAGCGGTCCGGGCGCGCTGTCGGCGCCCACATCGACACCTTCGCGCGCGACCATCTCCCACCGCCGGACCAGTGGCCGGAACTCCTCCTGGACGATCCGGCGCCGCACTACCCCGACCGGCTGAACTGCGGGCGCGAACTCCTGGACCGCACCGTCGAGGAGTACGGCGCCGACCGTCCCGCGCTGCGCTCCGGCGACGGAGGCGTCTGGAGCTACGGCGAACTGCGGGAGACGGTGGACCGCGTCGCCCATGTGCTGACGGAGGACCTGGGCGTCGTGCCGGGCAACCGGGTGCTGCTGCGCGGGCCGACCACGCCCTGGCTGGCCGCCTGCTGGCTCGCCGTCATGAAGACGGGCGCGGTCGCCGTCACCGTACTGGCGCAGGCCCGCGCGAGTGAGCTGGCCACCATCTGCTCACTGGCGCGGATCGGCCACGCCCTGTGCGACGCCCGGTCGACGGCGGACCTGGCGGAGGCGGACGTGGCCGGTCTGCGGGTCACCGCGTTCGGCGGGGACGGGCCCGCGGACCTCACCCGGCTGGCCGCCGCGCACTCCGGTTCCGGCCCGTACCGGGCGGTGGACACGGCCGCCGACGAGGTCGCGCTCATCGCGTTCACCTCGGGGACCACCGGGCGCCCCAAGGGCTGTATGCACTTCCACCGGGATCTGCTGGCCATCGCCGACACCTTCTCCGCCCAGGTGCTGCGGCCCTCGGCCGACGACGTGTTCGCGGGCAGCCCGCCGCTGGGCTTCACGTTCGGCCTGGGCGGGCTGCTGGTCTTCCCGCTGCGGGCCGGGGCCTCCACGCTGCTGCTGGAGCAGGCGGGCCCGCAGCAGTTGCTGCCCGCGCTGGCCCGGCACCGGGTCTCGGTGCTGTTCACCGCGCCGACGGCCTACCGCACGATGCTCGGGCAGCTGGACGGCCACGACCTCTCGGCGCTGCGCCGCTGTGTGTCGGCCGGGGAGAACCTGCCGGCGGCGACCTGGCAGGCCTGGTACGAGGCGACGGGGCTGCGCATCATCAACGGCATCGGGGCCACCGAACTGCTGCACATCTTCATCTCCGCCGCCGACGACGCGATCCGGCCGGGCACGACGGGGGTGCCCGTGCCGGGGTGGCAGGCCCGGGTGGTGGACGAGCACGGCGACGAGCTGCCCGACGGCGAGGCGGGACTGCTCGCCGTGCGCGGCCCGGTCGGCTGCCGCTATCTCGCCGATCCGCGGCAGACGGAGTACGTCCGGCACGGCTGGAACCTGACCGGCGACACCTTCGTCCGCGAACCGGACGGCTACTTCCGCTATGTGGCCCGCGCCGACGACATGATCATCTCCTCCGGCTACAACATCGCGGGCCCCGAGGTGGAGGACGCCCTGCTGCGCCATCCGGAGGTCGCGGAGGCCGCCGTGGTGGGCCGGGCGGACGAACTGCGCGGCGAGATCGTGGTGGCGCACGTCGTGCTGACGGAGGGCTCGGAGCAGACCGCCGACTCACTGCGCGCCCATATGAAGGCCAATCTGGCCCCGCACAAGTGCCCGCGCGTCTTCGTGTTCGAGGAGTCCCTGCCACGCACCGCGACCGGCAAACTCCAGCGGTTCCTGCTCCGGGAAGACAGAGCCTAGAGTGATCACGTGGCCGAGCTGCGCACCCCCCGCTCCCTGATCATCACGCTCTACGGCGCCTACGGCCGTCCGGCGGACGGCTCGCCGTTCGCGGTGTCCGAGCTGATCCGCCTGCTGCACGCCGTGGGCGTCGACGCCCCGTCCGTACGGTCCTGCGTCTCGCGGCTGAAACGGCGCGGGCTGCTGGTGGCCGCCCGGGCGGCGGACGGCTCGGCGGGTTACGCGCTGTCGCCGGACGCCCGGCAGCTGCTGGACGACGGCGACCGGCGGATCTACCGGCACCCCGCACCGCGGCTCGCCGACGGCTGGGTGCTGGCGGTGTTCTCCGTGCCCGAGGCGGAGCGCAGCAAGCGGCATCTGCTGCGCTCCCGGCTGGCCCGCCTCGGTTTCGGCACGGCCGCGCCCGGGGTGTGGATCGCCCCGGCCGGGCTGTACGAGGAGACCCGGCACACCCTGGAGCGGCTCGAACTCGCCCCGTACGTCGACCTGTTCCGCGGCGAGCACCTCGGCTTCGCCGCCACCCGCGAGGCGGTGGCCCGCTGGTGGGACCTGGGTGCGGTGGCGCGCCTGCACCATGACTTCCTGGAACTGCACGAGCCGGTGCTGCGGGACTGGGAGACGGCCGGGGACTCCGAGGGCGAACCCCGCCCGCAGACCGCTTACCGGGACTATCTGCTGGCGCTGGACTCGTGGCGGCAACTCCCGTACGCGGACCCGGGTCTGCCGCCGGAGCTGCTGCCCGCGGACTGGCCGGGCGGCCGGTCGGCGGAGGTGTTCGGCCGGCTGCACGAGCGGCTGCGGGACGCCGGGGAGCGGTACGTACGGGGGTAGGGCCTGCCGGGGGTGAAATCCGGGTGCTCCGGGCCCTCGCTCACGGGCAGGATGAGGCATGACCTGGACCTTCACCGACGACGTCGACATGTTCCTCGCCGCGGCCGGCCCCTCGATCGCCGCGCGGCCGGTCGAGCACACGGTGGCGCTGACGGTCACCGAACGGCTCAGGCGCTCCGGCCCGCATGTCTACGGTGCGGGCGATCCGGTGCTCGGCTGGTGGCGCGGGGCGGACGGGGCGGTGGTGGGCACCCTGGTGCGTACTCCGCCCCATGTGGCGCTGCTGACCGCCGTGCCCGCGGAGGCGGTGGTACCACTGGCGGCGGCCCTGGGGGCGGGTCCTGACCTCGACGGCGTCAACGCGGACCGGGACACCGCGGCGTGGCTGGCCGCCCTGCTGCCGGGCTACCGGACCGTGCAGGAGCAGCGGCTGTACCGGCTGGGCGCGCTGCGGCGGCCCTCCCCCGCGCCGGAGGGCCGGGCCAGGGCGGCGACACGGGCGGACCGGGCGCTGCTGGTGGAGTGGATGCACGGATTCGCCGCCGCGACCGGGCAGTCCAAGTCCTCGGCCGAGTGGCTGGTGGACGAGGGCACGGAACGCGGGGCGTTCACTCTCTGGGAGAGCGGCGGGGCGCCGGTGGCGCTGGCGGGGCGCACCCGGATGCTGGCGGGCACGGTGCGGGTGACGTCGGTGTACACGCCGCCGGAATTCCGTGGCCGGGGGTACGCGGCCGCCGTGACGGCCGAGGCCTCCCGGGCCGCATCGGCGGCGGGCGCGGCGGAGGTGCTGCTCTTCACGGACCTCGCCAACCCGACGAGCAACGGCGTGTATCTGCGCATCGGTTACGAACCGGTGGCGGACCGGGTCCAGTTGAGGAGGGACGTGTGAGCGCGGAGCCCGTGACACCGGAGCCGCTGTGGCTCGTCGCCGCGAACGTGGTGCGGTGGCGGCGGTACGGGGACGGCGGGCAGGAGCTGCGGCCGGGGACCAGGACGTACCGGGGCGGGGCGAAGGTGTACGTCGTCGACACCTACCCGGGCATGGGGCACGAGCAGGTGACCACCATCGGGCGGGCCCGCACCGGCCGGTGGATCACCGTCGACACGGGCTCGCGCCATCTGCACACCTTCCGGGCGAAGTCGGTGTTCGCGCCGGTCGTGCTGCGGCGGGCCGAAGCGATCGGCGTGCGCCCGCGGTCGCGGGAGGAGGCCGAGGAGTTGGCCGGGCTGCTGGAGCGGCTCGCCGCCGGATACCGCGAGACCCACCACGGCGCGCCCCACCCCACGCCGTGCCTCTGCCACATGTGTCCGGTCAGCCCAACCTGAGCCGGGGCTTCGGTCCGTCGGTGCGGCCGGTCGGGGGCGGCCGGCTGCCCGCGCCGTACGGGAGCGGCCAGGGCGCGCCGGGGCCGCTGTAGCCCTGTTCGGCCGCCGCGTGCAGGGTCCAGTGCGGGTCGTACAGATGGGGGCGGGCCAGGGCGCAGAGGTCGGCGCGGCCCGCCAGGAGCAGGGAGTTGACGTCGTCCCAGGAGGAGATCGCGCCGACCGCGATGACGGGGACGTCCACGGTGTTGCGGATCCGGTCGGCGTACGGGGTCTGGTAGGAGCGGCCGTACTCGGGGCGCTCCTCGGGGACCACCTGGCCGGTGGAGACGTCGATGGCGTCGGCACCGTGGGCGGCGAACGCGCGGGCGATCGCGATGGCGTCGGCCGTGTCGGTGCCGCCCTCGGCCCAGTCGGTGGCGGAGATCCGCACGGTCATCGGGCGTTCGTCGGGCCAGACTTCGCGGACGGCGTCGAAGACTTCGAGGGGGAAGCGGAGCCGGTTCTGAAGTGATCCGCCGTAGGCGTCGGTGCGGTGGTTGGTGAGCGGGGAGAGGAAGCCGGAGAGCAGATAGCCGTGGGCGCAGTGGAGTTCGAGGAGGTCGAAGCCGCTGCTCGCGGCGCGCCGGGCCGCCGACACGAACTGCTCGCGTACGTCGTCCAGTCCGGCCCGGTCCAGCTCCGCCGGGACCTGGTTGACGCCGGGCACGTACGGCAGTGAGGAAGCGGCCGTCAGGGGCCAGTTGCCGCTCTCCAGGGGCTGGTCGATGCCCTCCCACATCAGCTTCGTGGAGCCCTTGCGGCCGGAGTGGCCGAGCTGGACGCCGATGGCGGCGCCGGGGGCGGAGGTGTGGACGAAGTCGGTGATCCGCCGCCAGCCGGTGGCCTGTTCGGCGTTCCACAGGCCCGTGCAGCCGGGGGTGATGCGGCCCTCGGGGCTGACGCAGACCATCTCCGTCATGGTGAGCCCGGCGCCGCCGAGCGCGCGGGCGCCGAGGTGGACGAGGTGGAAGTCGCCCGGGAGCCCGTCGGTGGCGGAGTACATGTCCATGGGTGAGACGACGACGCGGTTGCGGAGCTCCAGGCCGCGCAGGCGGAGCGGGGTGAACATCGGCGGGGTGCCGGGCGGGCAGCCGAACTCCTCCTCGACGGCGGCGGTGAACGAGGCGTCGCGCAGCCGGAGGTTGTCGTGGGTCACCCGGCGGCTGCGGGTGAGCAGGTTGAACGCGAAGCGCCGGGGCGGCTGTTCCACATAGGTGGCCAGCTCCTCGAACCAGCGCAGGCTGGCGGCCGCGGCGCGCTGGGTGGAGGCGACGACCGGGCGGCGCTCGGCCTCGTACGCGGCCAGCGCCGTCGGCAGGTCGGGCTGTTCCTCGACGCAGGCGGCCAGCGCCAGGGCGTCCTCGACGGCGAGCTTGGTGCCGGAGCCGATGGAGAAGTGGGCGGTGTGGGCCGCGTCGCCGATGAGCACCGTGTTGCCGTGGGACCAGCGGGAGTTGGTGACCGTACGGAAGGCGAGCCAGGAGGACCGGTTGCCGCGGAGGGGGCGGCCGTCCAGGGCCTCGGTGAAGAACTTGGCGCAGCGGGCGGTGGATTCGGCCGCGTCACAGGTGTCGAGCCCGGCGGCGCGCCACACCTCCTCGCGCATCTCGACGATGACGGTGGAGGCGTCCGTCGCGTACGGGTAGCCGTGCAACTGCATGACGCCGTACGGGGTTTCGGCGATCTCGAAGCGGAAGGCGTCGAGTGCGAAGTCGGCGGCGAGCCAGATGTAGCGGTTGCGGTGCTCGGTGACGCTCGGGCCGAAGGCGTCGGTGTGCGCGGCGCGGGTGGCGCTGTGCACGCCGTCGGCGGCGATGACCAGGTCGTGCCGGGCGGCGAGTTCGGCGGCGGGCGGCGCCACGGTGCGGAAGCGGAGGTCGACGCCGAGACCGGCGCAGCGTTCGTGCAGGATCTCCAGGAGCCGGCGGCGGCCGAGGGCGGCGAAGCCGTGGCCGCCGGAGGTGTGGGTGCGGCCGCGGTGGACGATGTCGATGGTGTCCCAGCGGACGAATTCGCGGCTCAGGGCCCGGTAGACCTCGGGGTCGGCGTGTTCGATGCCGCCGAGGGTCTCGTCGGAGAGGACGACGCCGAAGCCGAAAGTGTCGTCGGGGGCGTTGCGCTCGAAGACGGTGACCTCGCGGTCCGGGTCGAGCCGCTTGAGGAGGGCCGCGGCGTAGAGGCCGCCGGGGCCGCCGCCGATGACCGCGATGCGCCGCACGCGGTCCGGCACGGCGGCGTCCGGACGCCGGGTCGTTCCGGGGGCCTGCACGGCTATCGCCCCTGCCACTTGGGCGGCCGCTTCTCGGTGAAGGCGGCGTGGAACTCGGCGTAGTCCTCGCCGTGCATCAGGAGGGCCTGGGTGTTGGCGTCCAGTTCGACGGAGGCGGCGAGCGGCATGTCCAGCTCGGCGGTGAGCAGGGCCTTGGTCTGGGCGAGGGCGAGGGCAGGGCCGTCGGCGAGGCGGCGGGCCAGCTCGGCGGCGCGCTCGTCGGCCCTGCCCTCCTCGGCCAGCTCGCTGATGAGACCGATGCGCTCCGCCTCGGGGGCGCGGACGGCGTCCCCGAGCATCAGGAGCCGGGTGGCGTGGCCGAGGCCGACGACCCGGGGCAGCAGATAGGCCGCGCCCATGTCGCCGCCGGAGAGGCCGACCCGGGTGAAGAGGAAGGCGAAGCGGGCCGACGGGTCGGCGATCCGGAAGTCCGCCGCCAGGGCCAGCACGGCTCCGGCTCCGGCGGCGACGCCGTGGACGGCGGCGATGACGGGGAAGGGGCATTCCCGCAGGGCCCGGACGACCTGTCCGGTCATCCGGTTGAAGTCGAGGAGCTGGGCGGTGTCCATGGCCAGGGTGGCGCCGATGATCTCGTCGACGTCTCCGCCGGAGCAGAAGCCGCGTCCCTCGCCGGCGAGGACGAGGGCGCGGACGGACCGTTCCCGGGAGAGCTCGGCGAGGAGGTCGCGCAGATCCGCGTAGGCGCCGAAGGTGAGCGCGTTGAGTTTCTCGGGGCGGGCGAATGTGACGGTGACCACACCGCCGTCCCGCGTCAGCCGCAGATGTCGCCATTCCTCGGTGCTCGGGGCGGAGCTGGGAAACGGGCTCATGGAGGGGTCCCCTTCAGCGATCGGGCTGGTGCCGGCCGTGCGCGGGTCGCGTTCCGCCTCCGAAGTTATCACCCTTACGTGACTGCCGTCACGAGGTCGCAATACAGCATCCATGAGACTGTTGTGGCGAAAGTCCCCTTTGCTCCGGCCGACCGCCTCTATGGCTGGACCGGAGCGGTTCGTAAGGTTGAAACCGGGAAGTCCCGACACGAGTACGACGTGAACCCCAGAAGTACGACGTGAACCCGAGAAGTCGAGACCTCCCGCTTCGAGGAAGACCCGCTCCCGAACGGAAACCCTGCCGTGCCGCCCGACGTCCCCGTTCCCGCCTCCTGGCGCATCGCCCTGCCGCACTCCACCGCGGCCGTGCCGATCGCCCGCGCTCTCATCCGTACGGCGCTGTCGGACATCGACGCCCCGGCCGACAGCGACACCGCCGAGCTGCTGACCGCCGAGCTGGTGGCCAACGCGGTCGAGCACACGCGGGGCGGCGAGCCCATCGAGCTGGTCGTGGAGCTGATGCCCACCGGCTGCCAGGTCGAGGTGCACGACCGCGACCCCGCTCCGCCGGGCGACCTGTCCCGGCCGCAGCCGGGCTGTGAGGTCGATCCCTGGCAGGAGCACGGCCGCGGCCTGCTGCTGATCCGGACCCTCAGTTCCGCGTGCGGTCACCGCACCACGGAGCACGGCAAGGCCGTCTGGTTCACGCTTCCGGCGATACCGGCGCAGCCGGGTCCGTCCCCGGGGAGCTGACCAGCCGGGAGCGCTTGCGGCCGTAGCCGGCGTAGAGCAGCGAGCCGACGGCCAGGAAGACCGCGAACTGGACCCAGGTCGTCCAGCCGGTCCCGTACATCAGATACAGGCAGAAGGCGACGCCCAGCAGCGGGCTGACCGGGTAGAGCGGCACCCGGAAGGTCCGCTTCAGCTCGGGGTTGCGACGGCGGAGCACCACCACCGCGATATTGACGGCGACCATCGTGGCGAGCGTGCCGATGGTGGTCAGGTTCACGACGACGTCCAGCGGGACGAAGGCGGCCGGGACCGCGAAGACGCAGGCGACGATCCAGGTGTTGGCGACCGGGGTGTGGGTCTTGGGCGAGACCCGCTCGAAGACGCGCGGGACAAGTCCGTCGCGGGACATCGACATCAGGATGCGGGTCTGCCCGTACATCACGGCGAGCACCACCGAGGCGATGGCGACGACCGCGCCGAAGGCGACGATGCCGCCGCCGACCGTGGAGTCGGTGACCTGGTTGACGGCGATCGAGAGAGCGGCGCTCTGGTTCGCGACGGCGTCCGAGCCGATCGCGCCGATGGCCGAGAGCGCCACGGCGCAGTAGAGCAGGGTGACGACGCCGATGCAGATCAGGATGGCGAGGGGGATGTTCCGCCGGGGGTTCTTGACCTCTTCGCCGGCGGTGGTGATGGCGTCGAAGCCGATGTAGGAGAAGAACGCGAGCGACGCACCGGCGGTGATCCCGCCGAGCCCGTGGGTGGCGAACGGCATGAGGTTGTCGTCCTGGAACGCGCTGAACGCCACGGCGCAGAACGCGACCAGGATGCCGATCTTCAGGACGGCCATCGCGGCGGTCGCGGTGGCGCTCTCGCGGACGCCGCGCACCAGCAGGGTGGCGGCCATGGCGATCACGACGACCGCGGGCAGGTTGATCACTCCGCCGTCGCCGGGTCCGGAGGACAGCGCCTCGGGGAGTTCCCAGCCGATCAGGCTGTTCAGCAGCTCGTTGACGTACTGGCTCCAGCCCACCGCGACGGCGGAGACCGAGACGCCGTACTCCAGCAGCAGGCACCAGCCGACGAGGAAGGCGGTGCGCTCGCCGAGGGCCGCGTACGCGAAGGAGTAGGAGCTTCCGGAGACCGGGATGGCGCTGCCGAGCTCCGCGAAGGACAGGGCGGTGAAGATGCAGGTGATCGCCGCGAGGACGAACGAGATCACGACGGCGGGCCCGGCCTCGGCGACGCTGTCGGACAGCCCGACGAAGATGCCGGTGCCGACGATCGCGCCGACGCCGAAGCAGACGAGCTGGAACAGGCCCATCGTGCGCTTGAGGCCGTGGCCCTCCAGGTCGCCGCCGGACTCGGCGATGAGCTGATCGGGGCTCTTGCGGCGCAGGTCCCGCTGGGGGAGGCCGGGGGGCTTCGGGGTGCCGGAACGCGGCAGACCGGGGCTCATGCGGGACGTTCTCATCTCTGGTGGTGCAGTGGGGGGACGTTCCCTGCGCTGACGGCGGCCGTGGGGACGCCGGGCGACATGGGAAGGGGTCCGGGCATCACGAGCCCGAACCCCACCAAGAGGCGACATCGTAGCCACCACCGCGCATGTTCACCCAATCGGGTGTATGAGCATGCGAACCCCTGCCCCGTATACGTACCGCGCCTGCCCCGTATGCGCACGTACCGCGCGGGGCTACTTCCCGGCCAGCGTCGCCACCAGCACGGCCTTGATGGTGTGCATCCGGTTCTCCGCCTGGTCGAACACGACCGAGTGCGCGGACTCGAAGACCTCGTCGCTGACCTCCAGCTCGGTCAGCCCGTACGTGGCGTGGATGTCCCGGCCGACCTGGGTGCCGAGGTCGTGGAAGGCGGGCAGGCAGTGCAGGAACTTCACGTCCGGGTTGCCGGTGGCCCGCAGGACGTCCATCGTCACGGCGTACGGTGCGAGCGCGGCGATGCGTTCGGCCCACACCTCCTTGGGCTCCCCCATCGACACCCAGACGTCGGTGGCGACGAAGTCGGCGCCCCGCACGCCTTCGGCGATGTCGTCGGTGAGGGTGACCGTCGCGCCGCTGACCTCGGCGAGCTTCCGGGCCCGCGCCACGACGGCCTCGTCCGGCCAGTAGGCCTCGGGGGCGACGATCCTGACGTCCAGGCCGAGCAGGGCGCCGGTGATCAGGTAGGAGTTGCCCATGTTGAAGCGGGCGTCGCCGAGATAGGCGAAGGCCGTCTCCGTGACGGGCCCGTCGCCGTGCTCGGCCATGGTGAGCACATCGGCGAGCATCTGGGTGGGGTGCCAGTCGTCGGTGAGCCCGTTGAAGACCGGCACCCCGCCGTACGCGGCCAGCTCCTCGACCGCCTGCTGGCTGTCGCCCCGGTACTCGATCCCGTCGAACATCCGGCCGAGCACCCGGGCGGTGTCCTTCACGGACTCCTTGTGGCCCATCTGGGAGCCCGAGGGGTCCAGGTAGGTGGTGGAGGCGCCCTGGTCGGCGGCGGCGACCTCGAACGCGCAGCGCGTACGCGTCGAGGTCTTCTCGAAGATCAGCGCGATGTTCTTCCCGCGCAGCCGCTGGACCTCGACCCCGGCCTTCTTGGCCGCCTTGAGCTCGGCGGCCAGCGAGACCAGGCCGAGAAATTCCTCGGAGGTGAAGTCCAGCTCCTTGAGGAAGTGGCGGCCGGTGAGGTCTATGGCCATGATGACTGCTCCTGGGTCGGGCGGGGATCGGCGCACTGCACGCGGCAGAACTGGAAGTCTATACGACTAACCGCATCCCTATACAGAGCCCTGCGCGGGGCTGTATGCGGGCGCACATGCGGGGCCATGTGCGGGACCTCACGCCACGGGGTCCCGCTCGACCGGACAGCTCATACAGCGCGGTCCGCCCCGCCCCCGGCCCAGCTCGCTGCCCCGGATCTCGATGACCTCGATGCCCTGCTTGCGCAGATAGGTGTTGGTCGTGGCGTTGCGCTCGTACGCGACGACCACGCCGGGCTCGACCGCGAGGACGTTGCAGCCGTCGTCCCACTGCTCGCGCTCGGCCGCGTGGACGTCCTGGGTGGCGGTGAGCACCCGGACGGAGTCGAGGCCGAGGGCGGCGGCGATGGCCCGGTGCATGTGCTCGGGCGGATGGTCGGTGACCTTCAGCTCCCGGGGGCCGCTGCCGGGCTCGATGGTGTACGAGCGGAGCATGCCGAGACCTGCGTACTGGGTGAACGTGTCGCCGTCGACCATCGTCATCACCGTGTCCAGGTGCATGAACGCGCGGGCCTTGGGCATGTCGAGCGCCACGATCGTGCGCGCCGAACCGGCGTCGAAGAGGCCCCGGGCCAGCATCTCCACCGCCTGCGGGGTGGTGCGCTCGCTCATCCCGATCAGGACCGCGCCCTGCCCGATGACCAGGACGTCACCGCCCTCGATGGTCGAGGGGTAGTCGTCCTGCCCCTCCGACCAGTGGTGGAAGGCGCCCGCCTCCGGTCCGGTGAAGAGGGGGTGGTGGCGGTAGATGGCCTCGAAGTGGACGGTCTCGCGCTGCCGGGCCGGCCAGCGCATCGCGTTGATGGACACCCCGTCGTAGATCCACGCCGAGGTGTCGCGGGTGAAGAGGTGGTTGGGCAGCGGGCCCAGCAGGAAGTCGTCCAGGTCCATTACATGGAAGCGGACGGAGGTCGGCTCGCTGTGCCGCTCCAGGAACTCCCGCTTGGTCATGCCGCCGACCAGTGCCTCCGCCAGCTCCTCGGAGGACAACTCCTCGAAGGCGGCGCGCAGATGCTCGGTGGCGAGCGGGCCGTACTCCTTCTCGTCGAAGACCCGGTCCAGCACGAGCCGCCGGGCGACCGGGATGTCGAGGGACTCGCGCAGGAGATCGCCGAAGAGGTGCACGGCGACCCCCCGGTCGCGCAGCACGTCGGCGAACCCGTCGTGCTCCTCCCGGGCGCGGCGCACCCACAGGACGTCGTCGAACAGGAGCGCGTCCTTGTTCCTGGGGGTGAGCCGCTTCAGCTCCAGATCGGGGCGGTGCAGTATGACGCGGCGCAGCCGCCCGGCTTCGGAATCGACATGGAATCCCATGCCTTCATCCTCACCGCGCGGAGCGCCGTTCACCCGGCGAACCGCCCATCGGTTCGTTCAGAGCCGGGGGTCCACCGGCTCCGACTCCAGGGCCAGGACGGCGAACACCGCCTCGTGGACCCGCCACAGCGGTTCGCCCTCCGCCAGCCGGTCCAGAGCTTCCAGGCCGAGTGCGTACTCCCGGAGCGCCAGCGAGCGCTTGTGGCCGAGGAACCGGGAGCGCAGCCGCTCCAGATTCTCCGGGCGGGTGTACTCGGGGCCGTAGATGATGCGGAGATACTCCCGGCCGCGCACCTTGATGCCGGGCTGGACGAGCCGGCCCTCGGCGTCCCGGACGAGGGCGCCGAGCGGTTTGACGACCATGCCCTCGCCGCCGCGCCCGGTCATCTCCAGCCACCAGTCGACACCGGAGCGCACCGAGGCCGCGTCGCCGGTGTCGACGACGAGCCGGCGGGTGACCTGGAGCAGCCCGGTCGGGTCGTGCTCCACGAGCCGGTCCAGCCAGGCCAGCTGCTCGTCGTGCGGGACGCCGGCCAGCGAGCGGCCCTGGACGGCGAGGATCTGGAACGGGGCCAGGCGCACCCCGTCCAGCCCCTCGGTGGGCCAGCAGTAGCGCCGGTACGCCTCGGTGAACGCGGCCGCGTCCCGCGCGCGGTCCTGCTGGCGCCCGCCGAGGTCCGCCACCTCGATGCCCCGGGCGACCGCCTGCTCCAGGGCGGCGACGGCCGGCGGGAAGACCGCGCCGGACGCGGCGCCGACGGCGGCGTACTGCGAGCGCAGCAGCCCGCCCGCCTTGAGCGACCACGGCATCAGTTCGGCGTCCAGGAGCACCCAGTCGGTGTCCCACTCCGCCCAGAGCCCGGCGGCGGTGACGGCGGTACGGAGCCGGTCCAGGACCGCTTCGGTCATGGCCGGGTCGTCCAGGAAGGGGCGTCCGGTGCGGGTGTACAGCGCGCCGGTGGGGCCCGTCGTGCCGAAGCGCGCGGTCGCGGCCCCGGCGTCCTTGCAGACCAGGGCGACGGCCCGGGAGCCCATGTGCTTCTCCTCGCACACGACCCGCTCCACACCGTCGGCGGCGTACTGCGCGAAGGCCTCGGCCGGATGCTCCAGGAAGCCGTCCTCGCGGGAGGTGGCGGTGGGGGCCATGGTGGGCGGGAGGTAGGGAAGGAGCTGCGGGTCGACGGCGAACCGGCTCATCACTTCGAGCGCGGCGGCGGCGTTCTCCTCGCGCACGGCGACGCGGCCCAGGTGCCGGGTCTCCACCACCCGGCGGCCCTGGACGTCGGCGAGGTCCAGCGGCCGGCCCTCCCGGCCCCCGGGCGCCTCGGTGGTCAGCGGCTTGACGGGCTCGTACCAGACCTTCTCGGCGGGTACGTCGACGAGTTCGCGCTCCGGCCAGCGCAGCGCGGTCATCTTCCCGCCGAAGACGGCCCCGGTGTCCAGGCAGATGGTGTTGTTGATCCAGGAGGTGGTGGGCACCGGGGTGTGGCCGTAGACCACGGTGGCGCGGCCCCGGTACTCCTCGGCCCACGGGTAGCGCACGGGCAGGCCGAACTCGTCGGTCTCCCCCGTCGTGTCCCCGTACAGCGCGTGCGAGCGGACCCGGCCGGAGGTGCGGCCGTGATACTTCTCGGGCAGCCCGGCGTGACAGACCACCAGCTTGCCGTCGTCCAGGACGTAGTGGCTGACCAGCGAGTCGATGAACTCCCGCACCTGCCCCCGGAACTCGGGGTGTTCGATGTCCTCGCGCTCCAGCTGCTCGACGGTCTCGGCCAACCCATGGGTGAGCTGGACCTTGCGGCCCGCGAGATAGCGGCCGAGCTTGTTCTCGTGGTTGCCGGGGACGCAGAGGGCGTTGCCCGCCGACACCATGGACATGACGCGGCGCAGCACGCCGGGGCTGTCGGGGCCCCGGTCGACGAGGTCGCCGACGAAGACGGCGGTACGCCCTTCGGGGTGGGCGCCGTCCACATAGCCGAGCTTGCCGAGCAGGGTGTCCAGCTCGGAGCGGCAGCCATGGATGTCCCCGATGATGTCGAACGGGCCGGTGAGGTGGCGCAGGTCGTTGAAGCGGCGCTCCAGGACCACTTCGGCGCTCGAAGCCTCCTCCTCGGTGCGCAGGACGTGCACCTTGCGGAAGCCCTCGCGCTCCAGGCCGCGCAGGGAACGCCGCAGCTCGCGGCGGTGCCGCTGGATGACATGGCGCGGCATGCCGGCCCGGTCGGGGCGGGCCGCGTTGCGCGCGGCGCAGACCTCCTCGGGAAGGTCGAGGACGATGGCGATGGGCAGGACGTCGTACTTCCGGGCCAGCTGGACTAGCTGCTTGCGGCTCTCGGACTGGACGCTGGTGGCGTCGATCACGGTGAGCCGCCCGGCCTCCAGGCGCTTGCCGGCGATGTAGTGCAGCACGTCGAAGGCGTCGCGGCTGGCGCTCTGGTCGTTCTCGTCGTCGGCGACCAGGCCCCGGCAGAAGTCCGAGGAGATGACCTCGGTCGGCTTGAAGTGCTTGCGGGCGAAGGTGGACTTGCCCGATCCGCTGGCGCCGATGAGGACGACCAGGGAGAGGTCGGTCACCGGCAGGGTGCGCGCGGGGCTCGCGGCGGCGGTGGTCCGGTCGGTGGTCCCGGCGGCGGTCTCCGCGCCGGTGGTGCTGTGGTCGCTGTTCATGCGGCTTCCGCCTCCTTCTTCTTCTCGGTCTGCTCGGTGGTGCGGGTGGTCTGCTCGGTGGTGCGGGTGAACACGGCCATCTGGGTCGGCGGCCCCACCTCGGGGTCGTCCGGCCCGACCGGCACATACCGGACGGTGTATCCGTGCCGTTCGGCGACCTGCCCGGCCCAGTCGCGGAATTCGGCCCGGGTCCATTCGAAACGGTGGTCCCCGTGCCGGACGTGTCCGGCCGGGAGGGTCTCCCAGCGGACGTTGTACTCGACGTTCGGCGTGGTCACGAGCACGGTCCCCGGTCGTGCCGCGCCGAACACCGCGTACTCCAGGGCGGGCAGCCGGGGCAGGTCCAGGTGCTCGACGACCTCGCTGAGCACGGCGGCGTCGTACCCCGCCAGCCGCTTGTCCGTGTAGGTCAGCGAACCCTGCCGCAGGGTGACCCGGTCCGCCTGGCGCTCTCCCATCCGGTCCAGCTTCAGCCTGCGCGAGGCGATGGTGAGGGCGCGCATCGAGACGTCGACGCCCACGATCTCGGTGAACCGCGCGTCCTTGAGGAGCGCCTGCACCAACTGGCCCTGGCCGCAGCCGAGATCGAGCACCCGGCTCGCCCCGGCGGCGCGCAGCGCGTCGAGGATCGCGGTGCGCCGCTGCTCGGCGAGCGGGACGGGCTTCTCGTCCGTGTCGACGCTCTCGTCCACCGCGTTGTCGACGGACCCCACGTCGAGGTCGTCCGACTCGGCGAGCCGGACCAGCTCCAGGGCCTGCTCGGCCTGGCGGGTGAGCCCCCAGCGACGGGCCAGATAGCGCCGGGTGATCAGCGGCCGCTCGGGGTGGTCGGCCAGCCAGCCCTCCCCGGCCCGCAGCAGCTTGTCCACCTCGTCGGGCGCGACCCAGTAGTGCTTGGCGTCGTCGAGCACCGGGAGCAGGACGTAGAGCTGCCGCAGGGCGTCGGCGAGCCGCAACTCGCCCTCCAGCACCAGGCGTACATAGCGCGAGTCGCCCCACGCGGGGAACTGCTCGTCCAGCGGTACGGCCATGGCCTCGACCCGCGACCAGCCGAGCGGCGCGAACAGCTTGTGCACCAGCTCGGCGCCGCCCCGGGCCGGCAGGGCGGGCAGCTCGATCCGCAGCGGCAACGGGCTTTCGGCCCGCTCCGGCATGGCCCGGCAGACACCGCCGAGCGCGGACTTGAACACGGCGGAGATGGCGACCGACAGCAGCGAGGACGCCGCGTAGGGGCGGTCGTTGACATACTGCGCGAGCGCCGCGTCGGGCGCGCCTCCGCGGCCCTTGCCCTTGCCGCGCCGCACCAGCGCCACCGGATCCACCTCCAGCAGGAGTGCGGCCGTGCAGCGCTCGGCGGACGCCTCGGGGTAGAAGACGTGCGCCGTGCCGTGCGAGGTGGAGAACGCCTGCGCCTTGTCGGGATGCTTGTGCAGCAGGAAGCCCAGGTCCGTGGCGGGGCGTTCAGGGGTGCCGGTCGTACCGATTGTCAGGAACACCTGTCCGAGTATGATCCTCACCCCCTGCCCCCACCAGGCATTTTCGCCGCGCCCAGTCGCCTCCGGAACGCCCTCTAGCGCTCCAGCCGTCCGGCCAGCTCCGTGATCAGGTCCGGCCCCACCCGGCAGCAGCCCCCGACGAGCCGGGCCCCGGCCCCGGTCCAGGCCCGCAACCGGTCCGGGTCGAAGGTGGAGCGCCCGGTCCAGCCACGTGCTCCGGCGTCCCAGCCCTCCCCGCTGTTCGGATAGACCACGGCGGGCCTGCCCGTGACCGTCACCGCCTGTTCCACGGCCTCCTGGGTCTCCTCCGGCTCGCAGCAGTTGACCCCGACCGCGAGGACGGCGGCCCGCCCCGCCGCCACCGCGAACGCCTCCTCCAACGGCTGGCCGGCCCGGGTCCGCCCGCCCGCCACGCTGTACGAGAGCCAGTACGGCAGCCCGGTCTCCTCGGCCACCCGGACCAGCGCCTCCGCCTCGTCCAGGTCCGGCACCGTCTCCAGCGCCAGGGCGTCGGGCCCGGCGGCGGCCAGCGCCGCCACCCGGGGGCGGTGGAAGCGCTCCAGCTCCCGGACGCTCAGCCCGTAGCGCCCCCGGTACTCGCTGCCGTCCGCGAGCATCGCCCCGTACGGCCCGACGGACGCGGCGACCCAGGTCCGCCGCCCCGGTTCGGCCCGGCGCGCCGCGTCGGCGGCGCCCCGGGCCAGCTCCACGCTGCGGGCGAGCAGGGCGTCGGCCCCTGCCCGGTCGATCCCGTACCGCCCGAACCCTTCGTAGGTGGCCTGATAGCTGGCCGTGATGAGCACCTGCGCCCCGGCCCGGAGGTAGGCGAGGTGAGCGGCCTCGATCTGTTCCGGCGCGTCGGCCAGCAGCCGGGCCGACCAGAGCGCGTCGGACAGGTCGCAGCCCTGCGCCTCCAGTTGGTTGGAGAGCCCGCCGTCCAGCAGGACGGGCCCGGCGTCCAGTGCGTCGGCGAGTGTGCTGCCGGTGCTCACGGCCATCTCCTCCTTCGTCCGAGTCAGGTCAGGTCAGGTCAGGTCAGGTCAGGTCAGGTCAGGTCAGGTCAGGTCAGGTCAGCTGGGACTGGATCTGCGAGGAGATCAGTTCCAGATGGTCCAGGTCGTCGAGGTCGAGGACCTGGAGATAGATCCGCGACGAGCCGATCGCCCCGTAGCGGCCGATCTTGTCGACCACCTCGGCGGGCGATCCCGCCAGCCCGTTCGCCTTGAGCTCCTCCACGTCCCGGCCGATGGCCGCCGCGCGGCGGGCGACCTCGGCGTCGTCCTTGCCCGTGCAGACGATCAGCGCGTTGGAGTACACGAGGTCGTCCGGCGAGCGCCCGTGTGCCTGCGCGGCGGCCCGGACCCGGCCGAACTGCTTCTCGCTGTCCTCCAGCGAGGCGAACGGGATGTTGAACTCGTCGGCGTACTGCGCGGCGAGCCGCGGGGTGCGCGTCGCACCGTGGCCGCCGATCAGGACGGGCACCTTGGCCTGGGCGGGCTTGGGCAGCGCGGGCGAGTCGGTGAGCTGGTAGTAGGTCCCGTCATAGCTGAAGGTCTTGCCGACCTCCGTGGCCCACAGGCCGGTGACGATCGCGAGCTGCTCCTCCAGGCGGCCGAACTTCTCCTTCGGGAACGGAATGCCGTAGGCCTTGTGCTCCTCCTCGAACCAGCCCGCCCCCAGGCCCAGTTCGATCCGGCCGCCGGACATCTGGTCGACCTGGGCCACCTGGATGGCCAGCACCCCGGGAAGCCGGAACGTGCCGGCGGTCATCAGCGTGCCGAGCCGGATCCGCCGGGTCTCGCGCGCCAGTCCGGCCAGGGTGATCCAGGCGTCCGTCGGTCCGGGCAGACCGTCGCCGGAGCCCATGCGGAGATAGTGGTCGGAGCGGTAGAAGGCGTCAAAGCCCAGGTCCTCGGCGGCTTTGGCGACGGTGAGCAAGGTGTCGTAGTCGGCCCCCTGCTGGGGCTCGGTGAAGATGCGGAGATCCATGCCTCCATCCTGCCCCTCCGGCCCCCGGTCCTCCTGACCGGCCCGGCCGGGCCCCCCGATATCTCCACCTCTCCCCGTGGTCCTCAGGACGTGCCCCTCAGGACGTGTTCCTAAGGCCCCGCCGCCGATGGTGCGGGGCCGCGTATGCCGCCGTAGGGGCCGTCCCGCTCCCTCTCCCGCTCCGCCAGCCGTCTCAGCATCCCGTGCACGCGGTCCAGTGATTCGTCGGCCGCGTCCATGGCCTCGATGCACTGCCAGTACAGACCGTCCTCCCCCGTGTCGCAGGCCACCCCGACCAGCGCGATCCCGGCCTCGCCGAGCAGCAGCGCCAGCCCGGCCAGGACCGGCCGCACATCGGCGATCCCGGACAGCTGGGCCGCCCTGGCGCCGCCGGAGAGCACCGCGGGGTGGTCCAGGGCCGAGCATCCGGCGCCGATCTCCCCCAGCGCCCGCGCCTCGCTCCGTAATTCCATCGGGCCGTACAGCGCCAGCCGGCTGCCGACCGCCCGGGCGAGCGCCTGTGCCTGCCAGGCCTCCGCCATGACCTCCAGCGCGCCCCGGCTGCCCGCCAGAGCCCGCCGCCCCGCCTCGATGAGTCGCTCCGCTTCCATGTGTCTCCCCCGTCCGTACGAAAACCCGCTCACCTCATTCATTACCCACAGTGAGGTAGACAGCACCGTAAGGCCAGAGGAAATCGGAAATCTGTGGACACGAAGTCGACTGTGGATATCTCGATCACTCCGAAGAGTGACGATCGTGGGGTTCCGAAGCACCCGGCACGGGGAAACGCTTCTCATTCCGCTCCAACTTGGCCGCCAGCGCCGCCGTCGGGTCGATGCCCAACACCTCGCAGAACTGCAGGAGATAGGCGAGCACGTCCGCCACCTCGTCGGCGACCCGGTGGGCCGCTTCGGGGCTCTCCATGATCCGCGTCGACTGTTCGGGCGTCAGCCACTGGAAGATCTCCAGGAGTTCGGAGGCCTCGACGCTGAGCGCGGCCGCCAGGTTCTTCGGGGTGTGGTACCGCCCCCAGTCCCGCGCCGCCGCGAACGCGGCCAGCCGCCGCTGGAGTTCTGCCACATCGATGTCCGTCACAGCCCCAGGTTTATCACCGGCCACCGACAGCGCCCCCTCGCCCGCCCACGGAAGCGGCGGCACGTGCGCGGCCGGGGGCGGCGGTCCGAGCCGGCTGCCGCCCCGACTGCCGCTTCCTACGACTGGGCGAGACCCGCGGGCGTGACTCCCTCGACCTCCATGCCGACCGGCGCGAGCAGGAAGACATTGCGGTCGACGCGGTGCATGCCGCTGCCGAGGCCGAAGACCACACCACTGCTGAAGTCGAGAATCCGCTTCGCCACGTCCGATTCCGCCGCCGTCAGGTCGAGCAGCACCGGCACCTGGGCGACCAGATACTCGGCGACCTCGCGTGCGTCCGCGAAGACCTGCACCCGCAGCACGACGAGGCGGCGCTGTTCGGCGGCGCGCTCGTCCGGGACGGTGCGGTGGTCGATCCGGGACGGCCACTCGTCGCGGCCGCGCAGCGGTACGACCTGGGCGAGCCCCTCCCACTGTTCGTCGGTGGCGTCGTATCTGTCATACCTGTCGTACCTGCTCACAGGGCCACCCCGTCGTCGAGCCGGTCGGGTTGCCGCCGGCTGCACTCACTGTTCATCGGGCAATCCTCTCGTCCCTCACCCGTTCGGCGTACCAACGACACGGTGAAGTCGGTCTCTGTGTCGCTTCCGGTACCCGCCCGTGGCGCTTCCCGTACCCGACGGACGTCTGTTCAGACCGCGATGACCTGGACCCCGGCCTCGCCGAACCGGTCCCTCGCCTCCGCCGCGATGTTGGAGTCGGTGACCAGGACGTCGACCAGCCCGAGGTCGCAGACCCGGGCGAAGGCCCGTTTGCCGATCTTCGACGAGTCGGCCGCGACCACCACCCGCTGGGCCCGTTCCGCGAGCAGCCGGTTGACGCTGGCCTCGCCCTCGTGGTGGACGTACGCGCCCCGTTCGATGTCGATGGCGTTCACCCCGAGGACGGCGACGTCCAGGGTGATCTCGTTCATCACGCCGACGGCGAGCGGGCCCGTCAGTTCGTACGACTGGGGCCTCGCGACCCCGCCCGTCACGACCATCTTGATCTGCGGCCGGATCGCCAGCTCGCTCGCGATGTTGAGGGCGTTGGTCACCACGGTCAGCGTCGGGTGTCCGCCCGCCACCGTCGCCTCGCCCACGATGTCCTGGCGCACCGCCAGCGCCCTGGCCACTTCGGTCACGGTCGTCCCACCGGTCAGGCCGACCACCTCGCCGACGGCGACGAGGCCGGACACCGCACGGCCGATGGCCTGCTTCTCCGGGGCGTGACGGCCCGTCTTGTAGCGGAGCGCCAGCTCGTACGAGACCCCGTGCGCGACCGCTCCGCCCCTGGTGCGGGTGAGCAGGTGCTGTTCGGCCAGCTGGTCCAGATCGCGGCGGATGGTGGCGGCCGAGACGTCGAGCGCCGTCGCCGCCTCCTCGACGTCCACCCTGCCGTGCTTGCCGACCAGTTCCAGCAGCGCGTCCCACCGGGCGTCCCTGGACAAGAGCGTCTCCTCACCGTCCGGCGCGAGCACCGCGTTTCGCGGGAACGCGGTCGCCGGTGGCCGGACCGCCGCAAGCGTCGCACAGGGTCTCCCGGGAGCCCTTCACCCACCTGCACCTTGCTTGTTTTTGCTCGATAACTGCATGTAACGTGCAGAATTCTACATGCGGGCTTGATCAGCCCCTTTCCCGTGGTCCACCTCGTTCCCGTGGAGTGCAGACGTGTCGTATGCCGAGACCGAGACAGCCAGTCAGCCCGCGTGCTGGCGGCGCGCCGCCGCCCTGGCCGACGGCCCCGAGGCCGCAGCCCTGCCCGTCGCGGGCGAGCGGATCGCGGTCGTCGGCTGCGGTACCTCCTACTACATGGCGCAGGCCTACGCCGGGCTCCGCGAGGGCTCCGGCCAGGGCGAGTCGGACGCCTTCGCCGCTTCCGAGTTCCCCTTCGGCCGCGGCTACGACCGGGTCGTCGCACTGACCCGCTCGGGGACCACGACCGAGGTACTGGCGCTGCTGAACCGGTTGCGCGGCACCTCGCGCACGGTGGCCGTCACGGCGGATCCGGAGACTCCGGTCAGGGCGGCGGCCGACGATCTCGTCGTCCTGGACTTCGCCGACGAACGGTCCGTCGTGCAGACGCGTTTCGCCACGACCGCCCTCACCCTGCTCCGCGCCCACCTCGGCCTGCACTCCGAGGACGTGGTCGCGGACGCGGAGACCGCGCTCGCCGAGCCGCTGCCCGAAGAGCTGCTGCGGAGCACCCAGTTCTCCTTCCTCGGCCGGGGGTGGACGGTCGGTCTGGCCCATGAGGCGGCGCTGAAGATGAAGGAGGCGTCGCTGTCCTGGACCGAGTCCTACCCCGCGATGGAGTACCGCCACGGGCCCATCAGCATCTCCACCGCCGGCACCGCGACCTGGATGTTCGGCGAGGCCCCCGAGGGGCTGCCGGAGCAGGTGCGCGCGACGGGCGCCCGGTGGGTGGACGACGCCCTCGACCCGCTGGCCGACCTCGTACGCGTACAGCGCCTCGCCCTCGCCCGCGCGGCCGCACAGGGGCTCGACCCGGATCTGCCGCGCCACCTGAGCCGTTCGGTGGTGCTCGACGGGGCCTGAGGGACCATGGACACATGCACCTGACCCTGTCAGCGGCCCGGGAGCTGTCGGCCGGCCCGGAACCGCAGGGGGGTATCGCCGGCTGGGCCGCCGGACTTGTCGAGGCGTTCGGCGGGCCCGGTGCGGGTGCGGCCATCGCGCTGGAGAACGTGTTTCCGCCGCTGCCCAGCGAGGTCATCCTGCCGTTGACCGGGTTCGCCGCCTCGCAGGGCGTGCTCAGCATCGCCTCGGCCCTGTTCTGGACAACGCTCGGCTCGGTCGTCGGAGCGGTCGTCCTATACGGGGTCGGGGCCGTTTTCGGCCGGGAGCGGATGCACGCCTGGTGGGCGAAGCTGCCGCTGGTCAAGGCGTCCGATCTGGTGCGGACGGAGGCGTGGTTCGCCCGGCACGGCACCAAGGCGGTCCTGCTGGGCCGCATGGTGCCGGTGTTCCGGAGCCTGATCTCGGTGCCCGCGGGCGTGGAGCGCATGCCGCTGCCGGTGTTCGTCGCGCTGACGGCGACGGGGAGCCTGGCGTGGAACACCGTGCTGGTGATGGCCGGGTACTGGCTCGGCGACCAGTGGGACGTGGTCGGGGCGTACGTCGGCGTGGTGTCCAAGGTCGTGCTGGCGCTGGCCGTCGTCGCCCTGGTCGGTTACGTCGCGATGCGTGTCCGGGGCCGCAAGCGTGAACGCCCCTGACGGCAGGGCTCGGCTCGGCGCGGCCGGAAGCGCTGCCCGGACCGCCCTGGCCACCCGGTCGACGAGACACCCCCGCGGGGGTGTCTCGCGCACGACCGCTCCGGACCCGACGTAGGCCTCACTCCTCGAAGTAGGCGTCCAGGACCTTGTCCAGCTCGGCCGGCCAGCCCTTGAGCTCACTGCGGCTCGCCGCCTCGACCTCGGCGTTGAACCAGCGGCGGGTCGAGAGGTGGACGGTCACGGTGAACCTGCGGCCGAAACGGGCCGGGGTGGTCTCCACGGCGCCGATCTCGTCCCAGCCGAACTCGGCTTCCTGGTCGTCCAGCCGGAAACGGACGCCTTCCCGGGCCACCCGGATCGAACCGCGCCGGTCGCTGACCTCGAATACGGGGCCCTCCTCGGCCTCGTCGCCCTCGGCCCCGTCCTCCGCTTCGGCGGCGTCCGCCGTCGCTTCCGCTTCCTTGTCGGCCTCCGCAGCCACCGCTTCGGACTCGTCGTCGCGGTCCGCCTCCGGTTCCGACACCGACTCCGGAACAGCGTCCTCCGGACCGTCCTCCGATTCCGCTTCGGGCTTCCGGGTCGCGACGGGCGCCGCCAGTCCGGGCAGGGGGATGAACGCCGGGTCGGTGCCTGCGGCGAACTCGGGCTTCTTGTTCGAATCTATGCTCTGCTCCACGGCGGGCAGTATGGTCGACGAACCTGTACGTGACCAGTCGTCACCGCTCCGGCGCGGCTCCCGGCCCCCGCCCCACAGGCGAACTCCCTTCCACAGAACGGGCGAAGCCCTGTCCAGCGCCAATTAACTAAGGGTAGGCTCACCTAACCAAGACAGCCTGTCCGGATGAGGCTGTTCCGAGGTCTGCCCTGAGGAGGCGCGTGCGGATGGAACAGGACGACGGCCCGCAGCAGAGATCGCCGCATGGCCCGGAACCCGACGCGAAAGCCCGGGCACGGGCCGCGCGGGCCGCTCTCGCCGCCATGCTCGCCCCGGTCCGGGCCCGTACCCGCCTCGCCATGGCGCTCCAGATCATCGGCGCGGCCGCCACGATCGTTCCGTACATCGCCATCGCCGAGCTGGCCAAGGTCCTTCTCGCGCCCGGCCCCACCGATGCGGGCGAGGTGCGCGGGGCCGTGCTGATCGCGGTGTTCGGGCTCTCCGTGCGGGCGCTCTTCGGCGGGGTGGCCCTCGCGGTCACCCACTTCGCGGACGTCGCGCTCCAGGCCTCGCTGCGCCGCCGTATCGTGGCCCGGCTGGGGCGCGCCCCGCTCGGCTGGTTCACCGCCAACTCCTCGGCCACCGTGCGCAAGGCGGCCCAGAACGACGTCCACGATCTGCACTACCTGGTCGCCCACAGCTCGGTGGAGACCACGGCCGCGGTGACCGTGCCGGTCGCGGGGCTCGGCTATCTGTTCTGGCTGGACTGGCGGCTCGCCCTGCTGGCGCTGGCCACGCTGCCGCTCTACGCCGGTGCGTACGCGTACATGATGAGGGACTTCGGACCGCAGATGGACCGGCTCAACGCCGCGACCGCCGCGATCAACAAGGCCATCGTCGAGTTCGTCACGGGCATCGGCGTGGTGAAGACCTTCGGCCGGGCGGGCGAGGCGCACGCGGGCTACCGGGAGGCCGCGACCCGGTTCGGCGACCACTACAGCGGCTGGGTGCGCCCGATGCTGAAGCTGGAGGCGTTCTCGTCGATGGCCGTCTCGGCGCCCGTGGTGCTGCTGGTGAATCTGGCCGGCGGCATCTGGTTCGTGCACGAGGGCTGGGTCTCCCCCGTCGACGTCCTCACCGCGTCCATGGTGGCCATGGTCATCCCGAGCGTGCTCGTCACCCTCGGCTTCGGCGCCCAGGCCCGGCGCGAGGCCTCCGCCGCCGCCGAGCGCATCGCCGCCGTCCTGGACACCCCGGTGCTGCCGGAGGCCGTCCACCCGAAGGTCCCGGACGGCCATGAGGTCGAGCTGCACGAGGTCACGTTCAGCTACGACGGTGCCGTGGACGTCCTCGACGGCGTGAGCCTGCGCCTCGCGCCCGGGACGGTCACCGCGCTGGTGGGGCCCTCGGGGTCCGGCAAGTCGACGCTGGCCTCGCTGGTGCCCCGCTTCCACGACGTCACCGGCGGGCGGATCACGATCGGCGGCGTCGATGTGCGCGAGATCGCGACCGAGGAGCTCTACCGGCACATCGGCTTCGTCCTCCAGGACGTCCAGCTGCTGCGCACCAGCGTCCGCGACAACATCCGCCTCGCCCGGCCCGGCGCGAGCGAGGAGGAGGTGCGCGAGGCCGCCCGCGCCGCACAGATCGACCGGCGGATCGAGGCGCTGCCGCGCGGTTACGACTCCGTCGTGGGCGAGGACGCCGTCCTGTCCGGCGGCGAGGCGCAGCGGGTCTCCATCGCGCGCGCCCTGCTGGCCGACGCCCCGGTCCTCGTCCTGGACGAGGCGACGGCGTTCGCCGACCCCGAGTCGGAGGCCGCCATCCAGGACGCCATCGCCCTGCTGGTCCGGGGCCGTACGGTCCTGGTCATCGCGCACCGGCTCCCGACGATCGTCGAGGCCGACCAGATCGCCGTCCTGCGCGAAGGGCGGATCGTCGAGCGCGGCCGGCACCCGGAACTCCTCGCGGCGGACGGCTTCTACGCCCGGATGTGGGCCACGCACGAAAGGGCAGTCGTATGATCCGCGATCTCTCCGCCGTCCTCGGCAGCGCGCACCGCGCGGTCCTCTTCCGCTATCTCGCCGCCCTGTGCGGTTACGGGGTCGCCCAGGGCCTCGCCGTCTCCCTGCTCGTGCCCGTGCTCGGCGATCTGCTCGGCGGCGACACCGGCGGCGCGGCCCGCTGGACCGGGTGGCTGGCGGTGGCGGTGCTGCTCACGCTCGGGGCGCACTATGTGCAGGCCATGCTCGGGTTCCGGGTGGCGCTGGTCATCCTGACCACGCTGCACCACCGGCTCGGCGACCATGTGGCGGCGCTGCCGCTGGGCTGGTTCGACGGGACGACGGTGGGCCGGCTGACCCGGATGGGCACCAAGTCGGTGCTGTCGATCGCGGGGAGCTGCGCGCATCTGCTGCAACCGCTGGTGACCGGGGTGCTGACCCCGGTGACGGTGGTCGTCGTGATGCTGTTCCTCGACTGGCGGCTCGGGCTGGCCGCGCTGGTCTGCTCGCCGCTGATCCTGTTCGCCGCGCGGCTCTCCGTACGGCTGCTGAGCCGGATGGACGAGATCGACGACGCGGCCGGGGTGGAGGCCTCCGGCCGGGTCCTGGAGTTCGCCCGCAACCAGCCGGTGCTGCGCGCCTTCGGCCGGACCACGGACGGGTACGCGCCGCTGGAGGCCGCGTTGGAGGAGCAGCGGTCCGCCGCCCGCAGGCAGGTGTGGATGTCGGTGCCGGGCATGCTGCTCGGCGGGTTCGCGGTGCAGCTGTGCTTCTCGGCGCTGATCGGGGTCGGGGCGTCGCTGGCGCTGGACGGGGCGGTGGATCCGGTCGAACTCGTGGCGCTGCTGGCGCTGGTGGCCCGCTTCGCCGGGCCGCTGGCGGAGGTCGGCGACTTCGCGGCGGTGGTGCGGATGGCGCGCAACGACATGGGCCGGGTGCGGGCCGTGCTGGACGAGCCGCCGCTGCCGGAGCCGGAGCGCTCGACGCCGGTGACGACCCCGGGCGCGGTGGAGGTGGACGGGGTGCGCTTCGGCTACCCCGGGCGGTCGGTGAAGTCTCCGGGGGCCGGTGAAGTGGTGCTGGAGGACGTCTCGTTCACGGTCGCGCCGCGTACGGTGACCGCGCTGGTGGGGGCGTCCGGTTCCGGGAAGACGACGCTGACGCGGCTCATCGCCCGGTTCTTCGACGTGGACGCGGGGACGGTCCGGGTCGGCGGGGTGGACGTACGCGACCAGACGACGTCCGCCCTGATGGAGCAGCTCTCGCTGGTCTTCCAGGACGTGTACCTCTTCGACGACACCCTCATCGGCAACATCCGGGTCGGCCGGCCGGACGCGGCGGAGGCGGATGTGCTGGAAGCGGCGCGGCTCGCCGGGGTCGACGAGATCGTCGAGCGGCTGCCCGACGGCTGGGAGACGCGGGTCGGTGAGGCGGGCGCCTCGCTCTCCGGCGGTGAGCGGCAGCGGGTGTCGATCGCGCGGGCGCTGCTGAAGGGCGCTCCGATCGTGCTGCTCGACGAGGCGACCGCCGCGCTGGACCCGGAGAACGAGGCGTACGTCCAGCGGTCGATGGAGGCGTTGCGGGAGACGAGCACGCTGCTGGTGATCGCCCACCGGCTGTCCACCGTGACCGGCGCCGATCAGATCGTGGTGCTCGACGAGGGGCGGGTCGCGGAGGTGGGGACGCATCAGGAGCTGATGGCCCGCGACGGCCGCTACGCCCGCTTCTGGAACGAGCGCCACCGGGCGCTGGGCTGGCGGATCGCGGCGGACGCCTCATGAAACGGACCGCCGCCGCCGGGCCGGGCCGACGCCCCGGCCGGCCCCCGTCGCTGACCCGGAACGCCATCGCGGAGGCGGCGCTGGCCGAGGGGGTCGCCGCGTTCAGCATGCCGGGCGTCGCGGCCCGGCTGGGCGTCGGCCACTCCACGCTCTATCGCTATGTCGACAACCGCGAGGAGTTGGTGCGCGCCGCGATCGAGCTGGTCGCGGAGCGCACCGTGTGGCCCTCGGCCGAGCTGCCCTGGCGCGAGCTGCTGTGCGGGTTCGCGGACGCCCTGTGGGGGGCCTGTGAGGCGTTCCCGGGGCTGGACGAGGTGATCCTGACGACGCCTGTCGCGCCCCGCGCCATGGTGGACCGGCTGAGCGGGTACGGCGGGGCGCTCGTCGGGGCGGGGCTCGGCAACCGGGACGCGGCGGTGGCCGTGGACTTCGTGGCGGACCTGGTGTTCTCCTCCTCCGTCGCGATGCGCGGCCTGGACCGTGCGGTGCCGGACGCGGCGGGCGGCTCGCTCACCGCCCGGGAGCGGTATCGGCGCGCCTGGGCGCGGGAGTCGGCGGGCCCGCACCCCTTCGAGGCGGCGTTCGCCGCCGAGGAGACCTGGCACCGGCGCGGCTGGTTCGACGACAAGCTCGGCATCTTCCTGGACGGCCTCGCCACCAGGATCACTCACCAGGAGAACGCGTGAAGCGCACGGCCCTGACCATCGACGGCACCTCGCGCGGCTTCGCCGAGTACGGCGATCCGCTCGGCCGGCCCGTGGTGCTGCACCACGGGCTGCTGGGCGACGCCGGACTGCCCGACCTCTGGGACGTCTCGGCGCGGGACGCGGGCGTCCGGCTGATCGCACTGGACCGCCCGGGCCACGGGCTCTCCGACCCGGTCCCGATGTCCGCCGTCGCCGACTGGACGCCCCTGGTGCTGCCGGTGCTCGCGGCGCTGGAGGTGGACGCGTTCGACGTCCTGGGCATCTCGGCGGGCGCGCCGTACGCGTACGCCCTGGCGGCGGGCCTTCCGGAGCGGGTGCGACGGGTCTGGGTCCTCAGCGGGCTGCCGTACGTCGCCGACGACGCGATCCGGCACCGCTATCCGGAAGCGGCCGAGCCCGCCTGGACGTTCTACCGCGAGGCTCCCGAGGAGGAGGTGGTCGCCCGGTTCGCCGGGGCGGCGGAGCACCTGGCGGAGGTGTTCGCGTCCTCCCCCTCGACCCTCGCCGCGCTGACGGGTCTGGCCGGGCACGGCTGGCGGGGACCGGCCCGGGAGGTGCGGTTGCAGACCCGCCAGTGGGGGTTCGATCCGGCCGGGGTGGCGCAGCCCGTACGGCTGTGGCACGCGCCGGCCGACGAGGAGGTGCCGTTCGCGGCGGCGGAGGCGACCGCCGCGCTGTTCTCCTCGGCCCGGCTGACGGAGCAGGACGCGCCTGACCACATCCCGAGCGAGGAGACCCTGCGCGAGCTGTTCGAGGAGCTGCGGGCGGCCGGGGCCTGACCGGTGCTCAGGTGCCCAGCTTTTCAGAGCACGCCCTTGCGCCACTCCCGTACCAGCAGATAGCCGAGGTAGGCGCCGCCGATGGCCATGGTGTAGATCCCGACCGGCAGGTCGTCGAAGAGCGCCAGCTGCTGGGAGCAGAGGTCCGCGAGCACCAGCAGCAGGCCGCCGGTCAGGGCGGAGAGCAGCAGATGCGGGCCGGAGGAGCGGGTGAGGCGTTTGGCGATCTGGGGCGCGGTCAGGGCGATGAAGGCGATGGGGCCCGAGACGCTGACCGCGGCGGCCGAGAGGGCGATGGCCAGGAGCACGGCGAGGGTCTTGGCCTTCTTCGGCTCGGAGCCGAGCCCCTCGGCGATGTCGTCGCCCATCTCGCCGATGTCGAGCCGCCGGGAGATCAGCGCGGCCGGCAGGGTGGCGGCGAGCAGGACCAGCCAGACGGTGGTGGCGTCGGTCCAGGAGCGGGCCGTCAGGCTGCCGTTGACGTAGGCGGTGAGTACGGAGGCCTTGTCGCGTTCCAGGGCGTAGACGACGTACTGGGTGACGGCCGCGCCCATCGCGGCGACCCCGATCCCGGCGATGACGAGCCGGGCGGGGTTGCGGAAACCGGTGCCGGTGGAGACGTACACGAGGGCCATCGCGAGGATCGCGCCGATGAGCGCGCCGACGGGTACGGGGACGGTGTCGGGGAACATCAGCGCGCAGAACGCGGCGCCCGCACCGGCACCGGCGGAGAGCCCGATGACATCGGGGCTGCCGAGCGGGTTGCGGGTGACGGACTGGAACAGCGCGCCGGACAGGCCGAGCGCCGCGCCGACCCCGATGGCGACGGTGAGGCGGGGGCCGCGCAGCCGGTTGAAGACGAACCGGTCCTTGCCCTCGGCGTCGCCGAGCAGCGCGGCGGGCAGGTCGGCGAGGTCGATGCCGAGGCGTCCCCAGGTCAGCGTCGTGACGGCGGCCGCGAGGAGGAGCACGAAGAGCCCGGCACCGGCGAACACGGAGGCCCGGCGCATCGGTATCGCGACGGTGCGGCCGATGACCAGATAGCCCCGGGGGGCCTTGATCGCGGGGGCGGTGCGGTCGGTGACGGTCATGAGGTGCCCCTCATCCTGCGTACGGCGATGAGCAGCGCGGGTGCGCCGATGAAGGCGGTGACGACGCCGACCATGAGTTCGGTGGGGCGCATGACGACCCGGCCCACCACGTCCGCGAGCAGCAGGAGGGTGGGGCCCATCAGGGCGGAGAAGAGGATCTGAACCCGGAAGTCGACGCCGACCAGAACCCGGACGACGTGCGGGACGGCGAGGCCGACGAAGGCGATCGGTCCGACGGCGGCCGTCGCGGCGGCGCTGAGCAGGGTGGCGGCGAGCAGTCCGCCGCCCCTGGTGCGCCCGGGGTGCGAGCCGAGGGCGACGGCGGTCGCGTCGCCCAGGGCCAGGGCGTTGAGGCCCGGGCCGAGGGCGAGGGCGAGCAGGAAGCCGACGGCGGCGAAGGGCAGGACGGACCAGAACACGTCGAAGTCCCGGCCGCCGAGGGCTCCGACGACCCAGTAGCGGTAGCTGTCGAAGACCTGCGGTTTGCTGAGCGTCACGGCCTGGATGAACGCCATGAGCACGGCGGTGAGCACGGCTCCGGCGAGCACCAGGCGCACCACGCTCGTCCCCGTACCGGCGGAGCCGATGACATGGACGAGGACGCCGGCGACCAGCGCTCCGGGCAGCGCCCACCACATGGTGTCGGTGGCGCCGGAGGCCCCGAGCCAGGCGGTCGCGGCGACGATGCTCGCGGAGGCTCCGGCGTTGATGCCGAGGAGGCCCGGTTCCGCCAGCGGGTTGCGCGAGACGCCCTGCATGAGGGTGCCCGCGACCGCGAGGCAGAGTCCGGCGAGAACACCGAGGGCGGTGCGGGGGTAGCGGCTCTCGATGATGACGGTGATGTTCGGGTCGGCGCTGCCGCGCAGGACGTCGAGCACATCGCCGAACGAGGTGGAGCGGCTGCCGAACATGACGCTCGCGCAGAGCGCGAGGGCCAGCGCGAGCAGCCCGAGGAGCAGGAGGAACGCCAGCCGAGCGGCACCGGTACGGGAGGTACCGGCGCCGCTCGGCGGTGCGACCGTGGTGGTTGCCATGGGAGTGGAGTGTGCCTGGTGGCCCTGGTCCTTCGGATACCCCGGCCGGGGTTACTTGCCGGCGGTCTTGACGGCCTGGTCGATGATCGGCAGGTAGCGCTCGATCGTCCAGGGCACGGTCAGCGGGTTGATGATCGAGGAGGCGGTGACGAAGGAGTTGTCGTTGCTCGCGACGACGGCGCCCTTCTTGATCGCGGGGATCGCGCCGTACAGCTTCTGGCCCTCGATCTCCTTGCGGTTCTTCTCGTCCGTGTAGAACGTGAAGATCAGGTCGCTGTCCTTGAGCTTCTCGGCGTTCTCCAGGCCGATGAGGGCCGAGTCGGTGCCGGGGGTCTCCTTGAAGCCGTTGACGACCGGGTCGACCTTCAGGCCGAGCGAGGAGACCATCTTGACGCGCTGCTCCTCGGGCTTGAAGACGCCGAGGGTGCCGGGGCCGGAGTTGTAGATGTAGGAGAAGGTGACGTCCTTGTAGTTCGGCCGGGTGGCCGCGGCGTCGGCGAGCTGCTTCTCGATCTTCTTCTTGAGGGCGTCGGTGTCCTTCGTCCGGCCGAGCGCCTTGCCGATGATGTCCATCTGCTGGTCCCAGTCGGTGCTCCACGCCTGGTCCGGGTAGGCGACCGTGGGGGCGATGTCCTTGAGGACGTCGTACTGCTTCTGCGTGATGCCCGACCAGGGGGCGAGGATGACGTCCGGCTCCAGCTCGGTGATCGCCTCGAAGTCGATCTCCTCGCCGCCCGTGAACTGCTTGGGGAGCTTGTCGCCGGACTTCTTCACGGCCTCGTTGATCCACGGCAGGTAGCCGGACTTGTCGCTGCCCCACGGGTAGCTCTCGATGCCGACCGGGGTCTGGCCGAGGGCTATCGCGGTCTCGGCGGAACCCTGGCCGAGCGTGACGATGCGCTCGGGCTTCCCCTTGATCGTCGCGGTGCCGAGCGCGCTCTTGATCGAGACGCTCGCCTCGTCCTTCTTGTCGCCGCCGTCCTCCGAGGAGCAGCCGACCAGGGCGACGGCGAGGGCGACGGTGGTGGCCGTGGCGGCGAGGGTGTGGCGGCGCACGCGGGTGAAGCCGAGCATGGAAGGTCCTCAGGTTGGCCGAGCAAATGAAGGTTAGGCAAGCCTAAGCCAGCCGCGTCGGCGCACCAACAAGCACCCCTCCTCGCCCCACCCGGGAAACCAGGAAGCGACATAATCGCGAAACATTTAATCTTGCAATAGATGATTGACCAGCAGATGAATACTCCGTACCGTCGGGTCCTGTGCCACGGCTCGGCGCTTCTCCACGGGCAAGCAGGCGGTCCGCGTACTGGCCCTGCGGACAAGGCCGTTGCCCACCATCGGCGCGACATCACCACGGCAGGAGGAGCCCGGGTTCGGGGTACTGACGGTTCGTCGGCCGACCGGCGGTCCGCGTCTCCGGCCCGGCGGCCGAAGCCGTCGACCGGCCCCGCGCCCGTGCGGCGAGGCCCGCGCCACCCGTGCACTGATCGTTATGTGAACGGCTCGAACACTTCCGAGCTCACTCCGAGAACACTCCGAGCCCACCCTGAGAAACAGTCCGAGAGCAGTCCGAGAACAGTCCGAGAACAGTCCGACTCGAACACTTTGAACGGACGGAGCGCCATGCCCCCGCTCGACCTCACCGCCGACGAAGTGCTGTCCACCACCCGGGCGGTGCGCAAGCGTCTCGACCTGAGCCGGCCGGTGGAACGCGAGCTGATCGAGGAGTGCCTCCAGCTCGCCGCGCAGGCTCCCACCGGCCGTAACCGGCAGCGCTGGGACTTCGTCCTGGTCACCGACCCCGGGAAGCGGGCCGCGCTGGCGGATCTGTACCGGCTGGGGCTCGCCCGGCCGCGCCAGCAGGTCGTGCGGGACGGGGTGGACCGGGGCGATCCGGTGCGCGGGCAGCGGATCGCGGACAGCGCCCAGTACCTCTACGACCATCTGCACGAGGTGCCGGTGCTGCTCGTCCCGTGCATCCGGGTCCAGGGCCGGCACGAGAACGGTTCGCATGTCGGGCAGGCCAACACCTGGGGGTCGATCCTCCCGGCCGTCTGGCAGTTCATGCTGGCCGCCCGCTCCCGGGGGCTCGGAACCGCCTGGACGACCCCGCACCTGCATTACGAGAAGGAGGCCGCCGAGCTGCTCGGCATCCC
This sequence comes from Streptomyces sp. SID14515, assembly GCF_010548505.1. Lineage (NCBI taxonomy): Bacteria > Bacillati > Actinomycetota > Actinomycetes > Kitasatosporales > Streptomycetaceae > Streptomyces > Streptomyces sp. SID14515. The sequence continues at coordinate 81,034 of NZ_JAAGMH010000078.1, read as the reverse complement.
GTACGAGACGGTGCTCCAGACCGCGCTGATTCCGCTCGCGCACACCATCGGCACGGATTTCCGGCCGGGGCCGCGGGTGGCGGCGGAGCGGATCGCGCACTGGGACGCCTGGTAGTCGGCGGAAGCGGGGGCGGCGGGGCCGCAGGGCCAACGGACTGACGGGCTGACGGGCCGACGGGCCGACGGGCCGACGGGCCTCACGGTCTCGCGGGTGCGGCTGGTTCAGCCGGGCTCGGCTGCGGGGGTCGCCTCCGGGGCCGCCGGGATGTTCGCGAGCTCCGCGCCGATCCGGTCCGCGAGCACGTACTCGCCCTCGGCCGTGGGGTGGAGGCCGTCCGCGTACAGCCTTCCGGCGTCCGCGACGGGTGCGACGGCGAGCCCGTCCACCAGGTGGAGGGCGCGGTCGCCCAGCCGTTGCAGGACCCTCACCGCCTCGGCGGCCAGGGACCGGGTGTCCTCCAGCGTCAGCCCGGCGCTGTTGACGGCCCGTTCGCGCACGGGCGAGGAGAGCGGGGTGAGCACCACGACCGGGGTGTGCGGGTGGCCGTCGCGGATGGTGTCCAGGAACCCGCAGACGGCCGGGCCCCAGCTCCGGGCGGTGAACGCGCCCCGGATATAGGCGTTGATGCCGAGTTCCAGGGCGATCAGGTCCGCCGGGGTGTCCCGGATCGTGCGGGCCACCACCGGATCGAGGTACGCCTCCCCCGCGAACCCGAGGTTGCGCAGCCGCCAGCCGCGCTCGGCCGCGACCAGGGCCGGCCAGGTCTCCGAGGGCCCGGCGGCGTACATGCAGTGGGTGAGTGAGCTTCCGTGGACCAGCAGGCGGCGGCCCGTGCGCTCCGCCGGGAGCAGCTGCCGGTGGCCGCGCAGGGTCACCGCCGCGATCCGGGTGATGCTCAGATGCGGGAGCCAGACCTCCACTTCGGCGGGTCCGCCGCTCCCCGCGCCGGGCAGCGGGAAGGCGATGCGGTGGCGTCCGGGACCGCCGGTCCAGCGGTGGGCCAGGATGCCGTCGACCCGTACGTCCAGCGGGGAGCCGCCGGGGTCGGCCTCCACCTCCAGCTCCAGCTCGGAGGCGTCCGTGCGGACCGCGAAGCGGACCCCGGCGGTGGTACGGGCCAGCCGGGAGAAGTTGGCGGACATCGCGGTGGCCAGCCGGTCCACCGGCATCCGCAGCGGCAGCTCGGCGTCGCCGCCGCCCCGTTCCCAGCCGGCGATCCCGTCGAAGGACAGCCGCGGGTCACCGGGGGCGAGCCGTTCCACGGCGGTGCTTTCCCGTGCGGCCCCCGGACCTGCCGTCACGGGCGTCTGAGATTCCGACATCGTTTGCCGCCATTCGATCCGGCAGACACCAGTCCGCTAGCCGATGATTCCCGAAATTCCCGATGATTCCCGATGAACGTAGCAGCCATATCATCTGCATACAAACAATCTTGCATGAAATCATCGGCGGTAGTGCGTGGAGGCGGCGCTAGGCTGAGGGGGGAGCGAAACATTCTGGGACCGGACAATCTCGAAACCACCGGATGGCCCGCCGTCCTGGACCGCTGGAGGAGCAGTCATGACCGCCGCGCAGCCTTCCCGCCCCACCTCGCCGAGCCGGGAGCCGGCGGGCGGCGAACGCGACCGGTACTTCTCCAAGTTGGCGCAGGAGCGCCCCGACATCGCGATGTGCCGGGCGACGACGCTGGTGGCCCGCACGATCGACGAGGAGCTGTCCGGCCACCATCTGACCGTGGCCCAGCACCTCGTGCTGAAGATGCTGAACGACGTGGGCCCCTGTTCCCAGCAGGAGTTGAGCGAGCAGCTGCGCATCGACCGCAGCGTGATGGTCGGCTGCATCGACGGGCTGGAGGACTCCGGCCTCGTACGGCGTGAGCGCCACCCCCGGGACCGCCGGGCCTACGCGGTGACCCTGACCCCGGAGGCGGGACCGGCGCTGGCGGAGGCGGAGGGCGGGGTGCCGCGGCTGCTGGACCGGGCCTTCGGCTCGCTGACGGCTGCCGAGCGGCGGACCCTGACCCGGCTGGTGGGCAAGATCCTCGACGTGAACTGAAGCCCGGCCGGAGAGCGCGACTGTCCGCTAGTGCCCGCTCAGCGCCGCTCAGTGCCCGTGACCGGCGGATTCCCCGCCCTCCGGCACGGACTTCTCGGGCGCCGCTCCCCCGGCGTGCACGGTGAAGGCGGCCGTACGGACCTTCCCCTCGTGCCGGAAGTCGAGGAAGAGGCGGTAGGCCCCCTTGCTCGGGGCCGTCGCGGTGAAGGAGACCTCCGGTCCGGGCTCCGTCCGCCCGTCGCCCGGTTCGCCGTTCGGGTGGACGTGCAGGTACGCCAGGTCTCCGGCGCGCAGCGCGACGAGGTGGCCGTACGCGCCGAGGTAGGGCTGGAGGTCGGTGACCGGCCTGCCGTCCTTCTCGACCTCCAGCTTGAGTTCGCTGCCCGACCCGGGGCGCAGCGCCCCGTCGAGCGTCACCTCGTACCCGTCGACGGTCACGGTCCTCTGCTCGCGCGGCAGCGGCTCGGGGCGCGCTTCGCCCGATACGGCGAGGTCCGCACCCAGGGTGACGCCCTCGGCGTTCTTCACGTCCGGGGTGAAGTCGGCGAAGACCCGGTAGCCGCCGGCCTCGGGAAGCTCGACGGGGGCGGACCAGGTGCCGTCGGCGGCCCGCACGGGGTGCAGGTGCCGGTAGGTGGTGAGGTCGCTCGACGCCACGATCAGGTGCAGTTCCTTGCCGTGCTCGCGGCTGAACGCGGTCACGTTGCGCGAGGTGTCCTCGTCCACGACCGCGAAGCGCAGCTCGGTCGGCCTGCCCGCCTCGACGCGCTTGGTGCTGAGGTCGAGGGCGAAGCCTCCGTCGGAGACCTGTAGGCCGCCGGGAAGCTCCAAGGCCTCCCCCGCACGCTTCTCCGCGCCCTTCTCCGTCGCGCTGCCCTCCGTCGCACCCTCCTCGGCCGCCGGGTGCTCCTTCGCGCCGTGGCCGTCCTGCTGGGACGCCTCCTTCGGGGCGACGGCGGGATCCAGGGCGCCGCCCACCGCGTACGCCGACCCGAAGGTCGCCGCGAGCCCCACGGCGAAGGCCGAGATCTTGAGACCGGTTTGCATGACCCACTCCCTCGTCGAGGTCGCCGGGTCGCGACCACTCACCTCGAAGGGTACCCCCCAGGGGTATGAAGTCAACCGACGCCGACCTTGCGGGGAGGGGCTCGGAGCAAGAAGAATCGCCACCATCGGGCAGGCCGGAGCAGGGGGAGCGGGACTTCATGGGGGCGTTGGTCGCATTACTGGCGGTGCTGGGCGGGGTCGCCACGTGCTGTGTGGTGGTACTGGTGCGGCGCGGCCGCCGCGGGCCCACCGAGAACGTGGACGGGTTGCTGATCGAGCAGCAGGCCCGGCTGCGGGCCCAGCAGCTGCGGAGCAACGGGCGGGACTACCGGGCCCACCCGCACGGAAATCCGGGGTCCACCTCAGGACCGGGCCGTCGCTGACCTTCATCGGCCCAGGACCGGGCCACCATGGAACGCCGCCGGCTCAGGCCCGGGCGCTACCTGCCGCCGCCGGCTCAGGACCGCGCGCCACTGACCGCCGTCGGCGCAGCGCTTGGCGCTACCGACCGCCGCCGGCCCGGGGGCGCGCCGCTACCGGCCCTCGCCGCTCATCGCCGCCAGGGTGCGCAGCAGCGCGTCGGTCTGCTCGTCCATCGGGAAGAACGACTCCACCGCGAGTTCCGAGAGGGTCACGTCGGCGGGGGCCCCGAAGGTGGCGATCGTGCTGAAGAACGCCATGTCGCCGAGCGGCGTACGGATGCGTAGCGGGACGACGATGCCCGTCGGGTCCACCGGGCCGGGGTCGGTGTCGAGGTCCGGCGGGACCGGGTAGGCGGACACCTCCTCGTACAGCTCCCGCAGGTCGCTGTGGCCGGTGGTGTCGACCTGGTGTCGCAGCCGGCCGAGCGCGTGGGCGCGGACCTGGGCGAAGTTCAGACACTGCGAGGCGAGCCCCTCCGGGTGGAGGATCAGCCGCATCACATTGCCGCCCGACTCCGTCAGGTGCGGCGGCACGGTGCCGAGCAGGAGGGACATCGCGTCGTTGTGGTCGACGATGTCCCAGATCCGGTCGATCGCGGCGGCCGGATACGGTTCGTGGCCGGCCAGCATCGCCCTGACCGCGGAGCGGACCATGGTCATCCGCTCGCTGTCGAGCGGCGACTCCCGGTACGCGGGGGCGTAACCGGCCGCCAGCAGAAGGCCGTTGCGGTCCCGCAGCGGGACGTCGAGGTGCTCGGCGAGCCGGAGGACCATCTCCCGGCTCGGCCGGGCGCGGCCCGTCTCCACGCAGGAGAGGTGCCGGGTCGAGGAATCCGCCATCAGGGCCAGGTCGAGCTGGCTGAGCTTGCGACGTCGCCGCCATGCGCGGAGCAACAGGCCCACCCGGGGCGGCTCTTCGGTCTCCATGACCCCACCGTATCCGGAGCCCCGCGACGGCCATGCGGCACTTGACCTCGGAGGTCATGGAGTCCGGTACCTGAGGCGTGGCACGGTGTCATCGACCCGCCCGCCTAAGGAGATCCGAGATGACATACACCCTCGCCCCGTCCGCAGAGACGGCCCCCGCACGGGACGCCGCCCGGTTCCTCCGTCTGGTGCTGCGCGTCGACAGCGTGAGCACCGCCGTGATGGGCGTCGTGCTGATCGCGGCCGCCGCGCCGCTGGGCTCCGCGACCGGGATGCCGGTGGCCTTCGCCGTGGCGTTCGGCATCTTCCAGATCGGCGGGGCGGCCTGCCTCGCCCTGATCGCGGGTTATCCGGTGATCCCGCCCGCCCTGGCCAGGGGCGTCGTCGCGGTGAACGCCCTGTGCGCGGTCGGGTGCGTGGTGACGGCCTTCGCGGACTTCGTGCCGCTCAACGGGTTCGGGACGGTGTTCCTGCTGATCGGCGCGCTGATCGTGACGATCTATACCGCGCTCCAGTACACGGGCCTGCGCCGGATGACCGTGGCGTCCTCCTCTCGGTAGGGACGGTCGTCGAACTGCCGCCGTCGCCCGCCCGGCAGATGGCGGTTCCCGAGGCCCGGCGTGGCGTCGCCGGGGCCTTCCCCGCCTTCCCTAGCCTGGCGGAGGGGTACCCGACTGCAGGACAGGCACACCTCATGGCACCACGCACGCACTGGCTCTTCGGGGACCAGCTCGGCCCCCACTTCCTGGACCCCCGCCGCGGTGGACCGGACGCACACGCCCCCGTCCTGATGATCGAGGCCCGGTCCGTGCTACGCAGACGCCGCTTCCACCGGGCCAAGGCCCACCTCGTCCTCTCCGCGATGCGGCACCGGGCGGCCGAACTGGGCGACCGCGTCCGCTACGTACAGTCCGAGACCTACGCGGACGGGCTGGCGGAGGCCGGGTTCGACGGACGCGGGAACCGCCTGACGGTCTGCCACCCGACCTCCCGCGCCGCCCTGGACTTCGTGACCGCACGGGACGAGGTCGACGTCCTCCCGGCCCGCGGCTTCCTGCTGCCGCGGGCGGAGTTCGAGGCGTGGGCGAAGGAGCACACCGGCGGCCGTGTGCGGATGGAGGGCTTCTACCGGTGGGTCCGCCGTCGCCAGGAGCTGCTCATGGACGGCGACGAGCCCGCCGGGGGGACGTGGAACCTCGACCACGACAACCGCGAGCCGCCGCCCCAGGGGTGTTCGACCCTGGAGGTGCCCGCTCCGTACAGCCCGGCCGAGAGCGGGATCGACGACGAGGTGCGCCACGACCTCGACCGCTGGGAACGTGACGGGGAGGTCTCGTTCGTCGGCCGCGACGGTCCGCGCCGCTTCGCCGTCACCCGGCGGGAGGCGCTGGCCGCGCTCCGGCGCTTCGTCTCGCACCGTCTCGGCGACTTCGGCCGCTACGAGGACGCGATGCTCGCGGCCGACCCCACGATGAGCCACAGCCTGTTGTCCGCCCCCCTCAACTTGGGGCTCCTGGACCCCGCCGAGTGCGTCGAGCGGGCCGAGGATGCCTGGCGCTCCGGCGGGGCCCCGCTCAACAGCGTCGAGGGCTTCGTACGCCAGATCGCCGGCTGGCGGGAGTACGTGTGGCAGCTCTACTGGCATTTCGGCGAGGACTACCGGGGCCGCAACGGACTGCGCCACACCGCGCCGCTGCCCGTCTGGTTCCTCGACCTGGACGCGGACGCGGTCACCGCGAGCTGCCTGTCCACCGCTCTGGCCCAGGTCCGGGACACCGGCTGGACCCATCACATCCCGCGGCTGATGGTGCTGGGCAGCCGGGCCCTCCAGGACGGCTGGGACCCGGCCGCCGTGACCGACTGGTTCCACCGCTGCTTCGTGGACGGCTACGACTGGGTGATGCTCCCCAACGTCGTCGGCATGTCGCAGTACGCTGACGGCGGCCGGATGACGACAAAGCCGTACACCTCCGGCGGCGCCTACATCAACAAGATGAGCGACCTGTGCGCGCCCTGCGCCTACCGCCCCACCGACCGCACCGGCGAGCACGCGTGCCCGTACACGGCGGGCTACTGGGCCTTCCTGCACCGCCACCGGACCGCCCTGAGCGCCAACCACCGCATGGCGAGGGCGGTCAAGGGCCTGGACCGCTTGAAGGATCTCGACGAGCTCCTCGACGAGACCTCGACACGGGGGGACCGCGCGCCCTGAGGAGGCCAGCCATCACGGCGGTCGCACTTCCGGCGGTGAGGGTCTCGCCCGTACGCCCTCGTAGCCGTCCCGGGCGCGTGCCCGGGACGGCTATGCTGACGTGAAGAACACCTGCCCGCGCACTCCTCAGCCGAGGGCCACGGCCTCCATCAGAATAGGGCTTGCCTCTCCGCTCCAGGAGACGGCGAGCATTTCTTTCGCTCGTGTGCAGGCGACGAACAACATCATGCGTCCCACCACCGGATCCGCGTGCTGCGGCTCCGTCGGAGCATTCGGGCCACCGAACGGCCACTCACGGGCGCTCACTCCGATGAGGGCTACGCAGCGGAACTCGGCGCCCTTCAGCGCATGAACGGATGCCAGGTTCACTCCCCCCGTCCGCGCCTCGATCGCACTGCCAGGAGGTGCCACCGAGACCCCGGCCTCCTGGAGCGCTCCGCGAGCGGCTGCCAATGTCTCCCGGGAACGAGCACACACGGCGATGTCGGCCGGCCCGATGCCTTGGCCGATCCATGTGCGCACCCGGTCGACAAGGCCGGCGACCTCCTCGCCCGCGGAGCCGTAGCCCATGACGTCAGGGGAGAAGCCGCGCAGCCGGGAGTGATAGTCGGCCAGCGTGTCGAAACCGTCACCGCTCAATGCGTCGACCGGTTCGGACCGCAGGAGTCGCGTCGACCAGTTCAGAATCTCCGCTGTGGAGCGGTGACTGCGGTCGAGTCGAGTGCAGCGCCCGGCGACGGCGATGCCGAGCGAGCGGAACGACGTTTTCGTGTCATAGATGCGCTGGTGCGGATCGCCGACGATGAAAAGGTCATCCGCATCGGGTTCGACGGCAGCCCTCAGCACCCGCCAGTGCGCGGGATGCAGGTCCTGCGCGCCGTCCACCACGATATGGCGGTAGGTCCACATCCCCTCCGTGCTGAGGAGCCGCGCGGCGCGAAGACACAGCCCGAAGCGGCTGTCACGCCCCTCATCACGCAGTTGCGCCTCGAACATTTCCATCGCCGACCAGACCAGTTCCCGCCGTGCGGCCGGGAGGGCCGCTCCGCGTCCCTTCCGGGACGCCGTGAGGTAGGCCTCCCTATCCGGCAGCCCCTGTGCGATGACGACCTGCCGGTACTCCTGGGAAAGGAAATGTCCGGTCAGCCCCCGGCCGATCCGGTCCGCGACCCGGTTCCAGAGCGCTTGCTCTTGCAAGGCCGTCACGACGTGGGGAACTCTACGGTCGGCCCGCGCCACGGCCTCACGCGCATAGGCGTCGACGGTCCACACGTCCACGCGATCCAGAAGCGTCGAGTCGTGCCCGACGAGTGAGGCCAGGCCCTGCCGCAGCACGGCAACAGAGGAGGCCGCCACGCCCGTCAGCAGGATGCGGGCGTCGGACGACCGGAGCAGGAGATGCCTGACCCGGTGGAGGGCAACCAGCGTCTTTCCCGTGCCAGGCCCTCCTGTGACCAGTGCCGGACCGTTGTACGAAGGCCGGTAGGCGGCTTCGCGCTGCGGCGGGTCCAGCAGTTCCTCGGGGCGGCGCCCGCCTCTGCCCACAGGCTGCCCGCCCAGGGCGAGCAACCGCTCACGCGTCTCGGCGTCCGTGGCGTAAACGACCGTCCCCGCCATGCCGCGCGTCAGCAGTACCTTGTACGTCGCCCGGATCATACGATCCGCTTCGACGTCCGGAGTCGTCTGCCTGGTGAAAGACGGATCTTTCGACGCCGTGCGGTCCGTGACGAATCGTCCGTCGCGCCAGACCATGTCGGGGCCGATGATGACTCCGGCCCAGTCGTACTCGAACCCCTGCGCCGAATAGACCGTGCCCACCTGCCCGAACCCCGCAGGGTCGGTGGCCCACAGGGAGGCCGACGGCACCCCGGGAAAACCCCTCTCGTCGCTCAGTGGCCATGGCCGTGCCCAGTTCCCGATCACGACATCCTGCGGAAGTGGATCTCCCTGCCGGGACGCTCTTGACCATGGCCAGCAGTACCCCGCGGTCATACGGGCACTAAGCCCCTCGGTCCGACGCTCCTCAAGGAACGACTCCATCTCCGCCGGGGTGTCGGCGACGAGGAACCGCATCCGGCCGTCCGGCTCCCAGGTGGTGGCGCCGTCCGGTTCCAGGCCGAGAAGCCGGTTAACCCAGCGCAGGAAGGAGCGGCTGCCACCACAGCGGAACTGGCCGTCGAGCGGCACAGTTCGAACGGCGAGGCCCTTGCGCTGCGCCGCGGCGGCAATTCCCGCAGCCGTTCCCGTCTCTCCTGTACGTACTGTTTGGTCCTCGTCGAGAAAGAACACGGAAACACGAGCCGCGTCGATGAGCTCGTCGATCTGGGTTCTGCCGGTGCGCAGCAGCTCAGGTTTCGTGTAGCGGTTCGCGGAGGTCGAGCGAATCCGGTGGGCCTCATCGCAGATGAGAACGTCGACGCTGTCGGGCTCAGCCGACATGAAACTGTTGAAGTATGTGAAAAGTCCCCGAACTTCGGGACTCCTTGCGCCGACGATCGCACGCATAGTTCTGGTGAACGACGCCGAGCCGGTCGCATGCCGAGCCGTCGTCCCGCGCCTGTGCAGCTCTCCGAGAAGTGACAGCGCGATCACGCTCTTTCCCGAACCGGGGCCGCCTGTCACCACGACGACCTCCTTCCGGCCGGAGCTTCTCGCCGCACGTACCGCTTCGAGGACGGCACGGTAAGCCACCTGCTGCTCGTCGAGGAGGACGAACTGCGTCCGTTCCTTGACCTCCTGCATGGCGACCGACATCAACTGAGGTGGGATGAAAGGTCGATCGAGGAGGAGTTCATCAGCCGCCCCCACCCCCGGGCGCCGGTTGCTGAACCTCGCACGGAGATGCGCGGCGAGCTCGCGTCTCCCCTCCCCCGTGAACAGCAGCTCCTGCCCTCCCTGTTGTCTCTCTCTCAGACCGGCTACCCCGCGCTCCGTAGCCCTGGGCAGGAAGACGACACCACTGAAGCGGTCCCGGAACCGGGCGGCACCTCCGCCGAAGCGGGTCAGGTACTCGCGGTAGCCGCGCACCTGTTCCAGAGGGTTGAGGACAGGACGTGGGACGGTGTCGACGGAGCACAGGGCGGGATCGTCCGGATCCGTGGTCGCCGCCGCCCACAGCTTCAGTTCAACCACGACGTACGACGGAGCGGAACCAGCCGCGTTCGGTCCGGCGAGGACGACATCCGCCCGCTTGCTGCTCATCGGCAGCGTGTAGTCGATCAGCAGCTCGACCTGCGAGAGACCAGCTTCGCAGAGGACCGCCGCGAGTTCGGGGACGCCTTGTTCCCACAGACGAACGTCCCCCGGAGCCGGTCGTTGGCCATGGACGCGGACGAACTGCTCGGCGAGCAGTTCGGTCAGTCGTCCGCTCCGTGCCTCGTCCACGACGGCTGCGGCGGAACCACGGGCCAAGGCCGCTCCATCGGCCGCCGCCACCCGGGCTGGGCTGTCGGAGGGCGGCAGCTCCGACGGTTCGACCTCTCTTTCGGGGGAGTCGGGATGGTTGGTCAGTACCGCGAACGGTGTCGCCCCTTCCGAGAGCGTGAGGGCGCCGTTCGCGGCAGGCATGAGAGCCGCGAAGTCCGGCAGCCGGCCACGGTAGGGCTCGAGCGCGCGGCCTACGGCTTCGGTGACCTCCTGGGTCTGAACCCGGCTCAACCCCGCCGACAACAGCTCGCGTACGCCGGGACGAAACAGGTAGAGGCCCTCTTCTCGCAGCGCCCCCGCAAGCTCCGCGGGCATGACGTCCTCGTCCGCACGCCGTAGCAGGCCGCCCAACAGAACCTCGGCCACCTGTGTCGAGGTGGCGTCAGGAAGGGTGGCGATGCGCACCAGGTGCATCAGAAGCGGGGTGAACTGACTGATGGTGGAGAGCCTGACCGCCAGACTGTACGCCTGTGGGGAGAAGGATCCACGGAAGGCCGCGATCAGCTGATCCGGTGCCACGGCGGGGGAAGCCGGCCCATCCGGACGTTCCTCATGAGCGGCCCCGAGGACCGTGGCATGCATCAACCGGGGCGTCGTGGGGCGGGTGATCAGCTGGGCCCAGGAGCCGAGCGAAGACGGCGAGAGCGCGACCACGGGCACGGGAACACGGTCCGCAGCAGGCTGCAGGGCCTCTCCGGTCAACGCGTCGAGAACGTTCAGCTGCCTTGCCGTGGGGAAGCGTTCGGCCGCTGACAGCAGAAAGGGCTCGGGCTGAAGCCCAGTGACACGCCACAGTCGCTGAGGCAACGGAGACAGTACAGTCACGGGACCGTGTGCTCCCAGAGCCGCGATGGCATCGGCCGCCGCGCGGGTCCTCCAGACCGGATCGACGCCGTCCGTGAGCACCAGGGTGGCCTCCGACCTGAGGCTCCCGGATCGGTGTCCGCTCGGCAGTCCGCGGGAACCGATGCGACGGACGGTGACAGCGCGGAATACGCCGCTGCGCTCGAGGAGCCGTCCGACCTCCGTCACGAGTGACTGCCACACCCTCATCGACGGAGAGTCGTCGACCAGCAGCACGGCCACATTCCGCAGTTCGCGGGTGGGGCGCAGCACAACGTCGAAGTGGCCCGCCTCAGCCGTCTGCCTGACGGTGGCCTCAACGTCCACGGCGGTACGGTGCGGGTGGTCCTGTCGCTCACGCAAGGGCCGGAGCGAACGGACCAGCTGGAGTGCCGCAGGCAGAGTCCGCGGCCCGGGGACGCGGACAGCGCGGGCGGCCGAGCCCGCAGATGGGTCACATGTCCCGGAGTCGGAATAGAGGAGGCGTCGCCCTCCCGGCGAAGGCCTTGGCTCGGTCGGCTCGTCCGGGTCGCGTGGCCGGGCCTCGGAGGCCGCGAGCGGCTCAGACTCTTCCTCGTGGTCGTCATCGGGCAGCGACGAGGGGTCGGCCAGGAGGTCTTCCCCACCACCTGTCGCCCCGTCCTGCGCCCTCCCGGCGGACGCGGCGGCTCTGCTCGCCTCCAGAGTGCGAGCCAGCAGGAGTACGTCAAGGAGCTCCGCGCCGGTCACCGGGTAGCCGAGCTCGTCCAGCACCCGTCGCAGACGGTCGATCATGCCGGAAATGCCTCGTCCAGACGCCGCATGACCGTGTTAATCAGCTGTTCGCTGGTGAGGTCGGTGCCTGTGACCCGCAGGTGCACCGCGGCCAGGAGTTGGTCGGTGGCCAGGGTCTGGGTGGCCGCTCTCTGCAGAAAGTCCTGGACGAGGTCCTCCGCCTCGGCCAGCGCTTCGTCGCCCAGGTGCAGCCGGACGATGTCGCGAAGTTTCTCCTCTCCCGGGTCCTGGAGGTCAAGTCGCACGCAGCGTCGCAGGAAGGCAGGCGGGAAGTCCCGCTCCCCGTTACTGGTCATAACGACGATCGGGAAGTTCTCACAGGTGACAGTGCCCCGGTTCACGGGAACGCGCTCCCGGCTCCCGGTGACGAGGACTTCCACGTTCTGCTGCCCCTCAGGGAGCCTGGCGAGCTCGGGAATCTCGAACCGCGCCTCCTCCAGCACCACGAGGAGGTCGTTGGGGAGGTCGATGTCGGCCTTGTCGAGCTCGTCGATGAGCAGCACCCGAGGGCCACGCCGGGCGGCGAGGGCCGTCCCGAGCGGACCGAGCCGCAAAAAGTCGCCGATGTCCGAGTGGCGGCCCCGGGCACGGTACCTGAGCTTCCCGGAGGCCCCCCGGGTCGAGCGCCGTTCACGTTCGAGCGATACCTCGCGCAGTCGGCCAACCGCGTCATAGCGGCAGAGCGCGTCCTCAAGCGTCGAGCGACTGTTGACCGGCCAGCGAAGCACATCGCCCAGCCCGAGATCCTCGGCGACAGCGTACGCAAGAGAACTCTTACCGGTCCCCGGGCGTCCGGTGACCAACAGGGGGCGGCGCAGGTGCAGTGCGGTGTTGACAACTGCCACGTCCTCCGGGCTCAGCAGATACTCCTGAGCCGCCTGAGTCCCCGGCGAGCCCGCGATGCCCCGCCATGGGGGTGGGGGCGGCAGGTCTGCCGGTCCTCGGAACACCCACCAGTTCTCCGGGGTCGCTACGGAGTCGTGTTCGGGTCCGGACTCTGCGCTGTGCGGCACGGTCGCTCTCCTAGGCAGGTGGGATCAGGGCTGAGTGAGTGCCCAGGGGTCAGGGGCAAACGGCGGCGGCCGGTGGTCGGGGCCGTCGTACAGGAGTGACAGTCGGCGGCCGTGGTGTGTCAGGCAGTCAGGGTCCGCCAGCGCTCGAGCCCGCTCCAGTCGGACCGTCTCGGGGATGTCCACGTGGCTGATCCCGTGCAACAGGTCGAGAAGCTGCTTTGCGGCATGGGAGTCGTGGTCCTGCCGGTTCCAGAGGACCGTATGCACGCCGGCCTGGAGACACTGCAGAAGTATCCGGCTCTGGTGCTTCTGCTCGCAGCACATGATGACGATCCCGGCGTTCGGAACCGCCTCGAGCTGAGCCTGTGCCACTTCCGGGTCGGTCGACCGGTGGTCGAGGACTACGGGCCGGGAGGATGTGAGTGCTGCGGTGCGCCGCCTCCAGCCGGCGTAGCTGTCGCGCGTGCGGCCGGAGCTTCGCAGAACGACGCGCCGACTGATGCCGAGGAAGAAGCCACTCTCTTCGTCGTCCCCGGCCAGTCGCCAGGTATCGACCTCGAGTCGTAGCCAGGCAGGTGCCAGGAAGAACTCCACCTGAGCCTGATCCACGTGTTCCTGGACTTCGGTCCGCAGTGCTGCCCGGATCCCCTCCACGACCTGCGCGCTGGTCACTTCGGAGTCCTGGACCTGGACGACCTCATGACGCCCTTCGCCGGTCCAGACCCAGATCTGGTAGGTGAAGCGATGGCCCGGGGCGAGAGGCAGCAACTCGATCTGGATGCGTGGTCCCACACCCTCGGTGCGACGAGTGGCGGAGGACTGCCGAGCGTCCTGGCGGTATTGGTAGACGGCGGCTGTGGGAACTCCCAGCCGGACGGCCACCCTGTCGACCCAGGCATCCAGGTCCTGCGCCACCGAGCTCTCTGCCGCACCCTCCGTGAGTCCGATGCGGATCACGGCCTGGAGCAGCGGCGGCACGAGGCGTCCGCCGGGCTGGTCGTACCCCTCAAGCGAATCGGTCGCGTCCACGAGCCCCTGCACGGGGGGCAGCTCGTCGACGTACGGAAGCACGGCACGCAGCAGACCGGCAAGGTCCGCTCTTCCCCCGTCACAACGCACCAGGAGACCGACCAGGTCTCGCCGCTGCTGCACGGTGAGCAGTTCTCGTGGACTGACCACCCGCGCGGCGCACAGGAGCTGGTCCCAATGCGCGCTCCCGGCCGGAAACCCAACCGGGCCGGAGTCCACCATGTACTCCCTGATGACGTCCACCAACTCCGGCACGCCTCGGCGCACTCCGGTGGCGAGCGAAAGCAGCCGGTAACTGTCGGCAGCCTGCCCGGCCGACTCCCTGCGGAGTTTCGCGGACAGCCTCGCCTCGCACACGCGCACGGAGTTACCGCCGGGGAGAAGCTGTTCCAGAGCGAGCAGCAATTGCTGACGCCCCTTCACCGCCGTGGGTACGGTTAGCGGCGGAAGCTCCGGCAACTCGGCCTCGATCGTGGGCAGTCCGATCGCGTACAGGCTCGAGGGACTCCCTGCGGCATCGGAGCCACCCGGCGTCGGAATATGAGTGGCGATCACGATGCCGACGACAGCTTCCCGTGTCCTGTCCCACAGAGGCCCTCCGCTGCATCCCTCGTAGGCCGCGCCCCCGATGACGTCCAACGCGATCCAGGACTCGGCGACGGCACGGGGCATTGCGCGCAGGGTCGTGAGCTCATGGCCACTGGCCCACAGCGCGACGACCTCGTGCCCTTCCCGCTCCGGCAGGAAGGCGGCCGGCTCAGCACCGTGCGGAGCGGGCTCGCTGAGCCGGAGCACGGCCAGGTCTCCGAAGTACTGTGCCTGCCCCACCGGTACGGGCCCGCTGCCGGGAAGTTGGGAGACGCGCGGTGGACACCACATCTCGGGTTCGGCACGCGCGCTCAGGACCCGGTCCGGATCCACATGCGGCATGCACAGGGAAACGACGGCATTCGGTGGCGGAGTGGCCGTTTCGAACTGTGTACGTCCCAGTGCGCTGTTGACGACATGTGCACCGGTGAGCACAAGAGACTCACTGATCAGAACAGCTGCACCGACGAATCGGCCGTCCGGTCCGGTGACGGACATGAATGACCGATATAGCGCCGCGTCACTCGGGAGGGAGGTAGACATGATACGAGGTTTCGATCACGGCACGGCCGGTGTGGCCGCTCCGTCCGTCACGAGGGGCGATTCCGGGGACGCGGGCGGCTCAGTGGCACCGGCAAAGTTCCAGCTCGCCGTGACGGTGAAGCTGGCTTCCGCATTCCCCGAGAACACACCGAGACTCAGGTCACTACCGAGTGTCACTCCGAATTCGACGGTCACCTCGTCCGGCCGCTGCGCAATGTCCGCGAAGGACTGATGGATGCCGTCCAGCACGCCGCCCAGCGGCCGCAGTGCCTCCGTGAGCGCTTCACCACCCCGGCTGAGCGTCTGTGCCACACGGCTCTGGACGCTCACAGGCTGGGCGGTGCCGAAGCCCGGCGGCAGGTCCCGCGGCGCATCCGCCTCGGGCCGCCCGGCCGGGGGCTCTGTCGGCACAGCTGTGTCCCGCGTGGCAGGAGTGAGGTGCAGGCGCACCACGGTGCCGTCGTCAAAGGTCAGGTTCATATCCCCCATGAGCACCATCTTGGCATGCTCGCAGGCCGCGCATCAGACCGGTCGACAACCTCGGCTCCGCAGGGTGCAGGGCGGCTCCCGGCACGGGTACCACACCTCCTGGCGGTGGCTGAGCACCTTCGCCCGGCTCGCTCTTCCGGCTTTCAGCCCGGGACTAGGATTTCCTCCGGGCCCGCACCGGCCACTCCGCGCGCTGGACAGCACAGTTCAACCCGGGGTAGTCAAGGGGACACGGAAACCAACGGGTGGGGACAGCACATGCGAGAAGGCCGGTGGACCACGGTCACCGAGTCGGAGTTCGACCATGAGCGGCGTGGGCTGAAGGCCATCCGCGAGCAGCTGCCGGACGCTGACCCGTGGCGGGCGTGGTCGAATTTCGTCTTCACCGCGAACAGCGGCCACGTCCGTGAGGTGGACCTGCTCGTCGTCGCCCCGGGCGGCGTCTGCATGATCGAACTGAAGAACTGGCACGGCTCCCTCACCAGCGAGAACGGCACGTGGGTCCAGACCGCGCCGAACGGACGCCGCATCCCGCACGGCAATCCGCTGCATCTTGTCGACAAGAAGGCGAAGGAGCTGGCGGGCCTGATGGGCCAGCACGGCAGGCGGGTGTGGGTGGGCGAGGCCGTCTGTTTCACCGAGGGCTCATTGCGCATCCGCCTTCCGGCAAACGACCAGAACGGCGTGTACACCGTCGACGAGCTGGTCACCATGCTCAAGCAGCCGCCGCGTGACGAACGCCGCCGAATCACCGCACCCGGCTCCCGCGACATCAAGAAGGCGCTGGACCGTGTCGGCATCCGCAAGAGCGATGCCGAGTTCAAGGTCGGTCCCTACGAGCTGAAGCGGAAGTCCTTCGATACCGGGCCGACCTGGGCGGACTACCTCGCTGAACACAGTGAATTGCCGGAGACCGCCCGTGTCCGCGTGTACCTGCGGGAGCGCGGCTCGGACGCCACCATCCGCCGTTCGGTGGAGAACGCGGCCCGGCGCGAGGCCGCGGTGCTGCAGAGGTTCCAGCATCTGGGCGTGGTGCAGCTCAAGCAGTACAACCCGTCGGGGCACTCGGCGGGGCCCGCCTTGATCTTCGACTATCACCCGCAGACCCTGCGCCTGGACGAGTACCTGCTCCAGTACGGCGACAAGCTCGACATCCTTGGTCGGATGGCACTGGTACGGCAGCTCGCCGAGACGATGCGTTCCGCCCACTCCAGCCGGATTTTCCACCGGGCGCTCGCTGCCCGCTCGGTGCACGTCGTTCCCCGTGACCGGGGGCGGCGTGACCACGCCCTGGGAGAGGAAGCCTCGTGGCTGACCCCCAAGCTGCAGATCTCCGACTGGCAGATCGCCACCCAGCAGGGCGGCACGGCACCCGGTTCGACCCGACTCGCCCCGACAGCACTGTCCACGACGCACCTCGCCGAGGGCTCGGACGCCTATCTCGCCCCCGAGCTGCGGGCCCCGAGCGCGGACCCGGTGTATCTGGACGTGTACGGACTCGGCGTCCTGACCTACCTCCTGGTCACCGGCAGAGCACCTGCCGCTAGCCAGGCCGAGCTGCTGGCCCGGCTGGAGGCGGGTGAGGGTCTGCGTCCGAGTTCGCTGGTGGACGGCCTGTCCGAGGACATCGACGATCTGGTGCAGGCGGCCACGGCGTACAGCCCTGAGCGACGACTCTCCACGGTCGACGAGTTCCTGGAGATGCTGGAACTGGTCGAGGACGCGCTCACCGCTCCTTCGGTTCCCCCCAGCTCGGAGGCTTCGGAGAAGGACCCGCTGGAAGCCGTCGCCGGGGATGTCCTGGGCGGGCGCTGGGAGGTCCGCCGACGCCTCGGGACAGGCTCGACGAGCCGTGCATTCCTGGTACGGGACCTGGAGGCAGCGGCGCGCGGCACTCGGCCGCTGGCCGTCCTGAAGGTGGCCCTGTCCGACGGCCGCGGCGAGGTGCTCGCCCGGGAGGCGGCGGTGATGGGGCGGCTGCGCCCGGACTCCCGCGTCATTCGCCTCGTCGAGCCGGAGCCCCTGCGCATCGCGGAACGGACTCTGCTCGCCCTGGAGTATGTGGGCGACGAGCGGGACGACGACGCGGAGAACACGGAGACGGGGTCCAAGCGCGCCCGGCGCCGCCAGGAGACGGTGGCCCGCCAGCTCCGCGACAGTGGGCGTCTCCAGGTGGACCAGTTGGAAGCGTACGGGGAGTACCTGTTCGGCGCGGTCGACTTCCTGGAGGGCGAGAGCGTCTGGCACCGGGACATCAAGCCCGACAACATCGCGATCCGCGTCCGCCCGAACCGCACACGCGAGCTGGTCCTGATCGACTTCTCGCTGGCCGGTTATCCGGCGCGAGAGTACGAGGCGGGCACGGACGGCTACCTGGACCCGTTCATCGGCACGCTGACCCGCACCGCTTACGACTCCCACGCGGAGCGGTACGCCGTCGCGGTCACCCTGCACGAGATGGCCTCCGGTGAGCTGCCCAAGTGGGGCGACGGCTCCGTCCTGCCCCGCCAGACCGACCACCAGGAGTTCCCGCACCCGACGGTAGCGGCCGACGCCTTCGAGCCTGCGGTACGGGACGGGCTGGTCGCGTTCTTCCAGAAGGCCCTCCACCGGGACGCCGCCCGCCGCTTTCCCGAGCTGAAGCCGATGCGGGACGCCTGGCGGAAGATCTTCCTGGACGCCTCGCAGACCGTTCCGTCCAGCTTCTCCCGCCCTGCAACCACTCCGGCACCGGTCTCCGAAGACGGCCGCCCCGCCATCGCGGACGCGGAGCCGCTCAGCGCTGAGCAGCAGCGCGACCGGCTCGCCAAGAACGTCACCCGCGAGACCCACCTCTCGGCGGCCGGGCTCACCGAGGCCGCCCAGTCCTTCCTCTACGGCCTGGACATCACCACCGTCGGCGGCCTTCTCGACTACAGCCGCCGCAAGCTCGTCAACGCGCCGGGCCTCGGTGCCAAGACCCGGGGCGAGGTGCAGCGCCGCCAGCGGGAGTGGGGCGAGCTGCTGCGCGAGGCACCGGTGTCCCCCCTGACGGCCCGAGGCCGGGCAGAGGCAAAGGAGGAGCTGGCACAGCTCACCTCGGGCGAGGCGGCGGTGGTCGACGCCCTCGCCACGAATGGCAAGTCGGCGGGACTGTCGGGGGCGGCGCTCCGCTCGGTCAGCCTCGACACGCTCGCCACGATCCTGGTGCCGGAGCTGAACAACAACGGCGCGAACAGCAGCAAGGTGGAGATGGTCCGTCTGCTGCTGCGCCTGCCGAACGAGCGCGGCGTTCTGCCGGCCATCGGGGTCTGGCCCCGGCCGAAGGACGTCGCGGAACTGGTGGGAGTGACCCCGCAGCGCGTCTACCAGATGCTCAAGGAAGAGCGGAAGCGCTGGAGGAAGGACCCGGCCGTGCAGGCGCTGCGCGCGGAGATCATGGATCTCCTGAAGGGGCTGGGCCGAATCGCGTCCGCCTCGGAGATCGCCGACGCCCTCGCGGTGCGGCGCGGTACGCAGCTGTCCGAGCGGGAGCAGCGCCGGGCCCTGGCGCTGGCGGCGGTACGAGCCGTGGTGGAACTGGAGCAGTTCGACCCGGAGAGCGCCCAGTTCCAGCACCAGCCCAACCGGCGGGCCACCGACGAGTCCCTCGGCGCAGGTCTGCTGGCCCTGGACGTCCGGGAGCCGGACGAGAGCGCGGGGACAGCGGGCGACCCTCCGGACACCCCGACGGCTCCCGGCCTCCTTGACTACGCGGCCCGGCTGGGCAGGAAGGCTGGCAGCCTGGCGGAGCTGGACACCCTGCCGACAGCGACGACAGTCCTGGGCGAGCTGGCGGCACTGGCACCGCCGCCGGGGACGGTGGAGTGGGACGAACGCCGCCTGGTCGAGCTGGCCGCCGCCGCCTCGGAGAACGCTGCGGCGACCCCCCGCCTGGAGATCTACCCCCGCGATCTGGATCTGGTCCGCGCGCTGCGCCTGACCCAGGCCGGTCTCGTGCGCCTGATCCCAGGAGTTCCGGAGGGACGGCAGCCGGGGATCACCGGTGCCGATGTGCACGAGCGGGTGCGGGCGCGATTCCCGGAGCTGGTCGTGCCTGACGGCCGGGGCGGCACGACCGCCGACCTGCCGACGGCCGGCCCGCTGACGAAGGCGCTGCGCGAGGCGGGCTTCGAGCTGACCCTCGCCACCCGCGAGGACACCGGGACCCTGCGCTATCTCCCGACGAGGATGGACGCGGCGTCCAGCTATCTCACCACGGACAGCTGGGGCCGCTCGACGAACCTGGCCGCGGTCACGCGCTACGCGGACGATCCGCTGGTGGCAGCCGCCGTACGCACCGATGAGCGCCTCGTCGCGTCGGCCCGTAAGGACGGCTACCGGGTTCTGACGGTACGCCAGGACCTCTCGCCCAAGGCCGTCCGGTCCCTGGCGCGCGAAACCGGGGACGGTGCGCTGGGCGCACACGCGGTGTCGGCGACGCAGTTGTTCCTGGAAGCGCTGCACGCACTGGTCCCGCCGGGCACGAAGCCGACGTGGGAAACGCTGCTGAAGGCGGACGCGGCGGAGCCGGGGCACCGGGGCGCGGTGAAGTTCGCCGAGTACGCGCGTACGGCGTGGGGCTCGGTGGAACCGCGCGTAGGGGAGCTGCTGGCGGAGGGCGGCCCCGGGACGCCGCCGGTGCTGCTGACGGACGCGCATGTCTTCGCCCGGTACGACGCGATGGGCGTCCTGCACCGACTGGCCCAGGCGGCACGCCACGGCGGGCGGGGGCTGTGGCTGCTGGTCCCGCAGGGCGACCCGGCCCGCGAACCGAAGCTCGGCCAGGTCGCGGTCGCCTATCAGGCGGGCCTGGGCGAGTGGATCGAACTTCCGGACGCATGGGTGGACGGCGTCCACCGGTCCGTACCCGCCGCCAGGAGCGGCGTCCAGCAACACCAGGGAGAAACCAAATGATCGACCGCAAGGCTCTGTTGAACGACCTGAAGCAGCAGGTCAAGGCGGCCGAGACAGACCTGTCCCAGCAGGTGAAGGCCGTCACCGAGGTGGGTACACGGTTGCGGGCGGAGTACGACCGGGCCCGGAAGCTGGGCCGTACGGCGGCGACCTGGAACTCCTGGCTGGACGAGCGCGTCACGCAGGTCGCGGTGGCGTGGGTGCTGGGCACGGTCTTCGTCCGGTTCTGCGAGGACAACCGCCTGATCCCGGAGCCGTACCTGACGGCCCCGGAGGACGACCGCCGCGACCTGGCCCTGGCCCGCTTCGAGGACTACGTGTCCACGTCGGACGACCCGACGTACCGGGGCTGGCTGGAGACGGCGTTCGAGGAACTGGGAGCGGGCCAGGCCGGCCGGCTGCTCTTCGACAAGAAGCACAACCCGCTGTTCCAGATCCCGCTGTCGCACGACGGGGCCCGCGACCTGGTCGACTTCTGGCGCGCCCGGAACGAGGAGGGCGTGCTCGTCCACGACTTCACGGACCCGCTGGAGGAGGACGGCGACGGCACGAAGGGCTGGGACACCCGCTTCCTGGGCGACCTGTACCAGGACCTGAGCGAGGCGGCGCGGAAGACGTACGCGCTGCTGCAGACTCCGGAGTTCGTGGAGGAGTTCATCCTCGACCGGACGATGACTCCGGCGGTACGGGAGTTCGGGTACGAGGGCCTGAAGATGATCGACCCGACATGCGGGTCGGGGCACTTCGTGCTGGGCGCGTTCCGGCGGCTGGTGCGGCTGTGGGCGGACGGGCAGCCGGGGCGCGGTGTGCATGAGCGGGTGGCTGCCGCGTTGGACTCAGTGCACGGGGTGGACCTGAACCCGTTCGCGGTGGCGGTGGCGCGGTTCCGGCTGCTGGTGGCGGCTATGGCGGCTAGCGGAGTGCGGACGCTGGGGGAGGCGGCCGGGTATGAGTGGCCGATTCACTTGGCGGTGGGGGACTCACTGATCAAGGCTCGGCAGTTGGAGCTGAACCTAACGCTGGATGGGGATGAGGAGGGCGAGGATGAGTTGGCCTCGTTCGCTTATTCCACGGAGGACGTACTTGAATATCCTGGAATTCTACAGCAGGGGCAGTACCACGTAGTGGTGGGAAATCCTCCGTACATCACAGTGAAAGATAAGAAACTCAACCAACTGTATCGAGAATTGTATGATGCGTGTTCAGGCACATACGCTTTGTCGGTTCCGTTCGCACAGCGCTTTTTCGAGCTGGCAAAGGAAGGCGATACCCAGACCGGGCTCGGATACGGCATGGTCGGGCAAATCACCGCAAACTCTTTCATGAAACGAGAGTTCGGGAAGAAACTGGTCGAGATTATCTTGCTCGACCGAGTTGACCTCGTCGAGGTGATTGACACGTCTGGTGCATTCATCCCTGGACACGGCACCCCCACAGTCATTCTGATCGGGAAGCGGCGCAGCCTGAGCCAGAGAGCGTCGACCATCCGAACGGTGCGCAGCGTTCAGGGTGAACCGAAGGCACCAAAGCGCGCGGAAGAAGGACTGGTCTGGGGTGCCATCGTCGAGAACTTGGACACTCCAGGTTCCAGTAATCCGTGGGTATCGGTCGGCGATCTGGACCGGGATCGCTATTTCGCCAAGCAACCATGGATCCTGGCCGATGGAGGGCTTGAGCTGAATGAGGCCATCGATTCTCATTCACCTGGGATTCTGAGGAATCAGGCAAAGCGTTTCGGGTACGTAGGAATGACAGCTGCAGACGATGTCATGATTCGCCCGAAGCACGCATGGCCCGCCGAACTGTCCTCGCTGCTGCGCCCGACAGTCTCTGGCGGTGGGGTACGTGATTGGCGGGCAAATACCAACAATCTCGCCTTCTATCCCTACTCGGAAGATCGAACTCTGCTCGACCTAGAAACTACCATTGCCAATTCTCCTGCACTCTGGCCATACCGGACCGAGTTGGGGAACCGAGCCACTTTTTCAGGCGGGACCTACCATTCGACAGGGAGGGCCTGGTGGCAGTGGCATCAGCTCCCGAAGGACGAAGGCGCACACTCTTGGGCGATCTCCTTTGCCCGAGACTCTTCTCACGGTCACTTCACCTTGGACCGGGGAACTTCCCTTTTCAAGCAGACCGCTCCAGTCATCAAGCTTCACGCCGACGAGGACGAGGAAAAGCACCTCGGGCTACTGGGTGTACTCAACAGCTCAACAGCTTGCTTCTGGCTCAAACAGGTGAGCTACCCGAAGGGAGGCAGCCCCGAATCGGGAGGCGGACAGTCCGATCAGCCCTGGTCGTGGATCTATGAATTCACTGGAACAAACGTCGCGAAGCTGCCTCTCCCCACCCACTATCCGGTGAACCTTGCACGGTCGTTGGAATCTCTCTCGAGGCAACTTGGCGAATCTAGCCCTTTCGCGATCGCCGAATCCAGAACTCCAACGGCAGCCTCCCTCACCGATGCTCGAAGCAAGTGGGAAAAAACTCTGGCCAAGATGATCAGCCTCCAAGAGGAGCTGGACTGGCAGATCTACTCTCTCTACAACCTCGGCTCTGAAGACTTCCACACCTCCGGAGACCAAACCGATGACCTGGTCAACCCGCCCCTCAGGCTTGGTGAGCGCGCTTTCGAGATTGTGCTTGCTCGGCGAGTAGCTGCGGGTCAAGCCTCACCTCAATGGCACAGACAACACGGGGCGAAACCCCTGACTGATGTCCCCTCTCACTGGCCCGCCACCTACCGCCATATCGTCCAGAAACGCATCAACGCCATCGAGTCCAACCGTGCGATTCGCATGGTCGAGCAGCCTGACTATAAACGCCGATGGGCCACTGAGGGTTGGGATGCTCTACAGCGGGCAGCTCTGAATTCCTGGCTGCTCGAACAAATCGAGAAGCGGGACCATTGGTTCGACGAAAATGATTTTCCCACCCTAGTCACCCTCTCCCGTCTCACGGACGCGCTCTCCCGTGACGAGGACTTCGTCTCCGTCGCCAAGATCTACGAGCCGCACAAGGACTTCCACGCTGTCGTAGCTGAACTGATGACCAGCGAGCACGTGCCCTTCCTCGCCGCCCTGCGCTACAAGCCCTCCGGGTTGAAGAGGCGCGCGGATTGGGAGCATGTGTGGGATCTCCAGAGGCAGGAGGACGCGGCCCCGGACGAGCTAGCCAGGCGGAGGATCCGGGACACCATCCCAGAACCAACGAAGTACGCCTCCGCCGACTTCCTGCGGCCCTCTTTCTGGAAGGCGCGCGGCAAGCTCGACGTGCCCAAGGAGCGGTTCATCTCGTACGGGCAGAGCAACGCGGCCACGCCCGAGTTGTACGGCTGGGCTGGCTGGGATCACCGTGAGCAGGCGTACGCGCTCGACGCGTACATCGCGTCCCACGAGGCCCTGACCTCCGAGGAGCTGACCCCGTTCCTCGCGGGTCTGCTCGAACTCCAGCCCTGGCTCGACCAGTGGCACAACGAGTTCGACGCCACCTTCGGTTCCTCCCCCGCCAAGTACTTCCGGGGCGACCGGCAGATGGTGCAGGGCGAGAACGGGCTCACTGACGACGACCTGCGCGCCTGGCGGCCGGCCGCCGTCAAGCGGGGTGCCAAGAAGAAGTAGCCCGCGCTCGGTGACGTCGATGGCCCTCGCTGAACGTGTCAGCGAGGGCCATCTCGTATCAGAGCCAAATCAGGCGCTCAGCTCGTCGTTCCTCACAGCGGACACAAACGATGACCAGCTGCCAGCCGCGAACGTGAGTACAGGGCCGGACGGATTCTTGCTGTCACCCAGTGGGACCACAGCCGTGTAGCCGTCTGCAACCTCAAGGCACTGACCGCCGCCCTGGTTGCTGTAGCTGCTCTTGCGCCAAGTGGCTGCGTTCAGATCAAGGGCTCGCACGTGCTTCCTCCAGGATGCGCAGAATAAACTTCCGCGACTCGGCTGGTGAAAGAGAGCCAGTTCGCGCACCGAATCGTACGCATGTTGCAGCCGCTCAACCGGTACCGATTCCTCGATGAGTTCGCCCCTGTACCCGTTCTCGGCATACGCCACGGTACGCCCATCGGCCAGGCGGAGAACATGACATCGGCGTTGGTGAGGCCATGGGGGCCAGCGCTGAACGGTGCCACCTGCAGTGTCACGTCACCCCGCTCTCCGGCCTCCAGCTGCGTCTCCCACTCTTGCCGGTCCCGCAGTGGGGTCCGCAACACCGCCTCAGACAGGATGGTCCGGAACTGAGGCACGTCTTCGCCGGTGAGCAGCTCTCTCCGCCCCATCCGAGCCTCGACCTGTGCTCCAACGCCTCGCCTCTGAGCCCACCCGAGGCCAGGATCTCCCTCGCGTACCCCGACGTCTGCAACAACCCCGGCAATACGCTCACCGCGAAGTGCCACATGCTCATGCCTCGGCCTCCAGCGCCATGTACCGCCGGTACCGCTCCTTGAACTGGGTCTTGTCGCTGACCGCCAGCTCCCACAGCGCCAGCAGCAACCCAGGCGTCCCGTAATGGGTGTCCAGCGCCTGGACGACCTCCGGGCCGCCGACCGTCTCGCCCTTTTCCATCTTGCCGAACAGCGACCAGTCCCAGCCCAGCCGGTCGCCCAGTTGCCGCAGGCTGTGGCCGCGTGACGTGCGCAGGAGGCGCAACTCCTCCGCGAACTGGGCTCGTGGTTCCCTGCTGCGGCCCGTGACCGCTCGCCTCGTCGTCATCGCGCCCTCCGTGAAACGTGGAACGTGTGGAACTTGCGGATCCGGCCGGGGAAGCTCCCCCGGCTTCGGCAGGACTCCGCCCCTGACCAGGACATTCTTGTAACGCACCTCTCACGCACGGTAGTTGACGACCTGCGGCCGGGGCGCAGGTTCCGCGCAACAACCAGCCGAAACAAGAAGCCCTGGACGCCCGCGACGCCCTCGCCACAGCCCTGTACCGGGCCGGCATCCAGCTTCCCGCGATGGACGTCCGTACCCCGTGTGCCGACACCCTCCGCGAAGACGGCACGCCCTCTCCGTACGCAGCGGCGAGAACGCCGACGGCCACACGCAGCCAACAACGGAGCGGTCCGGCAAAATCCGGTACGCCCTCGTCCACCTCGGCGTGTGCTCCGCGCCCGTGGCCCACGCCCTCGCGATCGCGATCACCAACGGGCTGGCCCGGTGACCGAGGACGGCGTCCCCGGGGTCGGGGTGGCCGTCCACGACAGCGGGAGCGGCCGGGTCGGGCTCGTGGTGGGCCATCGGAGCCCATACGTCCTGCTCCGGCCGCTCGGCGGGGGCAAGCAGTGGGAGGCGAATCCGGGGCACCTACGACCACTCAGCCGGGGCGAGTTCCTGAGCGCGCAGCTCGCCGAGGTCAACGCCCGCAGCCGACAGCCGCACCCCTTCTGACCTGGGCGGCCGCCACCGGTGGCGCGCGCCGGGAGGGGTCCTCCCGGCCTCGCGTTCGAAAAACCTCGCCGCCTGTCATACCCCCGTCCTACGATGAGACGGATCATCTCAGCGGCCCGCCGGGCTTCCGTTCCGTGTCAGCGGACTGAAGAGGACATGCCCCCACCCGCACGAGTCATTTCGTGCTGCCTGGGGCAATTCCTTGCTGTTCCGCGAGTCCGCCGCCGCCCGCAACCTCGAAGGTTCGCTGTCGCTGCATCTGATGGAGAACTTCAAGCACGCGCACGGCCGTAATCCCGGGGACTCCGAGGTGCGGTCCTGGAAGCGCAGCATCCCCGCTCTCACCGGGGCGCTGCTCGACGCGGGGCTCGGCGAGGTCGAGATGCTCATCGAGTACTCCCTGCCCCTGACCAGCAAGCGCGCCGACGTGCTGCTCGCCGGGGTGCACCCGGTCACCGGGGAGCCGTCGTACGTAGTGGTCGAGCTGAAGCAGTGGAGCCAGGCGTACGCGGAGGAGGACGAGCCGCTGCTCTGCCGGATCGACGCCTACCCGCGGCCCGTTCTGCACCCGGTCGAGCAGGTGCGGGGCTACGTCTCGTACCTGCTGTCTTTCAACGGCGCGCTGGAGCGGATCCCGGAGTCCGTCGCCGGGGTGGCCTTCCTGCACAACGCTACGGAGTTCGGCATCAGCTCCCTGCGCCAGGTGCCGGAGGACGTACAGGGACGGATGTACACCGCCGAGCAGCGCGGGGCGTTCCTCGACTTCCTCCGTTCGCGGCTCGCCCCCAAATCCGGGGCGCACTCCGCCGACCTTCTACTCCGGGGGAAGGTGCGCCCTTCCAGGCAGTTGATGGCGGTCGCGGCGGCCGAGGTCCGCGACCGAGAGCAGTTCGTGCTCCTGGACGAGCAGCGGATCGCCTACGAGCTGGTGCTCTCCGCCGTGCGGAAGGCGAAGCGGTCGAACCACAAGCAGGTAGTCGTCGTGACCGGTGGGCCGGGTTCGGGGAAGAGCGTGATCGCCCTGTCGCTCCTCGGCGAGTTGTACCGGCGCGGAGTGACCGCTCTGCACGCGACCGGGTCCGCGTCGTTCACCAAGACCATGCGCAAGGTCGTGGGGGACCGGAAGCCCGAGGTGAAGAAGTTGTTCATGTACTTCAACAGCTTCATGGCCGCCGAGCCCAACGATCTCGACGTCATCATCTGCGACGAGTCCCACCGGCTCCGCAAGACGTCCGCCAACCGCTACACCAAGGCCGAGCTGCGCACCGACCGCCCCCAGGTCGCCGAACTGATCGAGGCCGCCCGCGTACCGGTGTTCCTGCTGGACCAGCACCAGGTTGTGCGCCCCGGCGAGATGGGGACCAAGGAGCAGATCGGGGCGGCCGCCGCCGCGATGGGCCTGGACTGCGTGGTGGTGGAGCTGGACAGCCAGTTCCGCTGCGGGGGCAGCGACGCGTACGTGAAGTGGGTCGCGAGCCTGCTGGGGCTGGAGGGCGACGGCCCCGTCGCGTGGGAGCCGGACGGCAAGGTGGAGCTGCGGACCGCCGAGAGCCCGCAGGAGCTGGAGGACTTCCTGATCGCCAAGCGGGCGGAGAAGTACGGGGCGCGCATGGCGGCCGGGTACTGCTGGAAGTGGACGACGAAGATCACGCCGGAGATGTCCAACCTGCCCACCGACGTCGTCATCGGCGACTGGGCCCGGCCGTGGAACCTGTACGGCGACCGCTCCGTGCTGGGTGCTCCGCCAGCGCCGCTGTGGGCGACCGATCCGGCCGGGTTCGGGCAGGTCGGGTGCGTGTACACCGCGCAGGGCTTCGAGTACGACTGGTCGGGCGTGATCATGGGGCCCGACCTGGTGTGGCGGACCGACCGGTGGGTGGTCGACCGTACGGCGTCGAAGGACCCGGTCTTCACCAAGGCGACCCCGGACGCCGACGTGGCGCGGCTCATCCGCAACACGTACAAGGTGCTGCTGACCCGGGGCATGGTCGGAACGATCATCTACTCCACCGACCCCGAGACCCGGGAGAAGCTGCGCTCCCTCGTGGATCCGGAGGCCGTGGCGAAGAGCGTGGCCCTCGTCTGACCCCCGGGCGGCCCCGGGCCGGCGGGATCATTGGTCCGCTGACGTACCCAAGCCATACGATCGGACGACACCACCTGCCACCAGCCCGCCGGAGAGTGAGACCGCCCATGGCCCAGCAGCCGCCCCTGCTCCGCGATGTCATCGACATCAAGGAGTCCCTGTCGACCTCGGACTTCGTCCTCCGCCTCTCGGAGGCGACGACCCCGGCCGGCGCCGAGGGCGCTCTGCGGGACTACGTGGTCACGGAGCGGCTGCGGGACAACTTCGACGAGGCGCTGGGGCTGATCAAGGCGGCCCTGGACGGGCACACGTCGAAGGCGGCCTATCTGCACGGTTCGTTCGGTTCGGGTAAGTCGCACTTCATGGCGGTGCTGCACGCCCTGCTGAGCGGTAGCCCCGCCGCACGGGCGCGTGCCGATCTCGACCCGGTGCTGTCCAAGCACGAGTGGCTGGGCACCGACGGGAAGCGGTTCCTGCTGGTGCCGTACCACATGCTCGGGGCGAAGGCCCTGGAGCAGCGGGTACTCGGGGGCTATGTCACGCATGTGAAGAAGCTGCATCCGGACGCTCCGACGCCGCAGGTGTACCGGACGGACGCGCTCTTCGACACCATCCGGTCGCTGCGGGAGCGCAACGGGGACCGGTTCATCATCGACGGCCTCGCACCCTCGGAGGCCACCGGTGGTGACGAGGACGACGAGTGGGGCGAGGCGTTCGCCTGGCAGCCGGAGCTGCTGGACACCGCGCTGGCTGCCGAGGAGGTCCACGAGTCGGGTCGTGCGCTGAATCTGGTGAGCCCGTCGACCCCGGCCGAGCTGCGCGCCCGGCTGGTGGAGGACTCCAACGCGCACCTGCTGCCCGGCTTCACGAGGAACGCCGCCGAGGACGAGCACGGGTTCGTGTCGCTGGACGCGGGCCTGTCCGTCATCGCCGAGCACGCGAAGTCCCTCGGTTACGACGGGCTGATCCTGTTCCTGGACGAGCTGATCCTCTGGCTGGCGACGCTGATCCACGACCAGAAGTTCGTGGCGCGCGAGGCCAGTAAGATCACCAACTTCGTGGAGGGCGGCGACGCGCGGCGTGCCGTGCCCGTGGTGTCGTTCATCGCGCGCCAGCGCGACCTGCGCGAGCTGGTGGGCGAGGAGGTGTCGGGGGCCGCCGAGTCGTCCATCCAGGACACGCTGAACCTCGCCTCCGGGCGCTTCGACAAGATCACGTTGGAGGACCGCAACCTTCCTCAGGTGGCGCACGCGCGGTTGCTGACCCCGAAGGACGCAGAGTCGGCGACGCTGGTGAACGCAGAGTTCGAGAAGACCCGCAAGGTCCGCCAAGAGGTGTGGGACACCTTGCTGGGCTCGGACCGAGGAGCCGACGGGGTGGGGGCCGACGAGGAGAGCTTCCGGCTGACGTATCCGTTCTCCCCCGCCTTCATGGACACACTCGTCCACGTCTCCTCCGCCCTCCAGCGCAACCGGACGGGTATGAAGCTGATGGGGCAGCTGCTCGCCGACCACCGGGACGAGCTGCGGCTCGGGGACCTGATCCCGGTGGGCGACCTCTACCCGCTGATCACGGCCGGTGGCGACAAGCCGTTCACCGACAGCCTCAAGGTCGTCTTCGAGGCGGCCGACAAGCTCTACCGCACCAAGTTGCGTCCTTACCTGCTCGGCACGCACAACGTGTCCGAGGAGGATGTCGAGCAGTACACCCACCGGGGCCCGGACAGCATCGCCGACCCGGACCTGAGGGGTCGGGTGAAGATCTTCGTTGGGGACAACCGGATCGTGGGCACCCTGCTGCTGTCAGCGCTCGCGCCCAGCGTGCCCGCGCTCTCCGACCTCACGATCCGTCGGCTGTCCGCCCTGAATTACGGGTCCGTCGTCGCCCCGATCCCGGGCCGCGAGTACGGCATCCTGAAAAACAAGATCGCGGAGTGGGCGGGCCGCTTCCCGGAGATCAAAGAGACCGGCACCGACACCAACCCGGGAGTCCGGCTCGAACTGACCGGTGTGGACGTCGACTCCGTCATCGCCAACGCCAAGGTCAACGACAACCCGGGCAACAGGCAGGCGCTCGCCAAGCGACTCCTTTCCGAGGAACTCGCCATCGAGCACGGACAGTTGACCAACCGGGTGAACTTCGACTGGCGCGGCACGAGCCGCAGCGCGGAAGTCCTCTTCGGCAACCTCGCCGACGAGGAGGAGCTGCCCGACCACGACCTGTCGCCGAACGAGGACGGTCTCTGGAGGATCGTCGTCGACCTCCCGTACGACGAGGGCGAGTACGGGCCCATCGACGACGTCAACCGGGTGCGACGACTCCGGGAGAAGCAGCAGGACGGCGAGCCGTGGCGTACGGTCGCCTGGCTGCCCGCCCACCTCTCCGCCCAGCGGTACACCGACTTCTGCCGCCTCGTCGTCATCGACAAGGCCCTCTCGGACGAGCAGCGCTTCGACACCCAGTACGCCGGC
This sequence comes from Streptomyces sp. SID14515, assembly GCF_010548505.1. Lineage (NCBI taxonomy): Bacteria > Bacillati > Actinomycetota > Actinomycetes > Kitasatosporales > Streptomycetaceae > Streptomyces > Streptomyces sp. SID14515. The sequence continues at coordinate 50,786 of NZ_JAAGMH010000078.1, read as the reverse complement.
CATCTCAACGCGGACAACCGGGCCCGTGCCAAGGGGTTGCTGGAGACCCAGAGGGAGTCGCTACTCAAAAACGTGAAGGCCGCGTTCAAGCAGGCGTACGGGCTGGCGGAGAAGAAGCCCACCGATGTGGAGCTGGGCTTCTCCGAGCACCTCCAGTCGCTGCGGGACGTCGACGGGCTGGTCTTCTCCGTCGGTCAGTCGATGCGGGACGGGCTGCGGCACGTGGCGGGCAAGTTGCTCGCCGATCAGTTCACCGAGCACCCGGACCTGGACCCGGACCACACCGGCATCCCGTTGAAGGCGGCCGACGCACGCAAGGTCTTCACGCATATCCGGGCGGCGGCGGAGGCCCGTGACCACCGGACCGAGGTGCCGGCCGCGGACCGGAAGCTGCTCCAGCGCATCGCGGGGCCCCTGCGTCTCGGGCAGCAGAAGGAGGCGTACTTCGAGCTGTCGCTCTTCTGGGCCGACCACTTCCGGCAGCTCGCACGGGAGCGTGGGGTGACAGGCGATCTCTCCCTGATCACCCTCACCGACTGGACCGACCTGCCCCAGCCGCGCGGGCTCCCCGACTTCCTCACCCGGCTGATCGTGGCCGCGTTCGCGGAGATGGACGACCGGGTGTGGGTCCGGAGCGGGATGCCGCTCGACCCGGCACCGGAGCTGTCGCAGATCAAGGATCACGACGCGCTGCGCAGCCAGCCTCGGCCCTCCGAGGAGGACTGGGACACGGCTCGTCAGCGGTTCGCCACGATCTTCGGGGAGCCTGCTCCCACGCTGCGGCGCGGTCGCATGGTCAACCAGTTCGCCCGCCAGATCGTCCAGGCGGCGCACGCCCACAAGGACTACGCGAGCAGTCTGGTGGCCAAGCTGGAGGAGCACGCGGTATTCCTCCGGCTCGACAGCACCGACGAGGCCGCGCGGCTGCCCCTCGCCCGGCGGTCCGTCGAGCTGTTGACGTCTCTCGGCGAGAGCGCCGGGCAGGGTGCGGCCGGGGCCAAGAAGACGGTGGACGCGCTGGCCGCCTTCGACCTCGGGCAGGTGAGCGCGGATCGGTTCGGTTCCTCGATCACCCAGGCAAAGGACGTCGCCCGCGCCCTGACCGACACGTCCTGGACCACCCTGGAGCTGGCGGTCAACGAAGGGCCCGAGGGGCAGGCCCTGCTGGACTCCCTGCGCAACGCGGCCGGGAGCGACCAGCGGACCATCGATCTGAAGGACGCTCTCACCCGCACGCAGCGCGAAGTGCTCGCGCTGGTGAAGCGCAACCGGGCCGCGGTCACTCCCCCGCCCCCGGTCCCGCCGGCTACTCCCGGTGCGGACCAGGTGCCGCTGAACACCGGGACCAGTCACCCGCCTGTTCCCACCGACCGGATCGCGGAGCCCGCCCCGGGTGGCTCGCGGAGTCGGCGGTCGGGCGGCGGGCGCACGACTGCGGCACGGGCCGTGGCCGAGCTCCAGGCCGAGATCGCCGATCTGGCGGCCCGTGAACCGGGAGCCGCAGTCGAGATCACCTGGCGGGTCGTCGAGTCATGAGCGTCACGAGCACATCGGCGATTGCCCGGCTGAACGTCGCCACGATCACCCAGTACCTGTCGTCCCAGACGTCGCTGGCCCCGTCCCTCTCCGGCACCGGGCGACGCCGTGCCGTCCTCCTGCGTTCCGCCCCGCAGTGGGACGGTCCGACAGAACCGGTTTGGAGCGAGGGGCGTACCGCCCGCATCTCCACGGCCCCCTCGCCTCTTGCCGTACATGAGCTGCTCCTGGACCATCTCGGTGAACCGCTCGGGGACAGGGCGGAGCCCGCCACTAACGGGGGCTCTACCGGCCCCGCGGTGCTCGTCATCCTGACGGACCGCGAACAGAGCGAACTCGACCCCGCGATCCTCGCCCGCGTCCACAAGAAGCGCATCGACACGCTCGACAGCTGGGACGTCGTCCGTGAGGCTTTCGGCGCCGAGCAGGTCGACACCCGGCTCAGGCATGCCAACTGGGCTGCCGAGGCTCTCCTGGACGCCACCCCACCCGGGGGCTGGCCTCCCCTGGCCGGCGGCGTGCTCTCCCGGCGAAAGGCCCTGTCCGCCCTCGCCCTGCGTCGGCTGCGACTGGGGCGGTACGACACCGAGTCGGATGGACCGATGGATCGGGTCCGGAGAACGGACGACGCTCTGGACATCCACGCACTGCTGGGCTGGTCGCTGAGCCCCAGTGGCCCCGGCCGCCTGCTCGAACTGCGCGGCCCCGAACGCGCGGGGCTGCGGAATTTCCTGAGCGAGGAGGACCAGGCGGGCCTTGCCGGGCAGGCTCTCCTCGCCCTGGTCGAGGCCGAGCACGGCGAGGAAGCGGTGGCGTTCGGGCTGGTCTGCGCCGCGTTGTGGCAACACGCCGTTCCGGACGCCCAGGTCTATCTGGCGCGAGGCCGGGCCGAGCGATGGTTCGGAGAGCAGCCCCTGGCCACAGGAGAACAGCTGGACCACATGGCGTCGGCCTTCGGGCGGGCCTGTGAGGACTACCTGGGCGTCCTGTTGGCCGCCGCAACACGGGCCGGGGGCTCCGAGAGCGAGGAGGCCCGGGAGGCACGTCGCATCGGCGACACCGTCCTGGACCGGGCCGCTTCACTTGTCCGGCAATTCGGAGCAGAATCCGCTGCCCAGGCGAGCCCACTTCTGCCGTCCGGTCTGGAGGCCCGCTTCGCCGCGGTGGGACACATCCTGGAATCGGGGCGGACCGGCGCTCTCGCCGATGCCTTCCGGGACTTGGAGGGGCACCGGCGGGCCGGTGCCCCCGAGGCAAAAACCCGGATTCGGCGGGCCAGGATGGGGGGGCGCCTGACACAGTGGCTCGCCGCTGAACCGGTCACCGCGTGCGACTCCACCGGCGCCGGAATAGAGCGCCACCTCGCGGAGACCGGGTGGGTGGACCAGGCGTTGGAACACATCGAGGCCGGAGGAGACCCGGACCCCGTCCTACGTTCCGCCTACGACAAGCTCGGCGCACGGGTCCGCGAACGCCGCCACGAAATTGACCGGGCCTTCGCGCGGTCGCTGGCCAGGTGGACCGCGGCGGGCACTCACCCCGGCTCCATGCTCACGGTGGAGACCTTCCTGGACCGGGTGGTGAAGCCGATCGTCCGCAGCACCGACGGCCGACGCGTCCTGCTCCTCGTCCTGGACGGAATGAGTGCTGCGATCGCCACTGAACTCGGCCAGGAGCTGCGCTCCACGTGGGCCGAGTTCGATCCGGTCAAGGACGGCGAACCTCACCGGCGGGCCATGGCTGCGGCTCTGCCGACCCTGACCGCTGTCTCCCGCACCTCTCTCTTCGCAGGCCGCCTGATGAAGGGAGCGCAGGCCGACGAGAAGAGGCTCTTCCCTCAGCAGAAGCTGTGGGGCGGGGCCCCGGCAGCCGTGTTCCACAAGGACGACCTGCGTACGTCGAGCGCCGGGGAGGTATTCGGCCCCGCCCTCGGCGAAGCTCTCGCCGACGGGCGCACCCATGTGGCTGTCGTCCTGAACGCCATCGACGACCGGCTCGCCAAGGAGCAGAAGCTCGGTGACGGGACCTGGCGAACCTCGGACATCCCGGGCCTGGTCGACTTGCTGCGGGTGGCGGCGGCCCAGGGCATGGCCGTGCTCATCACCAGCGATCACGGGCACGTCGTGGACCGGCGTGGCACGAAGGTCGATTCGAGTGTCCCGGAGTCGGCCCGCCACCGCCTGCCTGGCGGGACGCTGTCAGCCGCTGAGATCCCGCTCAGCGGTCCTCGGGTCGTCTGGCCCGATCCCGGTGGCTCGATCGTCGCTCTGTGGGATGCGGATTCCCGCTATACGGCTCTCAAAGCCGGCTACCACGGCGGGGCGTCCCTCGCAGAGTTCACCATCCCGGTGCTGGCCTTCCTGCCCTTCGGAGCGACACCCCCGAAGGAATGGCGTGAGCTGGGTGACCAGCGGCCCTCATGGTGGTTCCTGGACGAGCGAGCCCCGTCTCCCGTGCCGCCGCCATCTCCGGATATCACGCCTCCTCCGAAGAAGCCCGTTCGGCAGGCGCCGTCCAAGACCCAGGCCGAGCTGGCACGCACACACGACTCGCTGTTCGATGTCGTTCTGGTCCCGGCCGAGGAGGCAGGGGAGGCTTTGGTCACGACGGAGCTGCGTACGCAGACCGAGAGCCTGGTCCACCGGCTGTTCGGGGCGGCCGCCTTCCAGGATCAGGTCGAGCTGCTGGCCCGTAAACCACGCGAGCGCGAGCTGGAAAAGTTTCGGCAGGCCGTTCAGGCACTCATCGACGCGGGCGGCACGCTCCCCGTGACGGCCCTGGCCCAACGTGTGGAGTTCCCGGTCACCCGCGCGGACGGCTTCGCCGCCGTCCTGCGTCAGCTGCTCAATTACGACGGCGTGCAGGTCCTGGAGACACTGCCGGACGGCCGGACCCTACGACTGCACCAAGGGCTCTTGCGAGAGCAATTCGAACTGGGCTGAGCGGGGCGCTTCGGGACTGTGCACAGGCAGTCGTACGGGCGCGCCATCGTGCTAGCCTCGGCCCCAGGGACGTCTCCAGAAACTGACGCCCGGTTCGCCTCAGGCCCCGCGGAAGCGGGGCCTTTGTGCTGATCGGGGCACGATCGGCACAGCCAGCTCGGCCGGAAGCGTCAGCAGGTGTGCTGATCGGGCACCCAGCAATGGCTGTGGGCGACACGTGGAGCCACATGTGTCCAGAGCATCTCGTTGGCCCTGCGCGCCCGTGGGTCGCTGTCCTGTCCGCTGACCAGCCGACGGTGCAGATACGCGATCAGGTCCGCCGCCTGCAGCAGCCGACTCGCTTTCGAGGGTGCGAAGTGGATGGTGTCCACGAGACAGGGCAGGTTGTCGCTCACGCTGCCGCCGGCGGCATCCTGCTGGTAGTCACGGAAATGCCGTCGGTGGTCGTCCGCCCCGTCGATCTCGTCGGCGATCACCAAGGCCAGCTCATCCCGCACCTGCACGTGTTCGCAGATCTCTTCCAGCAGCTGCCGCAGAACTACTTCGTGCGGCGAGGGACAGGCTCCAGGACCGAAATGGTTACTGCGGTGTGGCCGCAGGTCGAGCCCCCGCACGATGACCCGTACGTCATGAGCTCCGATCACCTTCATGGCGTCCGCGTAGACACCGATGCGGGCCCGCACCATGTTGTGACCCTTGTTACCCATCCGCGTCCAGTCGTCCCTGGCCTGCACCAGCGCGTGGCCGTGCAGCTCAGCGTGACGGTCGACGGGGTAGCGGTCCGCTGCCTTGGCCACGACGGAGTCGAGTGCACGATGAAGTGGACGTAGATGCTTCTCCGCCACGACGAGAGCGACCATCCAGTAGTGGTCCCGGTCGTATGACTCATCGACATAGGTCAGCAACACAATGTGAGTCTTTCACACCGGTACCAGCCGTAAAGGAGGGCAGCAGCCCCCACGGCACAGCCCCGGCTCCCAGTCATGCCGGGTGAGAGACTGAGCCGGTGAGCTCAGCGAAACCGAATCCTCCCACCTCTGCCGCCCGTCGTCGCACCGTGATCGATGCGCTGCGGCGCGGGGCCGTACCCGACAGCGGACTCGACCTGCTGGCAACGGGCCTGGACCGCTTCGCTTCCGCACTCGACGGCGAGCTGGACGCGGTCGCCTCGGGCGGGGCCGTGTTCAAGGCAGTGCGCGGCGAGTACGGATCGGGCAAGACGTTCTTCACGAGGTGGCTGGGAGAGCGGGCCAAGCGGCTTGGCTTCGCGGTCGCCGAGATCCAGGTCTCGGAGACGGAAACGCCTCTGCACAAGCTTGAGACTGTCTACCGGCGGCTCACTGAACGGCTGGCTACGGCAAGTTTTCCGCCGAGTGCGCTTCGGCCCATCGTGGACGCCTGGTTCTACGCGCTGGAGGAGGACGCCCTTGCGGCCGGCGCAAGCGAGGATGAGCTGGCCCGTGAAGTCGAGGCATTGCTGACCACCCGGCTGGCCGAGGTCTCGCGGCACGCACCGTCGTTCGCGACCGCTCTGCGCGGTTACCGCTCGGCGCTCGCCGAGGGAGATGAAGCGACAGCGGCAGCCGTACTCGCCTGGCTCGGCGGCCAACCACATGTCGCTGCGGCTGCTCGGCGGTCAGCCGGGGTCCGAGGCGACCTCGACCACTTCGGTGCGCTCGGCTTTCTCCAAGGGCTGCTGACCGTGTTGCGCGACTCCGGGCATCGTGGGCTGTTCGTCGTACTTGACGAGGTGGAGACGCTCCAGCGGGTACGGTCCGATGCGCGGGACAAAGCTCTGAACGCGCTGCGACAGCTCATCGACGAGATCCACTCAGGCCGCTTCCCCGGCCTCTACCTTGTGATCACGGGTACGCCCGCCTTCTACGACGGACAGCAGGGCGTGCAGCGCCTGGCCCCGCTCGCCCAACGGCTTGCCACCGATTTCACCACCGACCCACGCTTCGACAACCCCCGCGCGGTGCAATTGCGGCTGCCCGGTTTCACCCAGGATTCGCTGGTGAATCTGGGCGTGACCATCCGTGACCTCTATGCTGCGGGCGCCTCAGCCCCCGAACGCGTCGTGTCCGTCGTCGATGACGCCTATGTCGCCGAACTTGCCCACGCGGTCGGCGGTGCGCTCGGCGGCAAGGTGGGAGTGGCACCGCGCCTTTTCCTGAAGAAGCTGGTAGGGGACGTCTTGGACCGGGTCGACCAATTCGACGACTTCGACCCTCGGCAGCACTACCGGCTGACCGTCAGCAGCAACGAACTGACCGACGTGGAACGGAACTCCGCGGCCACCCGCTCGGCGGACGACATCGAACTGGACGTGTAGTGGCGCAGCCGCCGGCATCCGAGGACCCCGTAGACCGCCTGGACCCGGTCGTCCTGCACCATGTGGTGAACACTCTGGGCTGGCCGGACCTACGCCCCCTCCAGCGGGCGGCGATCCGCCCGCTGATGGACGGAGAGGATGCCGTTCTCCTCGCCCCCACCGCGGGCGGGAAGACGGAAGCGGCTTGTCTGCCGATCCTGTCCGCCATGTCGGAGCAGCGATGGTCCGGCACGTCCGTGCTGTATCTGTGTCCGCTCAAGGCACTGCTCAACAACCTTGTAACGCGTGTGGACGGCTACGCCCAGTGGCTGGGACGCCGTGCCGCACTGTGGCACGGGGACACGAGGGGGTCGCAGCGACAGCGCATCCGTGCCGACCGGCCGGACATCCTGCTCACCACCCCTGAATCGCTGGAGGCCATGCTCATTGGTGTGAAGACCGATCACGCGCACCTTCTGGGAACAGTGCGAGCGGTCGTCGTGGACGAGGTTCACTCCTTCGCGGGGGACGATCGCGGCTGGCATCTGCTCGCGGTGCTGGAACGTCTGGAACGTGTCACCGGGCGCCCGGTCCAGAGGATCGGGCTGTCGGCGACCGTCGGCAACCCTGAGCAGCTACTCACCTGGCTTCAAGGGTCGGGGGCGGGGAAGCGGCCGGCCCGCGTGATTTCGCCCACCCCTTCCACGAGCGGGCCAGCGCCGATGGGCGAGGTCGAGCTGGACTACGTCGGTTCGCTGGAGAACGCTGCCAAGCTCATTGCCGCGCTGCACCGCGGTGAAAAGCGGCTTGTCTTCTGTGACTCCCGACGACAGGTCGAGCAGTTGGGCGCCGCCCTGCGTGAGCGGGAAGTGACCGTGTTCCTGTCGCATGCCTCACTCTCGGCGGAGGAAAGAGCTCGATCGGAGCAAGCCTTCGCCGAGGCCCGGGACTGCGTCATCGTGTCCACGTCGACGCTGGAACTGGGCATCGATGTAGGTGATCTGGACCGCGTCATCCAGATCGACTCGCCCAGCAGTGTCGCCTCGTTCCTCCAGCGCATCGGGCGTACGGGCAGACGCCCGGGTAGCACGCGCAACTGTCTCTTTCTCGCCACCCGGAAGGACACCCTGCTTCAAGCAGCCGCACTGCTCCTCCTGTGGGGGGAGGGGTGGGTGGAGCCGGTGACCCCGCCGCCCGAGCCTCGCCATCTGGTCGCCCAGCAGTTGCTCGCGGTCACGCTCCAGCAGCAGCGGGTCGGTGACCAGTTGTGGCCGATCCAATGGAACGGTCTGGCGCCTTTCGACGCCTCGGCAAAGCCGATCCTGCGCCACCTGGTGGCACAAGGCTTCCTGGACGAGGACGACGGGCTTCTCTTCATCGGCCCCGAGGCGGAACGGCGCTTCGGGCGCCGTCACTTCATCGAGCTCACCGCCTCCTTCACCGCTCCCCCCCAATTCACCGTTCTGGCCGGCCGCACCGAGATCGGGCAGATGGACCCCTCGGTCCTGACCGAAGAACGCCCTGGACCCCGGCGACTTCTGCTCGGTGGCCGCAGCTGGCAGGTGACGTTCATCGACTGGGCCCGAAAACGAGCCTTCGTCGAACCAGCAGACGGCGGCGGGGTCGCCAAGTGGAGCAGTGGCTCGGTCCTAGGTCTCTCCTACGCCCTCACCCGTGCGATGCGCACCGTGCTCCTCGGGGCCGACCCTCCTGTCTCCCTCACTCGACGGGCCGAGGTTTGCCTTGCCGGCTGGCGGGAGGACGAGGCACCTGAACTGGTACACCCGACCAGGTCCCTGGTCAGCCGTCATGGTGCGGACGTCCGTTGGTGGACCTGGGCCGGCTACCGCGCGAACGCGACATTGGCGGCGACACTGCCGGCCATCGCCGATCCCGTCCAACGCCCCACGGACTGCTACGTGCGCCTGCGTGAAGACCTGACGCCCCACAGGTGGCAAGAGAGTCACCAAGCAGCGAGCGACAGCCCTGCCCTCGTTCTCCCAGATGTCGATCGCCGCGCCGTGCACGGTCTCAAATTCTCTGCTGCCCTGCCCGAACGGCTCGCGGTGGCCACGGTCGCTGCTCGACTCGCCGACTTCGAGGGAGCCCGCGCAGCTCTCGGTGAAGCCGTGCAGTTCCACCACGGCTTCGCCTCATGAGCTCTCAGTCCCCCGCCAGCTCGTCCGGCGCGGACCGGGCGAGGTCGGCGAGGGTGGCGAGGGCCCGGGAGAGCACCTCCCGGGTGGGGGAGGCCAGGCCGAGGCGGATCGCGTGCGGGCCGCGGTGGCGGCCGGCGGAGAACGCGGCGGCCGGGGTCACCGCGATGGAGTGCCGCGCGGCGGCGGCGACGAAGGTGTCGGCGCGCCAGGGGGCGGGCAGCTCCCACCAGCGGTAGTAGGACGACGGGTCGCTGCGGGTGCGGAAGTCGCCGAGGTGTCGGTGCGCGATCTCCTGCCGCACCTCGGCCTCTCGCCGTTTGGCCCGTACGAGGGTGTCGACGGTGCCGTCCTGCTGCCACCGCACCATCGCCTCCAGGGGGAACCGCATGGGCGCCCATCCTCCGGAGCGCAGGGCCCCCGCGACCCGGCCCGCCGACGCGGCGGGGGCCACGGCGAAGCCGAGCGACAGTCCTGGGGACAGGCGTTTGGAGAGGCTGTCGACGAGGACGGTGTGCTCGGGGGCCCGCGCGGCGAGGGGCGGCAGGTCGTCCCGGAGGAAGGCCCAGACGGCGTCCTCGATCGCATGGATGCCCGATGACAGCAGCACGTCGGCCAGGCGGTCGAGCCGTCGCGCGGGCATGGTGACGGACAGCGGGTTGTGCAGGACAGGTTGTACGTAGACGGCGTGCAGCGGATCGGCGCGGTGCGCTTCCTCCACCGCTTCCGGGATCAGTCCGTCCTCGTCCATGGCCAGCGGCACGAGGGTGACGCCGAGCCGGGCGGCGATGGCCTTCAGCACCGGGTAGGTGAACTCCTCGACGCCCAGCCGGGCGCCGGGCCGGGTCAGTGCGGCGACGGCGGCGGAGACGGCCTGGCGGCCGTTCCCGGCGAACAGGATCCGTTCCGGGTCGGGCCGTCCGCCGCCCCGTGCGAGGAGTGCGGCGGCGGCCTCGCGGGCGGCGGAGGTGCCGGTCGGCCCGACCGGGCGGAGCACCGACTCCAGTTGGTCGGAGCGCACCAGCTTCTCCAGGCCGGCGGCGAGCAGCCCGGCCTGTTCGGGCACGACGGGGTGGTTGAGCTCCAGGTCGACCCGGCTGTCGGCGGGCTCGGACAGGGCGGGTGCGGGGTCGGGCGCGCCGGGCGCGTCCGTGACGAAGGTGCCGCGTCCGACCTGGCCGACGGTGAGACCGCGGCGGGCCAGCTCCTGGTAGACGCGGACGGCGGTGGAGTTGGCGATGGCGTACCGCCGGGCGAACTCCCGCTGCGGAGGCAGGCGTTCCCCGGCCTTGAGCCGGCCGGCCGCGATCTCCGCCGCCACGAGGTCGGCGACGGACCGGAAGTCCTTCACGGGCTCCCCCTCCCCTGGTGCGTGGAACGGCATCGAAGCACAGCATTGCACCGAGTGCAATGTTCACTATTGAACCGACCAGAATGGCGAACCTAGACTCGGATTGCACCGAGCAGCGCGGTCGGTGCACAGAGCGCCGGGTTGTCCGGCTCCGGGTGAACAGAGCGGCGGGCAAGCATGGTTGAGCTGAGCGGAGTGCTGGGCGTCGCGTTGGTCGCCCTGGGCATGGTGCTCACCCCGGGCCCGAACATGATCTATCTCGTCTCCCGGAGCATCACCCAGGGACGCCGTGCGGGAGTGGTGTCGCTCGGCGGTGTGGCCGTGGGCTTCCTGGTCTATCTGCTGGCCACGAACCTCGGTCTGTCGGTGGTCTTCCTCGCGGTGCCCGAGCTGTACGTGGCCGTGAAGCTGGCCGGCGCCGGCTATCTGGCCTACCTGGCCTGGACCGCCCTGAGGCCCGGCGGTATCTCCGTCTTCGCGCCCAAGGAGCTGCCGCACGACTCCTCGCGCAAGCTGTTCACGATGGGGCTGATGACGAATCTGCTCAACCCCAAGATCGCCATCATGTATCTCTCCCTCATCCCGCAGTTCATCAGCCTGGAGGCGGGAAACGTCCTGCTCCAGGGCTTTCTGCTGGGCTCCGTCCAGATCGCGGTGGCCCTCACCGTCAATCTGGGCATCGTCCTGGCGGCGGGAGCCATCGCCGTCTTTCTCGCCCGCCGCCCCTCCTGGCTCCGCGCCCAGCGCTATCTGATGGGCACCGCCCTGGGCCTGCTGGCCGTCTCGGTGGCCATGGACTCATCGGCTCCGGCGACCTCGGGCTGAGCCACCGGGCGGGTGGGCGAAAGGCGGGGCCTCAGAGCATGATGAGCAGGCGTGTGTCGGCCTTGAGCTTCCTGTTCACCGAGCGGCTCTGCACGTACACCTCCAGCTTGGGGTTGTTGCCGGCCTTCACCGAGACGGTCCCGCGGACACCGGCGCCGAACAGGAGGTTGCGCGCGGCCTCGCCCGTGTAGGCGCGGTCGGTGTCCTTCTCGACGACGATGACCTCCTTGTCGGGCTGCACCTGGACTCGCGTACCCAACTGGTAGTAGCAGGAGCCTCGTTCGTAGGTGACGCCCGGGTGCGAGTCGACGAAGGCGCGGATCTCCATCTCCTTGTCGACCTTCAGCAGGCGGTACTTGTCGGCCGCGACCGGTTCGAGGGTGGCCCGCACATCGTCGACCGATATGTCCTGGCCGACGGCGAACAGGTTCTTCGTGCCGCGCACGCCCTGCTCGCGGCCCCTCAGGAAGCTGGTGGCGGCGGCGCGCACGGTGCCGATCGCGTCCTCGACGCCCTTCTGGGAGTCCGCGTCCCAGATGGCGATGTTGCCGGCCGGGAAGCCGTAGTTCTGGGCGGTGCGCTTCGCCAGGGAGTTGGGGACGAGGATCGCGGAGGTCCAGTGCCCCGGGAGTCCGTTCATCTTCGTGGTGATCCGGTCGAGCCAGGGGCCGAGGATGCTCATGTCGCCGTCGTGCCGCCGGTCGCCGCCGGAGGCGTTCTCCTCGCCGTCCGTCACGACGATCTGGAGGAAGCTGTGCTCGCCGTACTCCTCCCAGATGTGCCCCAGGTCGTCCAGGGACTTCAGCGAGGCCTCGATGAGGGCGGTGGCGCCGTTGTTGACCTTGTACAGCCCGCGCATGGACGGAAGATGCTTCACGTCCATGTCCCAGACCAGGTTCTCCACCCGGTGGTCGAAGGAGTAGAGGCTGATCCGGGTCTCGTGGCCGAGGCTGTCCGACTCGGCCTTCAGACCCGCCACGAACTCGTCCACGACGCGGATCAGCTGCCCCTGGTGCTGGTACATCGAACCGGAGGCGTCCACGACCAGAGCGACGTGATTCACCTTGTGCTGGATCCTGTTGGCGGACATGGCTGTTGCCCCTTCTCCGGTGTTCCCCGACTCCCCCGGTGCGTTCCCCGAGCGATGTCTTCGACTGTAGGGGGAGGCACTGACAGTGGGTCCGGGGCCGGGCGCGAGTGGCGCCCGGCCCCGGCCGGAGGGTGCGGCGGGCGGATCAGTAGCCGGTGGTGAGGGTGGCCCCGCCGAAGGTGCTCGCGGCGTGCAGGCTGATGTAGTTGGCGCCCGCGGGCGGGTCGGTGACGGTCAGGGTGTGGGCGTTGCCGGGGCCGGTGTCGCGGCTGGTGTGCGCGGTGGTGGTGGCCCAGCCGGTGCCGCTGTAGTAGAGGTCGGCGTCACCGGTGCCGCCGCTGACGGTGATCTTCAGCTGCGCGGTGCCGGCCGGTATGTACAGGTAGTGGTAGGCGTAGTCGCCGGTGGTGGCGGAGAGGTCGCTGCGGCGGCAGTTCTCGCCCAGGACGCGGGTGTCGGGGTCGGTGCACTCGGAGACGGGGGTGGTGGAGCCGTCGCCGCAGTCACCGGCCGCGCAGCCCGCCAGCCAGGTGCGGAAGTCGCTGTCGTAGCGGGTGCCGACGGTGCTGGTGAGGTGGGTCCGGGCGGCATCCCACTGTCCGGTGCGGTAGTGGCCGAGCACCGTGTCCATGTCGGCGGGGTGCTGCTCCAGCATGTAGCGCACGGCGAGGTAGCCCCAGCGGTACACCCGGGTGGTGTCGTGGCTGTAGTCGGTGCCGAACAGGGTGCTCAGGGCGTAGGTGCCCTTGCCCGCCTCGGTCATCGCCGCGGTGTAGGGCTCGCCCCGGTAGTGGTAGGAGATGTACTCCGCGAAGCCTTCGACCCACCAGACGGTCGGGGTGCTCATGCCCTCGGCGAAGTCGCCGTACATGGTGAATCGGCCGTCGAGGTAGTGGGTGTACTCGTGGTTGAGGTTCCAGATGTGGAAGTCCGGCCGCAGCCACTCCGCCTCGTAAGCGATGAAGCGGGGCTGATTGCCGACGACGGAGGGGTCGCCCTCCAGGTACATACCGCCGTTGTTGGTGTCGATGCCGTACATCGCGCCGGCGTACGTCTGGTAGTCGGCGCTGGAGTCGTAGGCGATCACCTCGATGGAGGTGTTGTTGTCGTCGGCGACCGGGCCGTCGTCCTTGGCGATCCGGTGGAAGTAGGCGTCCTGCTCGATGAGGCTGGTGCAGCTGGAGTCCAGCTCGGCGGACGTCATCTGCTGGGCGAGGATGCGGATGCCGGGGCTACAGGTGTGGCGGACCGGCAGGACCTCGCGCTTGAGGCGTTCCTGGAGGTCGCAGACACCGTAGTCGGAGCAGTTCGCCCGGTCGTAGTAGTCGGCCATCTCCGCTATGCCCACCCAGAGCGGGGCGGTGGGGCCGGTGATGGAGGTCTGCTGGAGCAGGGCGGTGGCCGGCGGGCGGACCTTGCCGCGCAGGCTCTCGTGCTGGAGGAAGCGGGCCAGCTCGCGTCCGGCGTTGGAGGTCAGATAGGCCTGGTCGCCGCCCAGCAGGTCGATGTGGTCGGCGGCGAAGCGGTACAGGGAGTCGATGAGGCCGGGGTCCGCCTCGACGGCGCTGACGAACGCGGGCACCTGGTGGCCCCGGAAGGTCACCGTGTACACGTTGTTGGCCGCGGCGAGCATCCGCGAGTAGGCGTTCCAGGAGGAGTCGTAGTCGGCCAGCATCCGCTTGACGACGTGGAGGTAGCGGGCGTTCTCCTGGGCGCTGTCGATCAGGATGACCGCCTCGGAGAGCGTCTCGCCGTTCTCGTCGGTGACATCGTGCGAGCGGGGGCTGGCGAAGAAGCTGTCGAGGCCCGAGCGGATGGCGGTCGTCAGGGCGCTGCCGTACGGTCCGACGACGTCCGGGTTGTACCACTGCACGTAGTACCCGGCGCGGAGGTAGAGGACGAGCTGCGGGGTGCCGGTGCTCGCGTCGCCCGGGTAGTAGGCGGCGTTGTCGCGCAGCGCGTGGGCCACGGTGACCATCTGGGCCTCGCGGAAGGCCAGTTGGGCGTTGCTTCCGGTCAGGCTGAACAGGGTGTTGACGCAGTCGGTGGTGGACCCCTTGATCTGCCGCACCAGTTCGCTTCCGGTGCGGCCGGTGAAGTCGGCCGGGTCGCACGCGGCGGCCGCCTTCGCCGAGGGCTTCTTGCCCGCGTCCTGCTTCCGCGGGACGTCGTGGTGGCCGTAGGCCTCCTTGAGGGCGGACTTGTCGGCGCTCAGCGGGGGGAGCTGGGACGCCTTCAACCGGCCCTTGGCCTGGTGGCCGGTGTCCGAGGTGGGGGACTGCCGCGCCTGCGGCGCCGGGTCGGCCGACCCGGCGGGGCGGGACGGTTGCGACGCGTTCGATGCCGTGGCGGCCGAAGGGGAGTTCGGCTGCGCCTGGGCCGGCTGCGCGAGCAGCGCGACGCTCATCGCCCCGGCGAGAGCCAGGGGCAGAACGGCACCCACACCTCGGCGGACGAGTGTGGTTCTCACGTTGTTTCCTCCCATGAGGGATCGGAGGCACGCACCTGCGTGACCGATGGGATGTCCGGGGCGTGGGCCGGGGGGTGTTGTCGTGCCGTGCCGTGCCGTGCTGTCGGCCGGACGGGATGGGGCCGATGTCCGGAGTTGACATGCCCACGACCTGTGCCATGTACCATTGCACAGGTCACACTTCATAAGGAAGGCATCGGACCGAATCCGATGCGGCTTCCCGGTGAACGCTGCCCGGCGGGCCGGGGCACCCCGGCCCGCCGGGAGCCGCTCAGCCCGTTTCGGGGAAGTGGCAGGCGGCCGTGCGCGCGCCGGAGCCGACGACCCGGAGCAGCGGCCGATCGGTGCGGCAGAGCGCCTGCGCCTTGGGGCAGCGCGGATGGAAGCCGCAGCCGCTGGGCGGCGCGGCGGGGCTCGGCGGGTCGCCGAGCAGCAGGATCCGCTCCCGGCGCCGCTCCGCCGCCGGGTCGGGCAGCGGGACCGCCGAGAGCAGCGCGCGGGTATAGGGGTGCGCTGGACTGTCGTACAGCTCGTGCTTGTCGCCGATCTCGACGATGCGGCCCAGATACATCACCGCCACCCGGTCGCACACCCGCTTCACGACGGACAGATCGTGGGCGATGAAGAGGAACGACAGCCCCAGCTCCTCGCCCAGACGCTCCATCAGATTGACGACTTGGGCCTGGACGGACACGTCGAGCGCGGAGACCGGCTCGTCGGCGACGATCAGGCGGGGGCCGGTCGCCAGGGCCCGGGCGATGCCGATGCGCTGGGCCTGACCGCCGGAGAACTGGTACGGGTGCCGGTCCAGGTGCTCGGCGCCCAGGCCCACCAGGTCGAGCAGTTCGGCGGCCCGCTCCCGGGCCGCACCGACCGTGGCGCCCTGCACCAGCAGGGGTTCGGCGATGATGCGGGCGACGGTCTGCCGCGGGTTCAGGGAGGCGTGCGGATCCTGGAAGATGATCTGGAGGCGCCGCCGGACGGGCCGCAGCTCGCGCGGGGAGAGATGGGTGATGTCGCGGCCCTCGAACTCGACGGTCCCCGCGGTGGGTTCCAGCAGCCGGACCAGCATCCGGCCCGTGGTGGACTTACCGCAGCCGGACTCCCCGACCAGCCCGAGGGTCTCCCCCGCCGCGAGCTCCAGATCGACACCGTCCACCGCCCGGACCGGCGCGGCGGCGCGCCCCAGGACGCGGCGGCCGGGGAACGCCTTCACCAGACCGCGTACGGACAGCAGGGGTTCCTCTGCCCCGTCGACCTCGGCCGAACGTGCCTGCGAGCGCGGAGAGTTGGTGTACGTGAGTTTCATCGGGCCTCCTCGGCCGGTACGGGCGCCCCGCCGACCGGACCGGGGTGCGGGGTAGCCGGGGTGGGCGGCAGGGGCAGATGGCAGGCGACCAGCCGGCCGCCGCCGGGTGCGTTCCGAGGTCGGGGGCTCTCCCCGGCGCAGCGGGCCCGCTCCGGAGCGGTGGCGGCGGCCGCCCGGGGGCAGCGCGGCGCGAAGGGGCAGCCGGCCCGTGGCTCGGCCGGGGACGGCGGGGAGCCGGGAATGGCGCGCAGCGGGGCGTCGTCCGGGTCGTCCAGGCGGGGCAGCGAGTCCAGGAGGCCCCGGGTGTAGGGGTGCGCGGGGCTGTGGAACAGGTCGTCCACCGGGGCCTGTTCGGCGCCGCGCCCGCCGTACATCACGAGCACCTCGTGGGCGACGCGGGCCACCACGCCCAGGTCGTGGGTGATCATCAGCACGCCCAGTCCGCGTTCCTGCTGGAGCCGGGCGATCAGTTCGAGGATCTGCGCCTGGACGGTGACGTCGAGCGCGGTGGTCGGTTCGTCGGCGACGAGCAGTTCGGGTTCGCAGGACAGGGCCATGGCGATCATGGCGCGCTGGCGCATGCCGCCGGAGAACTGGTGCGCGTACTCCCCCGCCCGGCGGGCCGGTTCGGGGATGCCGACCTCGCCGAGCATGTCCACGGCCCGTCTGCGGGCGACGCGCCGGCCGCTGCCGAAGTGGTGGCGGTGGGCCTCCGCGATCTGTTCGCCGACCGTGTACGCGGGGTGCAGCGCGGACAGCGGGTCCTGGAAGACCATGGCCATCCGGCGTCCGCGCAGCCGGCCGAACCGGCGGTCGGTCAGGCCGATGAGTTCCTGTCCGGCGAGGGTGATCGATCCACTGACCCGGGCCCGGCGGTGCAGGCCCATCACGGCGAGGGAGGTGACCGACTTGCCGGAGCCGGACTCGCCGACCAGACCCAGGGTGCGGCCGGCCGGCACGGTGAAGGAGACCCCGTCGACCGCCTGGACGATTCCGGCGGGGGTGTCGAAGGCGACCCGCAGGTCGTGGACGCGCAGCAGGGGCTGGTCCGGTTCGGTGGTGGGCGGCACGTCAGCTCCTCACCCTCGGATCGACGACGGCGTACAGGAGGTCGATGACGACGTTGGCCGCCACGATGAAGAAGGCCGCGAGCAGGGTCACGCCGAGCACGACGGGCTGGTCGGAGCGTTGCAGGGCGTCGTAGAAGAGCCGGCCGACGCCGGGGATGCCGAAGATGGACTCGGTGATGACCGCTCCGGCGAGCAGGGCGCCGAGGTCCATGCCGAAGAGCGTGAGCACCGGCATCATCGCGGAGCGCAGTCCGTGTTTGACCACGACGGTCCGGGCGGGCAGGCCCTTGGCGCGGGCGGTCCTGATGTAGGGCTGCGCCATCGTCTCGATCATCGAACTGCGGCTCTGCCGGGCGTACATCGCCGCGTAGAGCAAGGCCAGGGCGATCCACGGCAACAGCAGATTGGCCGCCCAGGCCAGGGGGTCGTCGGTGAGCGGGACGTAGGCGGGGTAGGGCAGCAGCCCGGTCAGCCGGACCAGGCCGTAGAGCAGCATCACCGCGGTGAAGTAGACGGGCAGCGACGCCGTGGCCACCGCGCCGACCATCAGGGTGCGGTCGAGGAGGCCGCCCTTGCGCAGGGCGGCGGTCACCCCGGCGCTCAGCCCGAGCACCAGCCACAGGCAGGCCGCGCCGAAGGCCAGCGACACGGAGACGGGCAGCCGGTCCATCAGCAGGTCCCAGACCGGCAGGGCGTTCTCGTAGGAGTAGCCGAGGCAGGGGAAGCCGCACTGCAACGCGTGCGGGCCGCCGCCCAGTTCGCGGCCGGTGAAGATCCCGGCGAGGTAGTCGCCGAACCGCCGCCACACGGGCTGGTCGAGGCCCATGAAGTGGCGTACCTCCGCGAGCCGTTCGGGGCTGCACGTCTTGCCGCAGGCCGCCGCGGCCGGGTCGGCGGGCAGCAGGTAGAAGATGACGAAGGTGACGGCGCAGATGGCGAGCAGGACGCCGGTCACACCGAGGATCCTGCGGACCAGGTAGGCGATCACGGGCGTCCTCCCTGGGGGTCGAGGATGTCGCGCAGCGCGTCGCCGAGGACGGTGAAGGCGAGGACGGCGACGAAGAGGAAGACGCTGGGGACGATGAAGTACATGGGGTCCGTCTCGTAGTACGCGACGGCCTCGGCGATCATCTGGCCCCAGGAGGGGGTGGGCGGGCGCACGCCCACCCCGAGGAAGCTGAGCGCCGCCTCGGTGCTGATCATTCCGGGGATCAGCAGCGTGGTGTACGCGATGACGGGCCCGGAGATGTTGGGCAGCACCTGCCGGGTGAGGATGCGCCAGGGCCCGCTGCCGCAGGCGCGCGCGGCCTCGACGTATTCGCGGTGGCGCAGCGAGAGGGCCTCGGCGCGCACCACGCGGGCGATGCCGGGCCAGCCGAAGACGCCGATGACCACGGTCATCAGCACGACCCGGTTGACGTCCTGGGCCACCGACATCATCGCGATCATGAAGATGAGCGAGGGGAAGGACATGGTGAGGTCCATCAGCCGGCTCAGTACGGTGTCGACGCGGCCGCCGAAGTAGCCGGCCGCGATACCGGCGGCGGTGCCGGTGACGACGACGATCGCGGTGGCGGCGAAGGCGATCAGCAGCGACACCTGGGCGCCGTGGACGACGCGGGCGAACAGGTCGCGGCCGGTGACCGGTTCGACGCCGAGCCAGTGTTCGGCGCTGATGCCGCCGAGGGCGCCGTGGGGCAGGCCGCCGAGGTACGGGTCGATGGCGTCGGCGTCGAAGGCGGTGGGCGACCAGCCGCCCAGCCTGCTGAGCAGGGGCGCGGTGTGGGCGACCAGGATGAGCAGGGCGGCGGCGAGCAGGGCGGTCCGGCTGCCCCGGTCGCCCCACAGGCGGCGCCAGGTGGTCCGCCAGAGGGCGTCGGGCGGGGCCGGTGAGCCGGGCCCGCCGGCTGCCGGGGCTGCGGTCGGTCCGGCGGGCAGTTCGGCGCCCGGTCCCGTGGGCGGTCCGGCGGTCGGTCCGGTGGGCGGTCCGGCGGTCGGTCCGGCGGTGGGCTTGATGACGGGAGTCATGGCGATGCGTCCTCGTTCCTTCAGTCCTACAGTCCTTCAGTCCTTCAGTCCCTTCGGTCCCTTCGGTCCGTTCAGCCCTTGCTCCGGGACGGGTCCTTCAGGCCGATCACCGCGAAGTCGAACTGGCCGGTCCAGGACGGATGTCCGAAGGCCCCGGCGATGTTGTCGCCGACGAGCAGCGGCTTGCGCTCCCAGAGCAGCGGGATGGCCGGGGACGAGCGCTGGATCTCCTGGTCGAGCGCGGTCCACGCCGCGTTGGCGGCGGTCGCGTCGGGCATCGCGGCGATCTCGTCCATGCGCTTCTCCACGGCCTTGTCGCGGAACTGGGAGACGTTGCCCTGGTTGCCCTTGGGCTTGATGGTGCGGCCGTCGAAGACGAAGGGCAGGAAGGTGGCGGCGGACGGGTAGTCCGGGCACCAGCCGCTGATGGCCATGTCGGGGGCGCCCGCGGTGTCGCCGATGGTGTCGTAGTAGACCGAGGGGTCGACGGTCTCGATCCGCAGCCGTATGCCGACCCGGGCCAGGCTCTGCTGGAGCGCCTCGGCGCGGGTCTTGTCGCCGGTGGACACGGTGATCGTCGTGTCGAAGCCGTCAGCCTTGCCCGCCTCGGCGAGCAGCTTCTCGGCCTTCTCCACATCGCCGGTGGCCGGTCCGTCGTGGACCGGGTCGGCGGGCCGGCCGCCCGTCAGCGACGGGGGCAGATAGCCGGTGGCGACGTCGTTGAGGGCCGGTCCGCCGTTGGCGGTCACCTGGGCCTCCTTGTCGACGGCGTACTGCATCGCCCGACGGAGCTTCGGGTCGTCGAAGGGCGCCCGGGAGGTGTTCAGCGCGAGCATGTCGGTGCAGCCGGTGCGCTCGGCGGAGAGCCGCTGCCGGATGCCGGGCTTCGGCAGGACCTTGGCGACGCTGGAGGGCTGGAGGTCGGACCACTCGACCGCCGAGGCGTCGGCGCCCGCGCTCTCGATGATCCGGTCGTCGATCTGGCCGCCCTTGAGGCCCTGGATCACCACGACGCGGTCGGGGTACGCCTTGCGCACCGGGTCCGTCGCCGCGTCCCAGTGGGGGTTGCGGACCAGCACCAGCTGCTTGCCGCGTGCGTAGCTCTCGATGCGGTACGGCCCGGAGGAGAAGGGCCGCAGGTCGTACTGGACGCCCTTCTCCCGTGACTCGGGCACAGGAGAGAAGGTGGGCAGCGTGACCGTGTAGGAGAACTCGGCGACGGGCCTGCGCAGCGAGAAGACGATGGTCCGGTCGTCGGGCGTGCGGATCGAGTCGAGGTGCTTGCCGTCCAGCGGACCGGCGTACCCCTCGGTGCCGGCCAAATAGCGCTGGGCGTAGTCGGGGCCACCCGCGAGGTCCGGGGCGAAGGAGCGCTCGACGTTGTACTTGATGTCGCGGGCGCGGATCGGGGTGCCGTCCTCGTAGACGAGTCCGGGTTTCAGAGTGAAGGTCCAGGTGCGGCCGCCGTCGGAGGATCTGCCGAGGTCGGTCGCGAGGTCGGGGACGATCTCGCTGCCCTGCTTCCCGGGTGCGGCCCGGAAGGTGGTCAGGGTGCGGTAGATCAGCCGGGTGCCGAAGTCCATGGTCGGCATGACCCAGTTGCGGGCCGGGTCCAGGTGGGCGAAGTCCTGGTTGGACAGCACGGTCAGGGTGCCGCCCCGCTTCGGGGTGCCGCCGATGACGGTGCCGGTGGCGACACCGGGCTGGCGCCCGTCCGGGCCGCGGTCGCCACCTCCCTGTGCGGTGCAGGCGCCCAGCAGGGCCAGGGCTAGCGAGGTGCTCAGGGTCACGGACAGCGTGCGGGTGCGACGGGACATGGGTGCACTCCTCGTACGGGAAGGGGACGCGGCGAAGCGGAACGGAACAGGCCGGAACGGGCCGGAGGGAGAGGGAGGAAGAGGGCCGGGCCGTTCGCCTGGACCCGGCGGCGATCCGGGCGGCCGAGCGGCCACCCGTGTCCATATCGTGTGACCCATAACATAGTAATGTGAAATTGCACAGCCAAGATGTACGTCGCCCCGTTACCGAAACGTGTCCCCTCGGGTCCGGGTCGGGGCCCGGATCGCCCGCCGACCTCCGCGCCCCTCGACCACCCTCCGGAGGGTGCCGCGCCGCCGCGCAACGTGACATTGTATAGTGCGGTGACAAATCGTGAAGGGGAACGCATGAGTGAGCTGAAGTCCCGCAAACTCATCTCGGTGCAGGAGCATCTGCGCGACCAGGTGGCCAACGCGCTGCGGGCCGCGCTGATAGCGGGCGAGCTTCAGCCCGGCGTGATCTACTCCGCGCCCACCCTCGCCGCCGAGTACGGCGTCTCGGCGACGCCCGTGCGCGAGGCCATGCTCGACCTGGCCCGCGAGGGCCTGGTCGAGGCGGTGCGCAACAAGGGCTTCCGAGTCACCGAACTCTCCGAGCGCGACCTCGACGAGTACACCGAGATCCGCGCGCTCATCGAGATCCCCACCATCGGCCGCGTGACCCGCACCGCCTCCCGCGAGCAGTTGGAGGCGCTGCGCCCGGTGGCCGAGGAGATCGTGACCGCCGCGCAGGGCGGCGACCTGATCGCCTATCTGGAGTCCGACCGCCGCTTCCATCTCGAACTGCTCGCCCTCGCCGGGAACGCCCGCCTCGTCGAGACCGTGGCCGACCTGCGCAAGCGCTCCCGGCTCTACGGACTCACCGACCTGTCCGAGGAAGGGTCGTTGGTGGGTTCGGCGCGGGAGCACACCGCGCTCCTGGACATCATGATCTCGGGGGACGCGGAGGCGGCCGAGGAGCACATGCGCGGCCATCTCGCGCATGTGCGGACCCTGTGGGCGGCCCGGAAGCGGGAGGCCGAACGCGCCGCACCGACCCGCAAACTCGGCGCGCGCTGAGGCGTAAGCCCGGTGGGGCGGAGCGCGTTGACATCGCTGACGCGTAAGTCCGTTAGGGGCGTGGCGCTTTGACGTCGCTGGTACGGAAGTCCGTTGGGGATAGGGCGCTTTGACGTCGCTGGTACGGAAGTACCTTGGGTGCAACGCACGTTGACGGCGAAGTCCGGGAGCTCCGCGCGCGAGCGCCCGCCTCAGCCGCGCTCGCCCGCTGCCGCCTCCTTCCGCCGGTAGGCCGCGGCCGCGACCACCAGGTCCTGCCAGCCCATCCCGCACGTCTTCACGACCAGCGGGCGGTCGGCCGGGCCGGTGGCCCGTGCGTCGGGCAGGTCCGCCAGGGTGACCAGGTCGTCCGGAGCGAGCGTGCCCTCGCGGATCGCCATGACGACGTCGCCCGCCTCACGGAGGGCGGTCGCGCGGCTCTCCACCAGGACGGTGGCGCGCCCCATCAGCACGCTGTCGAGCTCCCGTACGTCCGGTTCGTGTGAGCCGACCGCCAGCACCACCGCGTCGTCGCGCACCAGTCGCCCGTCGACCACCGGTGCGCGCGCGGACGTCGCGGTGACGACGACCTCCGCGCGCCGCACCAGGGCCGCCACTCCCCCGTCGTCCGCCGCCAGGTGCCGGTCCGCCCAGTGGGGAACGGGTCCTCCGCGCCGGGTGACGACCGCGACATCGGCCACCGGCACATGGGCCCGTACGGCGGCGACATGCCCCTCCCCCTGGGGGCCCGCGCCATGGACCACCAGACGCAGCCCACCGCACCCGGCCGCGAGCGCGCGCAGCCGCTCCAGGCCCGCCGCGACCGAGACGGCGGGGGTGCGCAGGGTCGTCAGAGCCACCCCGTCCAGCAGGGCCACCGGCGTCAGGGTCG
Organism: Streptomyces sp. SID14515; assembly: GCF_010548505.1. Taxonomy (NCBI): domain Bacteria; kingdom Bacillati; phylum Actinomycetota; class Actinomycetes; order Kitasatosporales; family Streptomycetaceae; genus Streptomyces; species Streptomyces sp. SID14515. Next base: position 27,948 of record NZ_JAAGMH010000078.1, on the reverse strand, counting down.
CGCTGTCGTGCAGCAGATACGTGGCGTTGATCCGCCGCAGCCCGCGCGCGGCGTTGCCGGGCGCGACGGTGGCGACCTTCACTCCGTACCAGCCGCCGTGCTCGGACGGCATCAGCAGCCCCTGACCGTGCGCCAGCGGCACCACCGCCCGCGGTACGTCACCGTCCGGTTCGAGCCCTCCGGCCAGCGCCTCCCGGACCGCGGCGACGGCGGCCACCGGACCGAGCGCGGACACGTCCGCCGCGTCGAGCGTCACCGTCATCGCAGCACGAACCCGGGTACGAGGGCGTCGTCGGGATCGACGGTGAAGCGGCCGGTTCCGGTGGCGTACGCGGTGCCCGTCACGGCCGGGACGACCGCGGGGCGGCCGTGGACCGTGGTCGGCCGCTCGATCCGGGCGCGGAAGACGGAGCTCACCACCGACTCGTGCCGCAGTTCGCCGCCGAGGCGCAGCTCCCCGGCGTCGGCGAGGAGCGCCACCCGGGCCGCGGTGCCCGAGCCGCACGGCGAGCGGTCGACCTGGCCGTCCGCGAAGACCGTCACGTTGCAGTGGTGCAACCGTCTGGTGCCGTCCGGGAGTTCGACCGGGGCGGCGGCCTCCTCGGTGAAGACCGTCCCGTAGACGCCGGACAGCCGGGCGTCGTCCGGGTGTTCGGCGGCCCGGACGGCGTTCAGCGCGTCGCGGATCTCGCGGCCGGCCGCGATGAGCGCGGTGACGTCCTCCGGCCGGACCCGCAGGCCGAGGCCGAGCCGGTCCACCGGAAGCACGGCGTACATGGCGCCGCCGAAGGCGATGTCGACGGTGAGGGCCCCGCACGAGGTCGCCACCGCGACGCCGCGCGCGTGGACATGGCCGGGGACGTTGTCGGCGTGGCCGCGCGGTTCGCCGCACAGCAGGGCCCGGGTCCACTGCGCGCCCGCGTCGGCGATGGCGATGGCGATGGCGATGGCGACCGTACGCCGCTCGGCGACGGTGAGCCCGGGCCCGGTGACGGCCGGCGGGGGCTCGGGCACGATCCGGAACGGTTCGCCCCCGGTGTCCCAGTCGGCGGTCCGGATCGGTGTGGTGTACGGACGTGCCGTCCCGGTCGGGCCGGAGACAGGGTCGGCGGCGGGGCCGGTGGAAGGGCCGGTGGAACGGGCGGCGGCAGGGTCGGCCGTCATACGGTGAAACCCGTCGGGTAGGGGTCCGTGGGGTCGAGCAGATACTGCGCGGTTCCGGTGATCCAGGCGCGGCCGGTGACCGAGGGCAGTACGGCGGGCCGGTCGCCGACCGTGGTCTCCGACAGGATCCGGCCGGTGAAGCGGGAGCCGATGAAGGACTCGTTGACGAAGTCCTGCCCGGCCTTCAGCAGTCCCCGCACGTGCAGTTGGGCCATCCGTGCGCTGGTTCCCGTACCGCAGGGCGAGCGGTCGAACCATCCGGGGTGGATCGCCATGGCGTGCCGCGAGTGCTCGGCCGTCGAGCCGGGGGCCTCCAGATAGACGTGGTGGCAGACGTCGATCGCGGGGTTCTCCGGATGGACCACCGGGTTCTGTTCGTTGATCGCCTTCATGACGGCCAGGCCCGCGTCGAGCAGCCGCCCCTTCTCCGACCGGTCGAAGGGGATGCCGAGGTCCTCGGTGCGCACGATCGCGTAGAAGTTGCCGCCGTACGCCATGTCGTAGCGGACCGGGCCGAAGCCCGCCACCTCGACGACCTGGTCCAGCGCGTGGCTGTAGGAGGCGACGTTCTCCAGGGTGACGGACTCCGCGCGGCCGTCGCGCACGGCGACCCGCGCGGTGACGAGACCGGCGGGGGTGTCGAGGCGGATGAGGGTCTCCGGCTCGACCGCCTCGACCATGCCCGTCTCCACGAGGACCGTCGCCACGCCGATGGTTCCGTGGCCGCACATGGGCAGGCAGCCGGAGACCTCGATGAACAGCACGCCGAAGTCGGCGTCCGGCCGGGTCGGGGGCTGGAGGATGGCTCCGGACATGGACGCGTGGCCGCGCGGCTCGCACATCAACAGGGTGCGCAGTCCGTCCCGTTCGGCCATGAACCGCTGCCGCCGCTCCGCCATGGTCGCGCCCGGCAGGACGCCCACCCCGCCGGTGATCACCCTCGTCGGCATGCCCTCGGTGTGCGAATCGACCGCGTGGTAACAGACCTTCGAGCGCACGTCAGTTCATCCCCGCGTCGATGAGCGCCTGGGTGGCGGAGCGGACGACGGCCTCGGTCTCCGGGTCCAGGGCCTGCCGGGGCGGGCGGCAGACGCCGCCGGTCCGGCCGATCATGTCCTGGCCGAGCTTGATCGCCTGGACGAACTCGGTCCTGCTGTCCCAGCGCAGTACGGAGTGGAGCCGGCGGTAGAGCGGCAGCGCGGTGTCGAGATCGCCCGCCAGCGAGGCGTTGTAGAGGTCGAGGCAGGCGCGCGGGAAGACCTGCGGATAGCCGGCGACCCAGCCCTTGGCGCCGGCGACGGCGACCTCCAGGAGGGTGTCGTCGGTGCCGATGATCAGGTCGAGGCCGGGGGCCAGTTCATTGATGGCGTAGCACCTGCGGACGTCGCCGGAGAACTCCTTCACGCCCACGATGAAGCCCTCGGCGTGCAGTTTGGCCAGCAGCTCCGGGCGCAGGTCGACCTTGGTGTCGATGGGGTTGTTGTAGGCGGTGACGGGAAGTCCGGCGGAGGCCACCATCGCGTAGTGCTCCAGGACGGCGCGGTCGTCGGCCCGGTAGGCGTTGGGCGGCAGGCACATGACGGCCTGGCAGCCGGCGTCCTTGGCGAACAGCGCGTGCCGCCGCGCCTCGATCGCGCCGTACGCTCCGACGCCCGGCATCACGGTGAAGCCCTCGGGGGCGTTCGCGACGGCGGTCTCCACGACGCGGTCGCGTTCCTCGTACGTCAGGGTCTGGTACTCGCCCAGCGAGCCGTTCGGGGCGACGCCGTGCAGGCCCTGTTCGGCGAGCCAGGCGACGTTGTCGCCGTAGGCGCCGTGGTCGACGGCCAGGTCCCGGTCGAAGGGGAGGCTCGTCGCGACGATGACGCCGTGCCAGGGCATACGGGTGCGGGTGGAGGTGCGGTCCATGGGAACTCCTCAGGTGGGATCGGAGGCGGGATCGGCGCTGGGATCGGAGGTGAACTCGCCGGCATCGGCAAGCGCACCGAGGGTGACGGGGGTCGCGATCAGCCGTTCGGCGGGGGCGTACGGCTCGTCGCGGGCCACGAGGCAGTGCACGGCGGGCCCGCACATCCGGCCCTGGCACCAGCCCATGCCGGCCCGGGTCAGCTGTTTGACCTGCCGGTGGTCGGCTGCCGCGTCGTCGGCGCGGGCGGACCGGACCGTCCCCGCGGTGACCTCCTCGCACCGGCAGACCTGGGTGTCGTCGGTCAGCCAGGCGGGCCAGGCCGGTGGCAGGGGGTGGGCCTGTGCCATCGCCCGGGCGAAGGCGCGGTGCCGGGTCACCGCCCGGCGCTCCGCGGCGAGCCGCCGGGCGTTCGGCAGGCCCGGCGCGGCGAGGTCGGCGAGGACCGAGACGGCGGCGACGCGGCCCTCGCTCACCGCGAGCGCGGCCCCGCCCACACCGCAGGTCTCGCCCGCCGTGTACAGCCCGGGCACCGTGGTGCGCTGTCCGTCGTCGACGGCTGCGGCCATGGTGCCGTCGCCCGCGTCGGCGAGGTCGCAGCCGAGCGGGAGCAGGAGGTCGAGCTGGGGGACGAAGCCCCAGCCGACGCCCACGGTGTCGGCCTCGATCCGGCGCTCCGTGCCCGGGAGCGGGCGCCCGTCGGCGGCCAGGGAGGCGATGCGCACGACGGCGACCCGCCCCGCTCCGCCTTGGGCCTCTCCGCCTTCGGTCTCTTCGCTTTGGGTCTCTCCTCCTTGGGGCTCTTCGCCTTGGGGCTCTTCGCCTTGGGTCTCTCCTCCTTCAGCGCCGACGATCGCGGTACGGGTGCGGACCGGGACCCGGTGCCGGGCGAGGGTGCCGGCGTATCGGGCGGCCTCGGCCCACTTGGCGGGGTTGCGCAGCAGTGCCGAGGGGTGGCGCAGCCAGGCCGAAGGCGCGGCCGCCTCGCACACGGCGACGACCTTCGCCCCGCGTGCGGCGAGGGCGGCGGCGACCGGCAGCAGGAAGGGACCCGTGCCGCCGAGGACCACCCGGCGGCCTGCCACCACTCCCCCGCCCTTGAGCAGCGACTGGAGCCCACCGGCGGTGAGCACACCGGGCAGGTCCCAGCCGGGGAAGGGGAGTTGGCGGTCGTAGGCGCCGGTCGCCACCAGCAGGGCCGAGGCGCGCAGGACGACGGGCCGCTCCTCGGGCGCCCGGCTCCGGTCCACCGCGTGGACGGTGAATCCGTCGTGCTCGCGCTCGCGAGCCGTGGTCCACACATGGTGGTTGAGCAGCAGCGTGAGCCGGCCGGTGTGCTCGTGGGCGGCCAGGGTGGCGCACAACTCCCGGTAGGCGCCCAGGCCGTGGTGGAGGTCCGCGGTCGGAACGGCCCCCTGCACCTGGGGCGGTGGGTGGCGCCAGAACTGGCCGCCCAAAGCGACGCCCGAGTCGACGAGGACGACCCGCAGCCCGCCGTCCAGGGCGGTGGCTGCGGCGGCCAGACCGGCCGGGCCGGCGCCCACCACCACGAGGTCACGGGGCTCATTCGTCGTCACGAGGCCATGGGGCCCGCTCGTCATCACGGGGTCCCGGGGCTCACTCATCGTCGGCCTCTCCGGTCGTGACGGCCATGCCCGCCCGAGCCTGGACCAGACAGGCGCGCTGCCCGCCCGTGCCGTCGACGGACACCAGGCAGTCGAAACAGACGCCGATCCCGCAGAAGATCCCCCGGGGCCGCTGCCCGCCCCGGGTGGTCCGCCAGGCCACCCGGCCCGAGGCGACGAGCGCGGCGGCCAAGGTCTGTCCGGGGATGAACGGCAACGGCTCGCCGTCCACGGTGAACACGGTCGCTGCGATCTCTGCGATCTCTGCGGTCTCTGCGGTCTCTGCGGTCACTTCGGCACACCTCCGGTGGTGAGGAATCGGTCGGGCAGCAGGCCGGTGTGGGCGGCCGGATCGGCGCCGCGCCAGGGCTTGCCGAGCAGATGGGCGGTGACCAGGGCGCCGGTCGCGGGGGCGAGGCCGATGCCGGCGCCCTCGTGTCCGCACGCGTGGACGACGCCGGGAACGCGGGGGTCCGGGCCGACGACCGGCAGATGGTCGGGGCAGTACGGCCGGAAGCCCCGGTAGGCGCGGATCAGGTGGACGCCGCGCAGGAACGGGAAGATGCGGCACGCCTGCGCGGCGAGCGCGGCCACCACGGCCGGGTTCATCGCGGTGTCGAAGCCGACCCGTTCACGGCTGGCGCCGATCAGGACGGTGCCCGCGCGGGTGCCCTCGACGACGCACGAGGTCTCCAGGCCCTCGTCGCTGGAGGCGACATTGGCGACGTAGTCGGCGGAGTAGACCTTGCGCCGGATCATCGGCGGCAGCGGCTCGGTGACGAGGACGAAGCCCCGGCGCGGCAGGATCTCGACGGGTGCGCCGAGCCGGCGGCCGACCTCGCCGCCCCAGGTGCCGGCGGCGTTGACCACGGCGTCGGCGGGCAGCACCGTGCCGTCGGCGGTACGCACTCCGACGATCCGGCCGTCGGCCGCGGTGACCGCGGCGGCGGCCTCGCCGGTGTACGTACGGGCTCCGCGGCGCACGGCGGCGCGCAGCAGACCGGCCGCCGCGAGAACGGGCTGCACCTGGGCGTCCTGCGGGTAGTGGACGCCGCCGGGCAGGCCGGGCGCGATATGCGGTTCGAGGTCGCCGAGGCGCTCGACCGGTTCGGTGCGGACGCCGGCCGCCGCCTGGCCCGCGGCGAACGCGTGCAGGGCGGTGAGGGCTTCGGGTGTGCTCGCGACGACCAGGCCGCCCTTGGTCTCGAACTCGACGGTCTCCGGGCCGAGTTCCTCGACGGCCTCGTCCCACAGACCACGGCTGAGCCGGGCCAGCTCCAGTTCGGGCCCCGGCTCCTTGTCGGAGAGGAGGATGTTGCCCTCCCCCCGGCTGGTCGTGCCCGCGCCGACGGGGCCCCGGTCGAGAACCGTGACGTCGAGGCCGGCCGCGACGGCATGGAACGCGCATGCGGCGCCCACGATGCCCGCGCCGACGACTACGACTTTCATGGCCACCCCTTAGTGCCGTTTCACACGGCCACAGCGCCTTCATGCCCTCACGTGTGTTCGCGGCACCGCTAGTGCAATGTCACATGCCATTGCTTAGGCTATACATCCGGACGACCCCAGGACAACGCCGCCGCCCCGGTGACTTTCGCCCGGGCACCCGACGACGGCGCGCCACGCACAGGCGCGCACAGGGAGACGCATCGCCGTGAACCCGACCGAACACCCGCACCGGGCCGAACACTTCACCGGAGCGGAGCACTCGCCCGCGACCGGGAACGCGCTCCCGGCCGGGCACGCACCCCGGACCGAGCACGCACCCCCGACCGGACACTCGCCCCTGACCGGACATTCGCTCCTGACCGGGCATTCGCTCCTGGCCGGCCGCGAGGTCCCCGGCACCGGGGAGGCCTGGCACGCGGTCGCCGCCGCGACCGGCGAACCGTTCGGCCCTCCGCTCCGGGACGCCTCGACGGAGCAGGTCGCCGAGGCGGCCCGGCTCGCCGCCGCGGACGCCCGCGCCTTCCGCACCCTGCCAGCCGAGCGACGGGCCGCCTTCCTCGACGCCTGCGCCGCGGAGATCGAGGCGCTCGGCGACGCCCTGCTGGAGCTCGCGGCCCGGGAGACCGGGCTCACGACGGCCCGGCTGACCGGTGAACGGGCCCGTACTTGCGGCCAGTTGCGCCTCTTCGCCGACCTGGTCAGGAGCGGGACGGCGCTCGACGCCCGGATCGACTCCGGGCCCTCGGGCACGGACGTACGGCTGCGGCGCATCCCGCTCGGCCCGGTGGCCGTGTTCGGTGCGAGCAACTTCCCGCTGGCGTTCTCGGTCGCGGGCGGCGACACCGCGTCGGCGCTGGCCGCCGGCTGCCCCGTGGTGGTCAAGGCGCACCCGGCGCACCCGGGGACCGGCGAGGCGGTGGCCCGCGCGGTCACGGCCGCCGCGCGGACCGGCATGCCGGCCGGGGTGTTCTCGCTGCTGGTGGGGCGGGGCCACGACATCGGCCTCGCCCTGGTCGGCGATCCGCGGATCACCGCCGTGGGATTCACCGGCTCCCGGGCCGGCGGGCTGGCGCTGGTCGCCGCCGGCCGCTCACGTCCGGCGCCCATCCCGGTCCACGCCGAGATGTCCGCGGTCAACCCCGTGATCATGCTCGACGGAGCGCTCGCCGAACCGGAGCCTGCGGCCGGGGCGTACGTGGCGTCGCTGACGGCCGGCGCGGGGCAGTTCTGCACGAACCCCGGCCTTCTGCTGCTGCCGGCCGGCCCGGCGGGCGACGCCTTCCTCTCGGCCGTGGCCCGGACCCTGAAGGGCACGGAGGGGCAGGTCATGCTCACCCCGGACATCGCCCGGGCGTACACCGAGGGCGTACGGCGGTGGGAGAACATCCCAGGTGTACGGGAGGTGGCCCGAGGCACGGCCGGTCCCGGCCCGTACGCACCGCCGCCCGCGGTCCTGACGTGCGACGCGGCCACGTACACCGCGCACGAGGAGCTCGCCGGTGAGGTCTTCGGGGCCGCCGGGCTCGTCGTGCGCTGGTCGGACGCCGAAGAACTCCTGCGCCTCCTGGAGGAGTTGGAGGGACAGCTGACGGCGACCCTGCACGGCACGGGCGCCGACCGGGCGGCGGCCCTGGAGCTGCTGCCGGTACTGGAGGAGCGGGCGGGCCGGGTCCTGTGGGGCGGCTGGCCGACCGGCGTGGAGGTCTGCCACGCGATGGTGCACGGCGGCCCGTGGCCCGCGACCAGCTCCCCCGGAACGACGAGCGTCGGCACCCTCGCCGTCGAGCGCTGGCTGCGCCCGGTCTGCTACCAGTCCTTGCCCGACGCGCTCCTGCCCTCCGAACTCCGCGACGACAACCCGCTGCGGGTTCCCCGCCGGAGCGGGTCCGATCTCACGCCGGGGGCGTGAACTCCGGGGCGCCCGCTCCGAACACTCGCGCCGGACCAGGGACTCTCGTCAAACTGCCGTCGTCGCGCGGCAGGCGGCGGTTTGACGACAGGCCCTAGCCGGCATTCCACCCCGCGACCAGCCCGGCGAGGGCGTCGACGGCCTCCTCGGTGTCGCGCCCGTCGTCCGCGCGGGCGTGCCGGGCCAGCTCGACATGGACGAAGCCGGCGTGTTCGCGATCCGCCGAGCGGCCCTGGACGTTGGCCCGGCCCTCCAGCGGGCAGCGCGCCGCCCAGGCCCGGCAGACCCGCAGCCCCTTGTCGTCCATGCGGTCGGCCATGGCCACCACCTCGGCGGGCGCCGTCTCGACGGCGCCGGTGGAGACGACGGCGTCGTAGGGGCGGTCGGCGGAGTCGGCGAATCCGTGCAGCTGGACGCCGGGCACGCCACGCTTCTGCAGCTCCACGACGATCGCGTGGAAGGCACTGTCCTCGCGGTGGGCGACATCGGCCGCGTCACTCTCGCCGGCCCGGCGGTGGGCACCCGCGAGAACGAGAGCGCCGCCGGGGTTCTGTTCCAGGAGCCGGACGCCGAGGACCTCGGTGTCGCGGTCGGAGACGGGGTGCGGGACCTGGGCGTTCCAGCGGACTGTGGAGTCGGCGTTCAGATACAGCCGGCCCCAACGGGCGCTCCGGCCCGGCCCGGTGGCGGCGATCTCGTCGTAACGGCGGCCCGAGTCGGTGTCGGTGAGCCGGGTGAGGCCGAGACCGAGCGGGGCGAGCTGCCGCTCCGCCTCCTGGGCGTCACCCGACAGCAGACTCCCGACCGCCTTCGCCAGCCGTACGCGCTGCGCCTTGTCCGGCGGACTGTACGGAGCATCCGCGCGGAGCTTCGCCGTGTATCCGAGGACGCGGCTGCGCAGGTCGACCAATTCCCGGGCGCGCGGAACCGAATCCTCCGGGGTCGGGGACGTATCGGCCTGGCAACCGGCCAGAACCAGGAGCAAACCTAGTGCGATGAAAATGCGCAGCAAATGTGACCATCCCGTGATGACAATCCGAAGGTCGGTCATGAGGGTCATGTAAGTATGACTCAGTGACAATCCGTAATTCTCTCGGTATGGGTCGTTCGCTGGCTCTCCTGGCGATAGCCGTCGGCCTGACCGCATCGTGCGGCACCGAGCCGGCGCAGCCCCAGGCCAAGGCCGGCGGGCGCAGCTTCAGCGTGGCCGCGGCCGGCGACGTCCTCATCCATCCCGAGCTGGTCGAACAGGCCGCCAAGGATGCCGAGGAGACCGGGCGCGGAGAGGCCGGACTGGACTTCGGACCGCTGCTCGCCGGGGTGAAGCCCGTGATCAGCAAGGCCGACCTCGCGATCTGTCACATGGAGACGCCCGTCGGGAAGCCCGAGGGGCCGTTCCAGGGTTACCCGGAGTTCCTGGTTCCGCCGCAGATCCTGACCGGCCTGAAGGACGTCGGGTACGACACCTGCTCGACGGCCTCCAATCACACCTTCGACCATGGGCTGAAAGCCGTGCGGCGCACGCTGGACGCCATGGACAAGGTGGGCCTCGGGCACAGCGGGTCGGCGCGGACGCCGAAGGAAGCGGAGCAGATCAACATCCTGGACGTCAACGGCGTCAAGGTGGCCCACCTCTCGTACTCCTGGGAGTCCTTCCTCAACCCCACGCCCAAGAAGCAGAGCTGGGCCTTCAAGCGTTCCAGCACGGACGAGATCAAGAAGGCCGAGAAGCAGGCCCGCACCCAGGGCGCCGAAGTGGTGCTGCTCTCGCTGCACTGGGGCCTGGAGCACTACAACGAGCCGAGCGTCCCGCAGTTGGACATGGCCCAGCGGATCACCGAGGAGACCGGCATAGACCTGGTGATCGGCCATCACGCCCATGTGGTGCAGCCGATCCAGAAGGTCAACGGCACCTGGGTCGCGTACGGCCTCGGCAACCAGGTGGCCCGGCACTCCTCGCCGACCGGTCTCACCGAGGAGGGGGCCATCGGCTGGTTCGAGTTCCGCGAGACCGCCGACGGCTGGGACGTCTCCGCCCGTTACCGCACCACGCAGATGGACATCCCGCCCGAGGTCGAGCCCGGGGAGAAGGCTCCCGAGGGCGCGGTGGAGAACCTCCGTCTGGTCGATGTGCAGCAGGCGCTGGACAGCCCCGAAGGGCTGTCCGCCGACCGGATCGCCCGCTACCGGCTGGCCGAGGACCGCACGCGCGGCTTCCTCTACAACCGTGGAGCGCCGGGCGGTGACGGCCTGAAGCGGCTGTCGCTGGACAAGTGATCAGGCCCACATATTTCCGCACGCTGACAGACGCAACCTATTAGGCGCTTATCCGTCTTTTATGTGACAGCGTCTCGCAGCCATGCGACAGCGGTGCTTCCTCCGGGCACTGAGCACCCGCAGCGACCAAGGAAGAAAACCGGTGACATCGACTCCTGCCGCGCCCCTCGTGCCGAAAGGCCGGCGGCGCAGCCGCAGACGTGCGGACATGCCGCTGCTGGGTGGCATCCGGCCGCCGATCGCGTTGCTGTGCGTGCTGATCCTCGCTCTCGCCGGCCTCACGGCCAAGGTGCTGGGGCCGGGTTCGGAACCGGTGGTGCCCAAGGCGGTGCTCTCCTCGCAGCAGTACTTCGCCCAGGACGGCGCCATCGCCCTGCGCGCCTCGATCGACGAGCGGGTCACGGACCTCGAACGCACCGCCACCGCGCTGAAAGCGGGCAGTACGGCGGACCCCGAGCGCGTGCTGTCGGACCTGAGCAAGGCGTACCAGAAGTGGACCGGCACCACGGTGCTGGACCTGGGCACCGGCAAGGTGCTCGCCGCCCGCGGGGAGCGCATCCCGCTCGCCTGGGTGGACAAGGACGTCCTCACCGGCGACAAGGCCCTCACCCCGCGCATGGTGCGGCTGGAGACCGGTGACGTACGGCTGATGACGATGGCCGTGCTGGAGGGGAAGGAGGGGGCGCAGCAGCTGCTGGTCGCCTCCAACAGCCTCTCCGTGCCCCCGATCAACCTGGGCCCGTTCCGCAGCATGGCCGTCGTCGCGCGGGGCGGCGAGATCCTCGCCACCGCCGGCTTCGAGCAGTCCGAGGCGCTCAACTCGGACGCGGAACGCAAGGAACTCACCTTCCTGCAGAAGCAGATGACCCGGCTGTCCGACCAGGCGGCCGAGGAGACCGAGCAGAACCCGGTCAGCGCCCGGGAGCCCGGCTCCCGCGGCTACCCCGGGGTCAGCGGCACCCTGCTGGGCGGGGCGTACAACGGCCGTGTCGCCACCATGGGGTACGCCTCCCTCGCCGCCTCCGACCCGGAGGACGGGGAGAGCGTCGCCGCCGGCCTCGGCCTCACGGTCGTCGCCATGCTTCCCGTGGTCCAGCAGCAGACCCTCGCCGAGGACAACCGGCAGCTCTTCGGTCTGCTCGCGGCGGGCGGCCTGGTCCTGCTCGGACTGCTCTCGGTCGCCGTGCTGTGGATGACCGTGCAGCGTCCGCTGCTCGGCCTGTTCCTGGAGTCCCGCCGGCTCGCCCGCGGCGATCTGATCCGCCCGGTCACGGTGCCCCGCTGGGGCGAGGCCGCCCGGATCGGCGCCGCGCTGGAGCGTATCCGCGGTCAGCTCGGCGGCGCGGACGCCCAGGACGGCGCCGCCGGTACCCGGCCGCCCGGCAGATTCCGGGGCGGTGCGCGAGGACCGCTGGTGCTGACGGCGATCCTCCTGCTGCTGTGGTGCGTTCCCGTCGGGCTCCTGCTCAACCGCACGGACGGGACCGTCAGCATCCCCGCCGTCATGGTCAACGACCAGCGTGACCGCACCGACCTGGTCGCCGACCGGGCCCGCCGGGCGCTCAACGAGGCCCAGGCCGACCTCGTGTCCACCTCGCGTCTGCTCGACACCGACGACCCCGCCGCGACCGAGACCCTGCTGAAGGGCGCCCTGCGGGAGCACTCCCGCTATCAGGCGCTGTACGTCGTCGGCAAGGACGGCGCCGTCGTCGCCCGGGCCGGCGGCGACCCCCACCCGTGGACCGCGGAGAAGGACTCCTCGCTGGTCCGCGTCTCCGGCCAGGGCGAGAAGAAGCCCGTCGTCCAGGCCGGGGCGCCCGTGCCGGAGCACAAGGGCATGACCCTCGTCGGCGAGGTGCGGGTGGAGTTCCTCAACTCGCTCCTGAAGCGGCCCGGCCTCGGCGAGGTCCGGATCGTGAACACCGAAGCGCGGACGCTCGCCGCCAGCGACGGCTTCCGCGCCTTCGAGGGGCTGCCGAACGACGTGCTGCCCGACCTGGTGCGCGCCGCCAATGTGCGGGTGGGCGCCGGGCCGTTGGAGAACGGGCTGCTCATCCGGGACGGTGGCGCGGTCACCGTGGCCGCCGCCGCGCCGTTCACCGGCGGCGGTGTCGCATCCGACCTCGGCTGGACCGTCGTCAGCTGGCAGAACGCCGCCCGGTTCGAGATCACCGCCTACGAGCGCGAGGACCGCAGCGTGCTCGCCAGTCTGCTGGGCCTCGCCCTGATCGTGGTCTGCCTGGGCTGGATCCACCTCGTCGTCGTACGGCCCCTGCGGGCCCTCGCGGCCGGCGCCGAGAAGCTCGCCGACGGAGACCTCAAGACCGTGCACTATCCCCGCTACCAGGACGAGGTCGGTGCTGTCGTCCGGAGCCTCGAACTGATCCGCCAGCAGTTGCAGGCCCGCCGGCAGACCCAGGCGCGTCGGCCCGCCGAGCCCCGGCCCGGCGCCGGAGGAAGGTGACCAAGCGTGCTCTATCTCTACTTCGTCCTGTTGACCGGCAGTCTGTTCCTGCTCGTCGCGGGCATCGTGGAGCAGCGCCGGCACTACGCCGCGCTGCACACGATCCCCTCGCGGGTGCTCGTCAACGGCATCCGCGGCAAGTCTTCCATCACCCGGCTCTGCGCGGGTGCGCTGCGGGGCGGTGACCTGATCACCGTCGCCAAGACGACCGGCACGGCCGCCCGCTTCATCCACCCGGACGCCACCGAGGAGCCGGTCTACCGGAAGTTCGGCATCGCCAACGTGGTGGAGCAGATCGGCATCGTCCGCCGGGCCGCCACCTACCGGCCCGACGCGCTCGTCATCGAGTGCATGGCCGTGATGCCGGCCCTCCAGGAGGTCAACCAGAGCAAGCTGATCCGCTCGACGATCGGCGTGCTGTGCAACGTACGCGAGGACCACCTCGCGGAGATGGGCCCCACCCTCGACGACGTGGCCCGCTCGCTGTGCCGCTCGATGCCCGAGGACGGGATCTGCGTCACCGCCGAGAAGGAACGTTTCCACATCCTCCAGGAGGAGGCGGACGCCCGGAACTGCCAACTGGTGTACGCCGATCCGGAGACCGTCAGCGACGAGGAGCTGCGCGGCTTCAGCTGGTTCACCTTCAAGGAGAACGTGGCGATCGCCCTGGTCGTCGCCGATCTCCTGGGCGTGGAGCGCGAGGTCGCCCTCCAGGGCATGTACGACGCCCCGCCGGACCCGGGTGTGCTCTCCGTGGAGCGCTATGTGGCCCCCGACGGCAACCGGCTCGCCTTCGCCAACGTCTTCGCGGCCAACGACCCCGAGTCGACGCTGATGAACATCAACCAGCTGCTCGACCTCGGCGCCATCCGCCGCCCGCTGAACGTGGTGATCAACTGCCGCCCCGACCGCGTGGAGCGCAACGGGCAGATGGGCGAGATCATCCCCGACCTCCAGCCCGACAACGTCTTCGTCATCGGGCACCCGGCCAAGAGCGCCATCGACGCCATCCCCGCCGACTGGCAGGACCGGGCGGTCGACCTGGGCGGTGAGAAGCGGGCCGCCGAGGAGTTCATGCCGGCGATGCTCGGCCGGATGTCCGACGGCGCGTCGCTGGTGGCCATCGGCAACATCCACGGCCAGGGCGAGGAGCTGCTGGAGTACCTCGCCGAACTCCCCGCCGACGAGAGCGAGGTGGACGAGGAGGCACCGGGCCCCGTCGCCGCGACCCCGGCGCAGGCGCCCCGCCTGGACCCGTTCGCCTCGTACCACCCGGCGTACGAGGAGCGCTACCAGGCCTCGCAGACCCAGGAGATCCCGGTGGTCCGCATCCCGGCCCAGCCGTCGGACTCCTACCGGCGGCAGCCCGAGCACCACGAGCAGTACGCACAGCGGGGGCCGTACGCCCAGCAGGAGCAGTACGCGCAGCAGGAGCCGTACGCCCAGCAGGGCCAGGGGCAGGACCGGAGCCAGGACCGACCCTTCGAGTTCTTCGGCGGCGCGCGGCAGCAGCCGTACGAACCCGCCCAGCAGACCTGGCCGCCCCACGACGAGCCGCACGACGACGCCCGGAGATCCCGTTGACCACCGCCGCACTGACCCCTGAGATGGCCGCCCTGGGTATCGCGATAGGGCTGTTCTTCTCGCTGTTGTGCTATCTCACGACCAACCTCTCGCCCGGCGGCATGATCACTCCGGGCTGGCTCGCCCTGACGCTGATCGAGGACGTCCAGCGCGCGGCCATGGTGCTGGGCGTCACCGCCCTCACCTACGCCGGCACCAAGGTCATGCAGCGGCTGGTGATCCTCTACGGCAAGCGGCTGTTCGCGTCGGTGGTGCTGCTCGGCGTGCTGCTCCAGAGCACGGTGATGATCCTGCTCTCGCTGGAGTTCCCGCTGCTCTACGGCAACCAGACGCTCGGCTTCATCGTGCCGGGCCTGATCGCCTACCAGCTGGTGCGCCAGCCCAAGGGCCCCACCCTGCTGGCCACCGGCACGGTCTCGCTCATGGCCTACATCGTCGTCGCCGCCGGGCTGCTGCTCGGCATCATGCCCGCTGTCTGACAGCCCGCCCACGAACAACCGAGGAGTAACCGATGGCAGGGAAGAAGAAGTCGCGGCCCGTCGTCTCGGGTCTGGTGGTGCTGGCGCTCGTCGCGACCTCCGGCTACCTCACCCTGGAACTGCGCAAGCAGGAGATGCCCGGGGTGACCGAGGTCCGCAACGTCGGCGTCCTGGACGGCGGCAAGGCCTCCGGCGCCGCCTCCGACGACAAGGGCGAGGCCGCGTGGTCCCGGCTGGAGAACCCCGCGCGCTCGGTGCTGCGCGGCTCCGACGGCCAGATCAAGGCGGTGTTCACCGACGGGGCGCGCCTGGCCACCCTCACCGGCCCGGCCCGCACCTTCACCGAACCGGCCTCCACTTCCTCCAAGGTCTCCACCACGGACTGGGTGCGTCTGATGCCGGAGCCCTGGAAGAAGGGCGCCGAGAAGGAGAAGTGGTTCAAGGACTGGTACGCGGAGTACGAGGACAGCAAGGAGGACGACCTCTTCGCCGTCTCCTTCCAGTACGTGGCCGGCGCCCCGCAGAAGAAGGACGAGCAGGGTGTCGCCTACGCCGGTGACGCCAACTTCGGGCCGCTGAACACCACCGGTGCGGAGGGCGGCGACCTGCGCCTGGAGCAGTCCGACTTCTACGACTACCTCGGCCTGCCCTACCCCTTCCGCGACGGCCGGACCGGCACCCCGGAGTCCATGCGCGCCAAGTCCCTGGACTGCTCGGGCTTCGTACGGATGGTGCTCGGCTACCGCACCCGCTACCCGCTGATGTCGTCGGACACCTCCGGCGACGGCCTCCCGCGCACCGCCAACGGCATGGCCCGCTCCGACGAGGGCGCCGACGTGCTTCCGCTGACCGGGGTGAGCGCCGACGACCGCCCGTCCGCCATCGACCAGCTCCAGCCCGGCGACCTCGTCTTCTTCAAGCTGGACGCCCGCACCAAGGACCGCCTCGACCACGTCGGCATCGTCCTCGGCTACGACACCGAGGGCCACCTGATCTTCATCTCCAGCCGCGAGGAGATCAACGGCCCGACCATCGGCGACGTCGGCGGAGTCTCCCGGCTGGACGGCAACGGCTACTACGCGAAGACCCTGCGCAGCGCGAAGCGGCTCTGAGGCTATGGGCCCCGCCGCCGCGGCCCGGGTGTCGCGGCGGCGGTCCGGGCTGACGGACGAGCTCACCCCCGTGAAGCTCGACCCGGCCCGGCCGGCGCCGCCACCTGCACCCTCGACACTCCAGTGGCGACGAAGCATTGGTAACGTACACCAGAGTGACTGCCCGGCGTCAACCAAAGTGTCGCCGGGGCCGGCCCGAAGGGCTTCGAGAAACACTGTGGTGGGCAAAGGCTCGGCATCACGCCAAGGAGGTCGTGTACGTGGAGGATGACCAGTCGCCCACCTTCGCCGAACTCCTGGACCACCTCTTCCGCGAGGTGCACCCCCCTTCCCGGGGGCCGTACACCTACGCGGAGGTCGCCGAGGGCATCCGTAAGGCGGCCACCGCCGAGGGGCGCGGGGTGACGGCGAGCGCCATCCAGCAACTGCGCACCGGCGCCAAGCGGAACCCGACGCGGCACACCATCAAGGCCCTGGCCGACTTCTTCGGCGTACCGGCGGGCTACTTCGTCGACAGTGCGGCGGCCGAACGCACGAAGGCGGAGATCGGCCTCCTCGCCGCCATGCGCGACCAGGACGTCCGCAAGGTGGCCCTGCGCGCCAACGGCCTGAGCGTCGACAGCCTGAAGATGCTGTCGACCGTGATCGAACAGGCCCGGAAGCTCGAAGGGCTCACCACCGACGACAGCCCGCACGACCTGAACCTGGACGACTGAACCACCCACCCCGCCCGCCGGGTGGCGTCTCGAACATGTCAACATTGGTGCGCTCGCACGGGCTTCAGGGGGTGATCCGCCCCGGGCCGACCACCCGACCGGCGTCACCAGAGTGAGGACATGGACTTCGAGCAGCTTCGCGCCGCGTGCGAGGCGCGCGTCGAGGCGCTTCGGCTCCCGCACCGCTTCAGCACCCGCGACCTCCGCGACGCCGTGGCCGAAGAGCGCGGACGCCCCATCATCCTGCGCCCCCTGAGCACCCTGGGCGTCATGGACGCCCCGTGCGGCATCCGCCTGGAGACTCCGGACGCCGACCTGTTGTTCTACGAGGAAGCCACCTCGCCCCTCCACCAGAACCACATCCTCGCCCACGAGATCAGCCACATCATCTGCGACCACGCCGGCAGCCTGGAACTGGACCAGGACACCCTGCGCGCGATCGGGTTCGACCCCACCCTCGTGCGGCGCATGTCCGGCCGGACCAGCTACACGAGCGAGGACGAGCGCGAGGCCGAGGTGATGGCCAGCGTGATCCGACAACTCATGTACCGGGGACGCGAAGGCCCGTCGAGCCGGCCCGCCAGCGGCGCCGAGAGCTGGGACGCACTGTTCGCCGAGCCACACAGGAAGAAGCGCCACCGGAAATGATCAACATCCTGTTCACGGGCACGGCCGTCGTGCTGCTGTGTTTCGCCGTCTACTGGGTGCGCGGACGCGGCGGCCACCGCCCCACCGGCACCTGGGCGATGGCGGCGCTGATGACCTCGTTCGCCCTCGCCTTCGCCTCCTACGCACCCGCCGTGGAGCGCGCGGTCGAATCGGTGGTCCCCCACGTCGCCCGACTCCTCAGCAACACCTTCACCCTGACGGCGGCCACCTCGGTCCTCGCCTTCCTCTTCCAGCTCAATCTGGACCGCGAGCGGGCCGAGCGGCAGATCCGGCTGCGCGTCATCGCCCTCGCGATCTCCGTCGCCGGCATGACCGTGTTCTTCGTCGCCGAGCAACTCACGGGCCGGAACCCGGTGTTGTACGCCTGCTACGTACTCATCTACATCTCCTACCTGGCGTACACGGCCAAGGACTTCCTCCTGCAGACCTGGGCCCACTCCCAGCGCTCTACCCGCCGCAGCCAGCGCTGGGGCCTGCGCACCACCTCGGTCGGCTGTGGCTTCGCCCTCGTCTACGCCGCGTACAAGCTGTTCGCCCTGATCTCCATCGGCCTCGGTCTGGGGCTCGTTCCCGACCACGCCCGCTGCTCCGGTCCGTTGACCCCCTTCCGCTGCGCGTTCAGCGTGACCGCGCCCGCCGTCGCCGTCCTCCTCATCACCGCCGGGCTCACCCTCCCCGCCCTGCTGTGGCCGCTCAGCCAACTGCGCCGCCGCCGCTGGGAACGCAACTCGTTCACCGCGCTGGAACCGCTGTGGCGGGAGGTCACCTCGGCGGTCCCCGAGGTCGTGCTCGACCCGGGCGACACCGAAGTGGACGCCCACGACCTCGACTTCCATCTGCACCGCCGGGTCATCGAGATCAACGACTGCGTGCTGGCCCTGCGCCCGTACCGTCGAGCGTCGGTACGGGACGCCGCGGCGGCCGAGGCCGCGCGCCGGGGCACGGCCGAAACCCCCGAGGGCGAGGCCGAGGTGGAGGCGGCGGTCATCGCCGCGGCCGTCGAAGCGAAGCGCGCCGGACTGCCCCTCGACGGCGACGAGGCCCCGCCCGCCGCCGGCACCGGCTCCCGCAAGGGCGACCTCCCGGCGGAGACCGCGTGGCTGCTGCTCGTGGCGGACGCCTACGCGCGGCGCCCGGTGGCCGAGAACGCGGGAGCGGCCTCGTGACCGCCCCGCGGCAGGACCCCCTGCGCGACCCGCGCTTCTTCGCCGATCCCTACCCCACCTACGACCGGCTGCGCGAAGGCTGCCCGGTCCAGCGGATTCCCACCGGCTCCGGCGGACACCACGCGTATCTGATCACCGGCCACCCCGAGGCCCGCACGGCGTTCACCGATCCCCGGCTGTCCAAGGAAACCGCCCGCTTCTTCGCCGACCGGCCCTCGAACCGCGATCTGCACCCGGCGATCTCCCGCAACATGCTGGCCAGCGACCCGCCCGCGCACACCCGCCACCGGCGGGTGGCGACGCCGCTGTTCACCACCGGACGCGTCCGGGAACTGCGCCCGTACATCACCCGGGTCGTCGACGACCTCATGGCCGCGTGGCGACCGGGCGCGGAAGTGGACCTGGTGGCGGAACTGGCGGTTCCACTGCCGGTCACCGTCGTCTGCGAGCTGCTGGGGGTGCCGGAATCCGACCGCGCCGCGCTCGCCGGCTGGTCCCACGACCTCTTCGACGCGACCGACACCGACCGCGTCGACGCCGCGTCGCACCGGATCGGCGACTATCTGACCCACCTCGTCGACACGGCCCGCGCCACCCCCGGCGACGGCCGGCTCCACTCCTTCCTGCGCGACTGCGACGAGGGCGGCCTCGACCGGGACGAGGCCGTCTCCCTGGCCGCCCTCCTGCTGGTCGCCGGGCACGAGACCACCACCCAGTTCATCGGCAACGCCGTCCTGGCCCTGCTCCGGCACCCGGAGGAGTTCGACCGCCTGCGCCGGGACCCGGACCTGATCCCCGGCGCCCTCGACGAACTGCTCCGCTACGACTCGCCGGTTAGTGTGGCCACCTTCCGCCACAGCACGGAGGAGCTGAGCGTCGGCGGGGTCGACATCCCGGCGGGCTTCCCGGTGCTCATCGCCCCCGGGGCGGCGAACCGCGACCCGGCCGCGTTCCCCGACCCGCACCGCCTCGACCTCGACCGCGACGCCG
Source organism: Streptomyces sp. SID14515 (assembly GCF_010548505.1). NCBI lineage: Bacteria > Bacillati > Actinomycetota > Actinomycetes > Kitasatosporales > Streptomycetaceae > Streptomyces > Streptomyces sp. SID14515. The sequence goes on along the minus strand of NZ_JAAGMH010000078.1, from coordinate 8,438 downwards.
GGGGCCATCTCTCCTTCGGCCACGGCATCCACCGCTGCCCGGGCGCTCCGCTGGCCCGGGCCGAGGCCGACATCGCACTCCGCGCCCTGCTGACCCGCTTCCCGGACACCCGCCTGGCCGTCCCGACGGAATCCCTGGCCTGGCGCCGGACCCGCCTCACCCGTGGCCTGACCACCCTGCCCCTCGTCCTCGGCTGACCCGCGCCGCCGGGGAGCGTGTGCCACCGCCTGCTCTCCCCGTCGGCGCGGTCCGGCCTACGGGGCGTCCGTGAGGATCTCCGTCGCGATGCCCATGTGCAGGTGCCGGGTGTGATCGACCGTTCGCACCGGCCCGGTCAGCGCGACCCGGGCGGTCAGGCGCGGGTCGTCGCTCGACGCGCTCAACCGCAGTTCGAGATCGCCCGGTTCGACGATCCGGTGGCCGTCGCGGCCCGTGAAGGACGCGAGGTCCGCCGGGACCGTCGCCCGCACTCGGGCCGCCCGCCCCGGACCCAGGTCGAGACGTACGTACCCGATGAGGCGCTGTACCGGCTGGACCACCGAGGCGACCGGGTCGTGGAGATACACCTGGACCACTTCGGTCCCCTCCCGCGCACCGGTGTTGCGGATAGTGCAGGAGAACGTGAACTCCCCTTCCGTCGTGGCCCGTCCGCGCTCCACGACGAGGTCGCCCCACTCGAAGGCGGTGTATGTGAGACCGTGGCCGAACGCGAACGCCGGGGTCGGGTCGACGCTGGACACATCGCTGGAGTGGGCCAGCCGCGCCGCCAGGTAGGTGGAGGGCTGGGAGCCCGCGTGACGCGGCACGCCGACGGGCAGCCGGCCGGACGGCGCGGCGCGACCGCTGAGCACCGAGGCGATGGCCGTCGTTCCCTCCTCGCCGGGGAAGAACGACTGCACGATCGCGGCCGCCTCGTCCACCGCACGCCCGAGGGCGTACGGGCGTCCGGCCAGCAGGGTGACGACGACGGGCGTGCCCGCGTCGAGGAGGGCGTCGAGCAGCTGCTGCTGGACACCGGGAAGGGCCAGGTCCTGCGCGTCACAGCCCTCCCCGCTCGTACCGCGCCCGAAGAGTCCGGCCCGGTCGCCGAGTGCGAGGATCACGAGGTCGGCGCCCCTGGCCAGTTCGACGGCCTCATCGAACCCGCCGGTGTCCGTGCCGTCGATGTCCGCACCCGGCGCGGTGACGAGCTCGCTGTGGGGGAACTCCGCCGCACATGCCTCGCGCAGGGTGGGCAGTTCGATGCCGAGCGGCGTCCTGGGGTGCTGGCCGCCGACGTGGACGGGAAAGGCGTAGCAGCCGAGGACGGCCGTCGGGGCGTCGGCGTTGGGCCCGACGAGTGCGATACGGGCCGGGGCCGCGGCGCCCGCCGCCAGGGGCAGGATGCCGTCGTTGCGCAGGAGCACGACGGCCTGTTCGGCGACGCGCCGGGCGAGCGCGCGGTTCTCGTCGCTGTCGAGACGGACGGTCCCGCGCAGCGCCTCCGAGTTCCCGCCTGTGGACCCGTCCGCACCTGCGGCTTCGGTGAGCACCGCCGGCTCAGGCCGCCAGTCCGCGTCCAACAGCCCCAACTGGGCTTTCTGGACGAGGACTCGACGTACGGCACGGTCCACCAGCGCCTCGGGGACGAGGCCGTCGGCGATCGCGTCGGCCAGCGGGCTGCCGAACGTCTTCACGGTCGGCAGTTCCACGTCCACCCCCGCGGCGAGTGCGGCGCCGGCCGCTTCCCCGAAGGTTCCCGCCACACCGTGCAGCGTCTTCAGGAACGCGATGCCGAAGTAGTCCGCGACAACGGTCCCGTCGAAGCCCCAGGTGTCACGGAGCAGACCGGTCAGCAACGGCCCGTCGGCCGCGGAGGGGATCCCGTCGGTGTCGGTGTAGGCGTGCATCACGGACCGGACGCCGCTTTCGCGTACGGCCATCTCGAACGGCGTCAGGATGATGTCGGCCCGCTCCCGCGCCCCCATGCCGACGGGGGCGAGGTTGCGGCCCGCCCGTGAGGCGGAGTATCCGGCGAAGTGCTTGAGCGTGGCGACGATTCCGGCCGACTCCAGTCCCCGTACATAGGCGGTGGCGACGGTTCCCACCAGGTACGGGTCCTCGCCGATCGTCTCCTCGACGCGCCCCCAGCGTGCGTCGCGTACGACGTCGAGTACGGGGGCGAGCCCCTGGTGCACGCCGACGGAGCGCATGTCGCGGCCGATCGCGGCGGCCATCTCGCGGATCAGCTCCGGATGGAAGGTGGCGCCCCAGGACAGCGGCACCGGGTAGGCCGTCGCGCCCCAGGTGGCGAAGCCCGCGAGGCACTCCTCATGGGCGAGCGCCGGGATGCCGAATCGGTTCGCTCCGGCGATCCGCTCCTGGGTGCGGGACAGCGAGAGGGCGCCCACGGCCGGGTCGACCGGAGCCGTTCCGAACGGGCGGGTCAGCTGGCCGAGGCCGTGCGGAAGAAGGTCGTCGAGGGCTACGGCCTCCTCCATGTCGTGCTGGAACGGCGCGACTTCGGCGCCCTCGTCGGATGCGCCGACCCAGACGCCGACGAGCTGGGAGATCTTCTCCTGGAGAGTCATGGCGTCGATCAGGGCGTCGGCCCTGGCCTCGTGGGTGAGGGCGGGATCGTGCCAGGGCCCGGTGCGGCGGTCCGTGGCGCCGACTCCCGGCGCCGCGGAATCGGTGGTCCCGGCGGCTTTCCGCACACCGGCGTTGTCGATGTCGGCGGTCACTTTCCTCCGACCCCCATCAGCCCCTGTACCAGGGCACGACGAGCGAACAGGTAGACGATCAGGATGGGGAGCATGGACAGGACGACCGCGGCGAGCAGGCCCGGGGTGTCGACGCCGTGTTCCGTCTGGAATTCGTAGAGCCCCATGGTGATGACCTTGGTCTCCGCGGACTGCGTCAGTACGAGGGGGAAGAGGAAGCCGTTCCACGCCTGGAGGGCGGAGAAGACGACGATCGTCGCGAGCCCGCTTTTGGACAGCGGCAGCACCAGCTGGAAGAAGACGCGCCGGGACGAGGCTCCGTCCATCGTCATCGCCTCGTACAGATCGGGGGTGATGTCACGCATCACGCCCGTGAGGATCAGGGCGCACACCGGCATGGCGAAGGCCGCGGTCGGCAGGATGACGCCGATGAGGTTGTCGTAGAGACCGGCCTCGCTGATGACGAAGAACATCGGGACGATGACGGCCTGCGAGGGGATCGCCAGGCCCAGGAGGAACAGCCGGAAGACCGTGGTGGCGGCCCGGCCCCGGCTCCTGACGATGGTGTACGCCAGCGGCGGGACGAGGAGGACGACGATGCCCACCACGCACACGGTGACGACGACCGTGTTGAGGAAGTACTGCGCGAAGCCGCTGTCGAGGTCCTTGACGTAGTTGTCGAGCGTGAAGTGCTCGGGGAAGGCCAGCGGGCCGTTCGCCGCGTAGTCGGGGCGCGACTGGAACGTGGCGATGAGCATCACGTACAGCGGCAGCCCCACCACGAGGAGCCAGACCAGCGAGCCGAAACCGGCGAAGTAGTTGGGACGGCTCTTCCTCACAGTCCCTCCATGGTGCTGCGCATCCTGTCGTAACCCGAGAGCCGCACCACGATCAGCGAGATGAGCGTGGAGACGAGCACCAGGAGGAGGGCGATGGCCGACGCCGATCCGTAGTCGAAACTCTTGAACGCCTTCTGATACATGTAGTACGCGCTGATGGTGGTGTCGCTCCCCGGTCCGCCCTGGGTCAGGATGAGCACGGTGTCGAAGGTCGTGAGTCCGCCGACCACCATCAGGATCATCGAGGTGATGATCGCGTTGCGCAGCTGTGGCAGCGTGATGTGGAAGAACTGCCGCACCCTGCCCGCGCCGTCGATCTGCGCCGCCTGGTAGAGGACCGGCGGCACCGCGCGCGCCGCGCCCTGGTAGATCAGCGTGTGCAGCGGGGTGAACTGCCAGGTGCTGACGAAGACCAGTACGCCGATCGCGCTCGCCTGCATCCCGAAGAGGTTGCCGTCGCCGAACAGCCAGGTGGCCTGCGCGGGGACGCCGAGGTTGGGGTCGAGGAGAGCGCGCCACAGCACGGACACGGCCGCGATGGACAGCAGCATCGGGACGAAGTAGATGGCGGACAGGACGGCCCGGTTGCGCTGGCGCCCCGCCGCCCAGACCCCGAGCAGGGTGAGCAGGACGCTCAGCCAGAGGCTCTTGATCATGACGGGGTCGTCGAGGAGCTTCTTCCAGTTGGCGAGGCCGGCGAACTCCGGGTCGCTCAGACCGTCCCAGCCGGCGAAGGAGAGTACGGCGACCATGATCAGCGGGACGATGGCGAAGAGGCCGAAGAAGACGGCGGCGGGGGCCGCCCAGAGGAACCCCGGGCGTCCGGATTCGAGTGAGGTCACGAGGTCGGCAGCGCCTGCATGGCCTCGATGAAGGCGTCCTCGTCCATCGAGCCGTTGAAGAACTGCTGGAGGGACTGGTACATCGCGGTGGCAGCCGACTGCGGGTACGCCTGGTCCCAGGAGAGCTGGAACGCCGGGGCCGCCTTGACCATGTCGTACTGGAACTCCGCGAACTCGGGGCTGGCGGCGGTGTCCAGGAGGCCTTCGGTGTTGGTCGTGGTCGGCAGATTGCCGATGGAGAGCTGCGCCTTGACGAACTGGTCCGAGTACATGAGTTTCAGGAACTCGGCGACGGCCTTCGGGTGCTTCGTCCTCTTCACCACGGAGTAGAAGTTGTTGGTGTTGCCGACGAGGTTCGCCCGGTCGCCCTTGCCGCCTTCGACGGAGGGGAAGGCGCTGTATCCGAGGTCGCTCTTCGCGAACTCCGGGTGTGCGTCCTGCTGCGTCGAGTACTCCCAGGAGCCCATCAGCTCGAAGCCGGCCCGGCCGGTCGCCAGGAGCGTGGGGGAACCCTGGTCGGTGAACTTCACCGAGTCGTAGTTGGTGCCGAAGGCCCCGGCGTCCACCAACTCCCTGATCTTGCCCAGCGCCTTCCGGCTGTCCGGGCTCGCCCAGGCGTCCTTGTCGCCGTCCAGTGCCTTCTGGAAGAGCTCGGGCCCGGCGATGCGGTCGTAGAGGTACTCGAACCACATCAGCGTCGGCCACCGGTCGCCGCCGCCCAGCGCGATCGGGGTGACGCCGTCGGCCTTCAGCGCCTCGACCGCCGCCAGCAGGTCTTCCCAGGTCTCCGGGGGTTCGACGCCCGCCTTGTCGAGGACCTTGCCGTTGTTGAACAGCAGCACGGGCTGCGTGCCGCGCATGGGGACCCCGTAGGACGTGCCGTCGACCACCGCGCTGTTGAACACGGACGGCAGGAACTTCGCCTTGAGGCCGGGGTCCTCGGCGATGAAGGGATCCAGCGGGAGCAGCAGGCCGGCGTCGACGAACGGCTTGATGCTGCCGCCGCCCCAGTTGAAGAAGACGTCCGGCGCCTGCTTGCCGCTGATGATCGTCTGAAGTTTGGCCTGGTAGTCGGCGCCCGGGATCGTGTCCAGGACGGCCTTCACGTCCGACGTCCTGTTGAAGGTGGCGACGAGTTCCTTCTCCACCTTGTTCGCCGCGTCGCCGTAGACCAGGACGTGGATGGTGTCGTCGCCGGCCGCGTCGGAGTCTCCCCCGCACCCGGACAGGGACAGCACCAGGGCCAGCGCGGCACCACCGACGACGGTCCGCGAGAACCGTGCGCGTTGCTTCATCGACTCGCCTCTCGAAACTGTTTCGGAGCAATTGCCGAAACTTCTGAGTCGGGACGCTAGGACTCCCCCTCCGAGGGGTCAACCCTCGGTCACAGCGTTATCGAAGCGTTACGTACGGTTGGGGGTCGAGCCGTGCTTTATGCTCCTCGGCATGCGCGATGACGAGGAAATGGGCCGCATCACCCTGGCCCAGGTGGCCGAGCGGGCCGGCGTCTCCATTTCGACAGTTTCGAAGGTCCTCAACGGCCGACAGGACGTGGCGACCCCCACGAGGGTCAAGGTGGAGCGCCTGCTGGAGGCCCACGCCTACCGGCGCACCACCCGGTCGGCCCGCGAGGCGCCGCTCATCGAGATCGTGTTCCACGAGCTGGAGAGCATCTGGGCGATGGAGTTGATCCGAGGGGTGGAGAACGTCGCCAAGGCCCACAACGCCGGGGTCGTCCTCACCGAGAGCGGAACCCGCCACGCGCCCGGCCCGGACTGGATGGAGGCGATGCTCCAGCGCAGGCCGCTCGGTGTCGTGCTGGTCTTCTCCACGCTGCCCAGCGAAGTGAAACAGCAGCTCAGATCCCGCTCGATCCCCTTCGTCATCATCGACCCGGCGGGCGACCCCGACCCCGACGTGCCCTCGGTCGGCTCCGCCAACTGGAACGGCGGACTGGCCGCCACCCGCCATCTCATCGAGCGCGGACACCGGCGCATCGGGATCGTCACCGGCCCCGAGGACATGCTCTGCTCCCGCGCCCGGCTCGACGGCTACCGGTCGGCGATGACCATGGCGGGGCTGGAGATGGATCCCGAGCTCGTCCTGTTCGGCGACTTCCACGTGGAGGGCGGATACGACCGCGCCACCGAGATGCTGTCCCGCCCCCAGCCGCCCACCGCCATCTTCGCGGGCAGCGACCTGCAGGCCCTCGGCGTGCTGGAAGCCGCCCGGGCGCACGGCCTGCGCGTCCCGCACGACCTCTCGGTGGTCGGCTACGACGACGTATCGATCGCCCGCTGGGCGAGCCCGGCGCTGACCACGGTCCACCAGCCGCTGCGTCGGATGGCCGAGGAGGCCACACAGATGCTGATGCGGCTACGGGCCGAGGAACCGGTGTCCACCCGGCTGGAGTTGGCGACGACCCTGGTCGTACGGAAGAGCACGGCGCCGCCGCCGCCCGAGAGCTGAGCGCGGTGCGGGGGCGCGGTCCGTGCCGGTGAAGGCCGCGGCGCCACACCGTACCGCCGGTGGCTCCCCGCCGGCCGAAAGAACGTGACGCACCACCGGAACGGGACGGCACGCAGGGGCGTCAACGGGCGATTTTCAGCCTCCTGTTGTGACTGAAAGGCATCAACGCCGCACAATTCGAGGCTGGTTGACCTACGCTTTGCGTGCCCCCAAACCCCGAACGTGGGTTCGACATGTCGTGAAAGGTTTCGCTTCTCGTGGCTGGCACCGGTATCTGCAGGGTCGTCAGGTCGGGGCCTCTGCGGTGAGCCGGCCGTCGAGGGAGCCAGGACGCGCCCCCGGTGCGAGCGCCGCCGTCGCCGGATGGGCCGTCTCCCTGGCGGCCGCCGCCTGTGCGGGGTGGGTCGCCGTCAGCGTGGACGCCGAGTGGCACCAGGCGCTCGCGGGAGCCTGTGCCGCGGCCGTCGTCCTGCTGATCGCCCTCGTACTGGTCCTCGCTCGGCGGCTGTCCGCCGAACGCGCACACCGTGCCCGGGAGGCCGAAGTGGCCGCCGCCCGGGGCGCCGAGGTGGCGCATCTGGCCGCGGTACGCGTCCCGGCCATCGCCGAGCGACTGCACACCGGACAGCGGCTGGACGGCGTGCCGGGGCCGATGGCGCCGCCGGAGGAGACCGGTGAGGAGTTCGGCCGGGCGCTGGAATCGGTCGTCGTCGCACTCGGCTCGGACACGGCCGTGCACCGCGAGCGCACCCTGCGCGACTCGGTGCAGGCCGCCTTCGAATCCGTGGCGCGCACCATGCACGTGATGGCGACCGTGCAGCAGCAGGTCCTGGACGAGGTCGAGCGCTCCATCGAAGACCCTCTGCTGATGGCCAACGTGATGAAGGCCGACCACGCGGCCTCCCAGATGACCCGCAAGGCGCAGACCCTGCTGGTGATGTGCGGAATCTGGCCCGCCCGTCGGGAGACCCGGCCGGTCTCGCTCTACGACTGCGTACGGGGCGCCCAGTCCCGGATCGTGGAGTTCGGGCGGATCGAGGTGCACGGCGGACAGACCCTGTACGCGGTGCCCCCGGCCGTGGAGGGGCTGATGCACTCCATCGCCGAACTGCTGGAGAACGCCACGGTGTTCTCACCGTCCAGCTCCCCCGTGGTCGTCAGCGTGCGGGAGGTGGGCTCCGGTGCGGTCATCGAGATCGACGACGCCGGGCTCGGGATGCCGCCGGACGTCCTGCACCAGGCCCTCGGCCATCTTCGCGACGACCTGGACCTGACCCGCCTGGGTGCGGTGCCCCGGCTCGGCCTGGCGTCCGTCGGGCGCTGGAGCCGGGAGCTGGGCTTCAACGTGGAGCTGAGCGGGTCTTCGGCGTACGGCGGCACACGGGCCGTGATGTTCGTACCGTTCCGGCTGCTGACCGACCCGCTGCCGAGGCCCGCCGCACACCGCCGCTCCTCGATCGAACCGGCCGAGCCCGTCGTGCCCGCCGTCCCCCCGGCAGGCGTACGCGACGACGCCCCCGAGCCGGCCGGCGTGCCCGCCCCGACGACGGCCGGCCTGCCCCGGCGGCGCAGCCGGCGCGGCGCCG